>CAVWXQ010000018.1:0-59827 GCA_963759005.1 uncultured Gammaproteobacteria bacterium
CTTGTTACTTGAACAACCGGTGTGCCCGTGCACGATCACCGTGTAACGATCACACGGGCAGTCCGTTCATCTTCAGATGTCGAATCGATCGTTGTTCATCACCTTTGACCAGGCCTTGACGAAGTCGTCGATGAACTTCTTCTCGCCATCGTCAGAGGCATAGGCTTCAGCGACTGCCCTGAGCTCTGAGTTGGAACCGAACACAAGATCGACAGGTGTCGCAGTCCATTTCAGCTTGCCGCTGTTACGGTCACGGCCCTCGTACACACCTTCTGATTTCGATGGCGCCCACTTCGTGGACATGTCGAGCAGATTGACGAAGAAGTCGTTACTCAGCTGTCCCGGCTTTTCGGTGAACACGCCATGCTTCGAGCCGCCGGCATTCGCGCCCAATGTACGCATGCCGCCGACCAGTGCAGTCATCTCCGGTACTGTCAGGCTCAACAGGTCGGCCTTCTCGACCAGCATGTTAGCTGGAGAGCCGTAAGCACCATCGTTGTAGTAGTTACGGAAGGCATCAGCCTTCGGTTCCAGTACGGCGAACGAATGCACATCGGTCATCTCCTGTGTTGCATCACCGCGACCCGGTGTGAACGGAATCGTGACCTCGTGACCGGCATCCTTGGCGGCTTTCTCGATAGCTGCAGCACCGCCCAGTACGATCAGGTCAGCCATGGAGACCTTGATGCCGGCGTCTTTTTTGATCTTCTCCAGCTTCTCCAGTACCCTGGCCAGCTCTTTCGGGTCGTTGGCTTCCCAGTCCTTCTGCGGAGCAAGGCGTACGCGCGCACCGTTGGCACCACCACGCATGTCAGAACCGCGATAGGTAGAAGCTGATGCCCATGCCGCTCTGACCAGTTCAGGCACTGTCAAACCGGATTTCAGGATCTGCGCTTTCAGCTTGTCTGCCTCTTTATCACTTATCTTGTGATCGGCAGCCGGAACAGGATCCTGCCAGACGAATATTTCTTCCGGGATTTCGCTGCCGGCATAGCGTGTACGCGGACCCAGATCACGATGCGTCAGTTTGAACCAGGCTTTGGCAAAAGCCTGGTCGAACTCTTTCGGATTCTTCCAGAAACGCTCGGCGATCTTGCGGAAGCCGGGGTCCTCCTTCAATGAAAGGTCTGTCGTCAGCATGACAGGCGGATTACGTTTGCCCTCGACGTGGGCATCAGGCACTGCTGTATGCATCGATTCATCGGTAGGCACCCACACAGTTGCACCAGCGGGCGTCTTCTGCTGCTTCCACTCGAACCTGAACAGGTTGTCGAGATACAGGATAGACCACGCGGTTGGTGTCTGGGTCCAGGCACCTTCCAGGCCGCTGGTCACAGTGTCTTCAGCATTGCCTTTACCACACTTGTTCTTCCAGCCAAAACCCTGCTCTTCGATGGCAGCAGCGGCAGGCTCCGGACCTACGCAGTCAGCTTTCCTGGCACCGTGATTCTTGCCCAGGGTATGTCCACCGGCAATCAGTGCAACAATCTCTTCATCGTTCATCGCCATACGGCCGAATGATACACGGATGTCATGGGCAGCAGAGACCGGGTCAAGATTGCCGCTGGGGCCTTCCGGGTTGACATAAATCAGACCCATTTGTAATGCTGCCAACGGCTTTTCGAGCTCGCCATCTTTTTTGTAACGCTTGTCGTTGCCAAGCATCTTGGTCTCGGGGCCCCAGTACACCAGGTCAGATTCCCAGTCGTCCACCCGGCCGCCGGCAAAGCCCAGGGTTTCGAAACCCATCGATTCCAGTGCGACGTTACCGGCCAGGATCATCAGGTCAGCCCAGGAAACATTACGCCCGTATTTCTGCTTGACCGGCCATAACACGCGGCGCGCCTTGTCGAGACTGGCGTTATCAGGCCAGCTGTTTAGTGGTTCGAATCGTTGCTGACCGCCATCGGCACCACCGCGTCCGTCATGTATGCGGTAGGTTCCTGCGCTGTGCCAGGCCATCCTGATCATCAGGCCGCCATAGTGACCCCAGTCCGCTGGCCACCAGTCCTGTGACGTGGTCAGTGTTTTTTCGATGTCCGCTTTCAGGGCCTTGAGGTCGACACTATTGAAGGCCTTTGCGTAATCGAAGTCATCGCCGTAGGCATTGGATTTGTCATCGTGGTCACGTAGCGAGCCGAGATCCACCTGATCAGGCCACCAGAAACTGTTCGGTTTGGCCTTGTCGCTGAACATGTTTTCGGACCAGGCCTCTGGTGATAGTGCGATCGCGACGGCAGCGACCAAAGGTAACATTCTTTTAAGCATTATTTTTTTCTCCCAAAACAGTGTTATTTATGATTTTGACTGATTCCAGTCAGACGTTTATATTCATTGCCAGACAATATTAATACTGGCGACCGATACCCTCAATTTAAATTTAGCTATGGATGTGATTAGTTATATCTATCGCAGATCTAGACCAAGTTTAGAATTAGTAACACCTTTTCTAACCCAGGTCAAACCAAAGAATCCTAATGATAACCCCTTCCCTCTGATTCCAACCAATACGTTTCACTTTTTTATCAACTCAGACCATCAGAATAGAGTGATTATTAGAATATACGCAATGTCGACAGTTACTGAGTGTCGAGAAGGGTCGTTAGCGCCATATCAACGTTTAACCTAAATAAATCAGTCGAACCTACTGCGAACGACCAATACACTTGAATCTACAAGACTTTCTCGAACATTTTAACTCACGCTCTTATGCATTCTGCATCCGCGATATTACAGCATCCTTGCTGAAAACCGTAAGGTGATACGTTTTCGCTTAAAATAACCGATAAAGTGTCGAATATTCAACACCTTGATCGCTCTCGCTACGACCGCCATGGATGGTGGAAGTGCCGGTTTTGCAGGAGCAGTACACCGGTCGATTCAACTGATTTATTTAGGTTTTAGGCTGATCCAGCCCAATTTTAGAACAATTCTAAGGTTGTTAATAATTTCGACAGCCCGATTAGGGTCATGCATTTTATATTTCACGTGAAGCCTCCCATAGCTTATCTTTGCCAACAGTTTTATACCATTTAGAGAACTTTTCTCGGTATTCTTGATGTGTCTTAGATAACTGATTTCGTGGGTCTTCACTCAGCATATATGCCATTTCTTCAATGAACCAATTGGGGCTGCTCCACTGAGAAATAACACCCATTCTCTCTGCTTGTAAATGATGAATTATTTCATGGCGAAGATAGTAATATGTCCAAACCTTTGGGCTAATAACAATGCCTGATTTTCCCATTGTTTGAGCAGATGCCTTATTAAAGCCGAATGACTTAAAACATATTTGCGTGGAACAAAATATAATTTTTGGTTTTTTTCTATTTTATCAATTGTTGATACCACGAAGTCGAAGGCTTCATCGTAAAGTTTAACTGCTTCAGGGTAACGGGATACATCATCCAGGCAAATGGTATCACTCATACATGTAATACCTGTCACTAATTCTGGCGCAAGTATTCGTACAGGCTTGAAGGTAGCCCAGACCATGGCAGGAAATATAATTAAACAAATTAATATAATACGCTTTACCATTGTTTCCCATTTATGCAGTCACGGTAGGGACGCTGAGATTGCCCACAAATATCCGTCCAACTGCGGATTCTAAGGTTAGCGAGGTAGCTGCCAAATGCATGGTCAAGAAGCAACAAGTGCAATGGACACATGAAGATGCTCACTATCGTTTGCAGACAACAACGGCGGTACTTAACAGTGATCTATAGAGCACCTTTGAGCGATGGTATCCTAACTTGAAAATTCAGTAGGCATCAATGGAACAAGAGGTGTCAGAAATGAAGATTGCGGCGTAATTTGTTTAACCCGGATATTTCATAGGCAATGGGGGCATATTTTATAAAATCAGTCAGTGAGTCAGTTTGATTGATTCGCCGATAAAATCATAGGAACGATTTTACATGAGCGAAGCGAGCCCGTAGGGTGCAGGGCAGGATGCCCGAAATTAAAGCATAGCCATAGCTATGGTTACAGGCGAATCGGTCCCAAAATAAATCAAACATGGGGCCACTGAGATTTTTCCAAAAACTGCATATACTGCCTAGCGGTGTCTGGTACATAGAGCACTTTACTAATATACCGATAATTTTTAATATAATCATAGTGTTAAGTTGAATATGTAGCGTTCCTATGAAATATTCGGGTTAATCCCACCGGAATTTTATGCTCTCCAGGTTAACTATTGCGGGTAGAAACCGTAAAAAACAACTACTGCCTATGACCTGGAACTGCTAATGGCTGACCCTGTTCTTGCATTCATTAGTTACTGACGTCAGGCAGCGTGACATTTAATTCCAGAATAGAATGGTTGTCATTGCTGTCCAGCGATATAGATACCTGCTCATCATCAATGGAAATATATTTTTTAATGACATCGATAATTTCCTGCTGCATCTGCGGCATATAATTCGGCAGTTTTTGGCGTCCGCGTTCATGCGCTATTATTACCTGTAAGCGTTCTTTGGCGAGTGATGCGGTACTTGCTTTTCTACTTATAAAGTAATCGAATATACTCACTATCTGGCCCCTAAAAATCTTTTTAGGAAGCCTTTCTTTCCTGCTTCAATAAAACGAAAATCGATATCTTCACCCAGTAAGCGGTCGACAGCATCACTATATGCATGGCCAGCATCAGCCGTGGCGTCGAATATTACGGGTTCGCCCGAGTTAGATGCTTTTAGTACGGCTTCTGATTCCGGGATAACGCCTAATAAAGGAATAGCGAGTATTTCTTCCACGTCTTCTACGCTCAGCATTTCACCGTTGGCAACGCGCACCGGATTATAACGCGTAAGTAACAAGTGCTCTTTGATCGGTTCCGCTCCCGTTTCAGCGCGTAATGATTTACTCTGCAAAATACCAACAATCCGGTCAGAGTCACGTACAGATGAAACTTCAGGGTTAGTAACCACGATCGCCTGATCAGCATAATACAGAGCCATTTGAGCACCTTTTTCAATGCCAGCAGGTGAGTCGCAGATTATATAGTCAAATGTTTCGGCCAGTTTATTAAGGATAGCTTGAACGCCTTCCTGCGTTAATGCATCTTTGTCGCGAGTTTGTGAAGCAGGTAAGATGAATAAATTATTATTACGTTTATCTTTTATGAGCGCCTGATTTAAGTTCGCTTCATTGTTTAAAACATTAACAAAGTCGTAAACTACCCGCCGTTCACAGCCCATTATCAGATCCAGGTTGCGCAACCCAACATCAAAATCGATTATGACAGTTCTGTGCCCGCGTATTGCTAACCCACTGCCTATTGCAGCACTGGTTGTTGTTTTGCCAACGCCACCTTTACCTGAAGTTACAACGATAATTTCGGCCAATGTATGGCTCCCTTAGTAAGTAAATGTAGTTATATAAGTATGGTTACTAAATATAATTGCTAATTATTTTTTGTTAAAAAAATAAGATTGAAGTATTAATTAAACCGCTTCCACATGCAAGGTCTGCTCGTCGAGGTATACATGGGCGGCCTGTTTCCAGGCTTTATCGCGCATCGAGTCGCTAAGAATAAAATGTCCTGCAATAGATATGAGCTCAGCTTCAAGTTTCTGGCAAAAAACCCGGGCACTGGTATCACCCTGGATACCGGCCAGTGCGCGTCCTCGTAATGTGCCATAAACATGAATATTGCCATCTGCGAGTACCTCGGCTCCTTCGCTTACCTGAGATAATATTATTAAATCTGTGCCTTCTGCATACACCTGTTGGCCAGAACGAACTGGCCTGGTAATCACTTTACTTTTTCGGGATTCTAGTTTTACCTGAGACTGGTTGTCCGGCTGTGCTATTTCTGGCTGTGGCCTGGCCGCTTCACGAGATCCAGTCTCTGATAATAATGGAAATCCTGTAGCATCAATCGCCTGAATAAAGCGATTGTCTGCAGATTTGAATGCTATTGGCTGTAAATTATACTGCAGGCATAAATCAAGCAATTCAATAAAGTCAATTTCGGTTGTATTTTCAGCAATTTTCCCCAGACTTATAACGACAGGTGATTGATAAAATAATTCAGGCGCCTGATTTACTTTGTCGCTAAGTTGCTGGGCGAACTCACTACGAGAGTACTGGTAGAGTTCAAGTATAAAAATAGTAATAACACTTCCCTTAAGCTGAAAGCAGGTACTGCTCATATATGACTTGCCTTAGTGGAAATAAGAGAGAGTGAATAAATAAGTTGTTGTAAATGTATACCGTTAGTGGGCTATATTCTCATATATCGTGAAAACCTGAAAGCGATTTATATATCAATTTTTCAGTAAAAACGAGAAACGTGATTATGTCTTGCATTGCCACATTATCAGGGGAGCTCAGAGCCCATGCATTATCGATAGCCCCTGAACATCTTTTCTGTATCTTGTTAAGCATAGGGATTATAAAAGGCCTGTTTCTATATTACAAGCCTAAATTTGGTACTGTCAACTTAAGCAGGTTAATAGTAATATTAATCAAAAAATAAACCTGTGACGTATTGATTCCTGGTTTAGATGAGCCAGAAATTTTCAAGAAAATCGCTGTTGCTTACGTTAAGCTGACAGTACTGAAGTTACGGATCTCCGGACGGTGTCATAGAAAGAAGGAAATCAGCACTTGCCAGCAGACGGCCCTCGCCATCATGCAGCTCTACTCGCCACGACCCACTCATCGACTGGTTGATGACCTTGCTCGAATAACTGCGCCAGCGATTGCCCCCGATATCGACCTTTACTGTTGCAACCTGGCTACCTTCATGTAGCCAGACGTAATTCAGCCGGCTACCACGCTTGTTGACTACCTCACTGTACGTCCAGACCACGGCGATTCCCTCCGCATTGAAACTGATATCATTCAGTTCACCCAGCGGCTCTTTGTTCGAAACGGATCCCGGAAGCAGAAAACGCTTTACCCCAGGCTCGAGAATCTTCAGCTCCTTCAATTGAAAAGGGCTGTTTGTGGTGTCGGTTGCCAGCAATGTATCGGCAACGTCGGGACTTTCTTCCTGGAGCGGCAACGGCATGTCCTGAGAAATCCCTGCCTGAGGATGAGAAAGCTCGTCTTCCGCAGGCGTTGCGCGCATATCTTCAAGAGACTGTGCGACAGTTGCTGACTCGGCGGCTCCAGGATCTATTGCGTTAACATTCGCCTCCACAGCTGTTTCCCTGTCCGCATGGTTTGCGGTTGGTGATTGCAGCACCTCTGGTGTGGGCGATCCGGTTTCAAGGGATTCGCTTTTAGCAAGTTGTTGCGCTCGGTTGTCCTCTGCGAATACGGGCTCCTCTAACAGCTGTGTGTTCTCGTGCACTGAGTCTGAATCTGCCGTCTCAGCAACCTCTGCCTTCGGCAGGGCCTCTGCCATGTCTGAGCCCTCTGGGGAGGAGAACAACAAATTAAGTCCATAGGCGGCGAATCCACCCAGCACCAGCAGTACCACGGCACCGCTCAGGATACGACCCCAATGAAAAACGTATATTGTCTCCCTGGGCTGTTTGCGTGTTGTATGTATTGTGTTAGATTTTTTCATATCCCGTTCAATGCTATATCGAATAAAAGAATTATGTTTGATGGTGTGCAAAGAGGCGCTTTGCAAGTACCTCGCTATACCCGCCAAAAACGCTCGAGGTAACGGACAAACAGTTTCGAGTTTGGCTCCTTTAACTGCTGCCGCTGTTTGATGAGATGATAACAGGAACCGCTGAAGCTCCCGCCATGGAGGGGTCCACGGTCACCAGGTAATCAATTTCCACGTCTCGTCAAAAGTAATTATAAAAGGCCTGTTTCTATAGTACAAGCTGCGAAATTTCATCCAATAATTTCTCATTTACTCTAATATCAGTCAATATCCCAAATAACCCCGCTTACTTTTCACGTCATCATGCATCATTTTCGAGTAAGTATCAGAAAAAACCCATAGTTACCCTGCTGCCACTTAAATAAAACCCTCTGACGCCCTGAAATTAATGAAAAAAGAATACGTGAATCATTTCGATGAAATGCTGCTTCGGCGTTTTGTGAAACTGTTTTAATCTAACGTACCTGTACTGCCTGGTCGAATGGCTGGATTGGGCCGGGACTCAGGCACTTTCCGAAATAAATGTGCCTTTTGGCCGGTTAATGCGCAAAGTGATGAACTCCAGTCCTAGCACAAAGCCCTGTCGCTTCATGTCGTGGCTGCAGCTAACAACGCGGGCAACCGCATCAAGCAAACTGCTGCATAACTTTATTACCTGGTCAGTTAACAGTTGATGTTCCAGCGTTATCATTACGCCACCCGGTGTCAGATTGTGAATACGCCCCCGGTAAGCATTGTCCTGAGGCCAGTACACACAGACCTCTATTGGACAATGGTGATCCATGCGGTTGAATGCGCGCTGGTCGGTCTGTGAAGGGCTGTCTGAAATAAGGCGTGTCAATGGACTCTGGCAGCGCAGGCACTCGGTTATGTCGGTGTTGGTCGGTGGTGCGCCGCAGAATGAACAAGGCTCTGGCATATCTGCGGATCCATCTCCGTTTTTCTGGGTGATTTTCCGCTGCTGTTGTTTTTGTTTCGATATTAGCAACATCGCGTTTGAAGGTCTGCTTTTCAGTGAGCTCCCTGTCGTACCTCTGTCGTTTTTCCGGATTGCTCAGTACTGCCAATGCCGCGTTTATCAAGGCGGCATTCCAGTTGTCACCACCGAGATCAGGGTGTGCCCGCAGTTTCTGCATGCAAGTCCGGTAGCTGGCCTTGATGATTTCAGTCGGAGCATCCATTTGGACATGAAGAATGCGATAATAATTGCGACGGTTATGTTTCATTGTCATTGGACAGTTTTCCTATGATGCTAATTTAATAGGCATCTTTCCAGTATCATGTTGCTTTAAACGTTGCCTGAAGCGTTAACCCTGATTGCCTCATATTTTCAATAACAAACCTTTAAACTCCACCGACAAATCCTATTTGTCTCCAGGCTTCATAACTGATAATTGCAACTGCATTTGACAGGTTAAGGCTACGGCTAGTTAGTTGCATCGGAATCCTTAACCGATTATCAGGTGTAATGCTTTCCATTACTTCAGGGGGAAGACCAGACGTTTCAGAGCCAAATAGTAAAACATCCCCCATCTGGTATTCAATCTGGGTATGAGGTCGGCTACCTTTTGTAGTACAAGCTAATACCCGACGTCCATCCATCTTATCCAAAAATTCCTGATAGTTAAGATGACGTGTAACTTTTGTAAGATCACCATAATCAAGACCCGCCCGGCGCAACTTTTTTTCTTCTAAATCGAACCCTAGCGGCTCTATTAGGTGAAGCTGGCAACCGTTGTTAGCACACAACCTGATGATATTGCCCGTATTTGGCGCAATGCGAGGTTCGTATAAGGCAATATGAAACATAAATAGAACAGTACTTTGTTTATTTCACCGAAAATCCGTTACTTATCTTAGGCCTAATAAATTTGCAAATGAGTCTAAAAAACATGTCTATATTCAGGAGATTTATATGGAAATAAAGTGTATTAATAGCCTCAAACTTATTTTAAGAATTTTTGCCGCAAAGGACGCGAACAGCGCAAATATTTAAAAACCATTTAGTTTTTTAAATATTTGCGCTGTTCGCGTCCTTTGCGGCCAAGTCTGCTGTCATCTAAACTGTTTCCTGTGACGTCTTACGGTTCAACAATGTGTGCACCGCTTCATCTATCGGGCAATTTTCATATAAAACACGGTAAACCTGCTCACTAATCGGCACTTCAACATTATATTTACGCGCCAGATTTACCACTTCTTTTGTCGTTTTAATGCCTTCAATCGCCTGGCCAATCTCTTTATGCACCTGCTCCAGCGTTTTCCCCTGCGCCAGTAACAAACCGGTTTGCCGATTACGGGACTGATTATCGGTGCAGGTCAAAATTAAATCACCCATGCCCGCCAGCCCCATAAAGGTTTCACGCTTGCCGCCCATGGCTTCACCCAGACGCATCATTTCTGCCAGACCACGGGTTATTAATGCAGCGCGTGTATTTGCACCGAACCCCAGGCCATCAGCCGCACCTGCCGCAATCGCAAGTACATTTTTTAATGATCCACCAAGCTCGACACCAATAAGGTCGGTGCTTAAATACACGCGAAAATGTCCGCTATGCAAATCATCACTAACCTGTCTGGAAAAAGATTCAGAGGTAGAGGCTACGGTAATAGCGGTAGGTAAATTCCGCGCTACTTCAGCTGCGAAAGTTGGCCCTGACATGACAGCCGTTTTTTTACACTGCGGTAATTCTTCAGCTACTACTTGATGTATCAGTTTACCACTGCCCTGTTCCAGACCTTTACTGGCCCAGGCAATACCAATGTTTTTATCAAACAAATGCTTATTTTTTCGTAAAAAAGAACGGTAAGCATGGCTTGGGATTGCGATGAGAACCCACGCTGGTGAGGCCAGCGCCTGCTCAAGATCTGCAGTTAATTGCAGCAGCTCCGGAAAAACAATATTGGGCAAATATTGCTGATTACAGCGCTGCTCTTTTAAAAGCTGTATATGCTCAACTTCGTTCCCCCACAGTAGAACCTGATGACCTGCTCTGGCCACTTGAATGGCCAGAGCAGTTCCCCAGGATCCCGCGCCCAGCACAACAATGGGGTGTTTTTGATCAACAGCCGGCATAAATCTTATGCTGTCTTTGATAGATTCTGATTATCAATTAACTATTCCGAACAGACACTTAGTGCGCTACGCCCTGGTCAGCCTTAGCTTCTGAATTTGCCTCTGACTGCTGTTGCATCTGCTGACTATACAGCGCATTAAAATTAACCGGAGCAAGTAATAACTGCGGAAAGCCACCTTTTGAAATTAACTCAGAAACGGCTTCTCTGGCATAAGGAAACAGGGTTTCCGGACAATACGCACCAAGCATGCCAGCCAAATTTTCCTGTGGAAAACCAGACATTGTAAAAACACCCGCCTGTTTGACTTCTGCAAGAAAAGCGGTCTTTTCATTGTGTTTTGCCGTTACGGTAACGCTCAACAGCACTTCGTACGTGTCATCAGTGATAGCCTGATGGCTGCTGTTTATCTGTACATTGATTTGTGGTTTCCATTCACCATCAGTAAACGCCTGTGGTGAATTGGGTGATTCAAAAGAAACGTCTTTAAAATAAATTTTCTGAATTGCAAACTGCTGATTTTCTTCACTCATGATTTTTCCTGGTTCGGTGAATATATTAAAATTGCTTGAAAACTTGCTCTAGTGTAGTGCATTCTCTAGGAAGCTCTAAATCCGGGGCGGGGTCACAAGAAAAAATGTCGATTATCAGCCACTAGAGGCATTAAATTGACTCCGCCCTCTGAGAGGCCTCACCCGGCGCTTATGTTAGCAGGGAGGCTCTCATACAAAGTTCACTATTTTTTGGACAAGGGCATATTCGCTTCTTTCCACGCCGCAATGCCACCTTCCAGGTTATTAATCTGTTCAAAGCCCGTCTTTTTTAATAACTTTATCGCACGCGTTGCCGTATTGCCTGAATTACAATAAATTAAAACCGCTTTATCTTTAAATTTAGAATAATCATCAATACTTGAAGCAAATTCATTTAAAGGGATGTTTTTAGCGCCCGTGATGTGGCCATTTTTAAATTCAGCTGCAGGTCGAATATCAATGATCAAGACGTCGTCATTATTATTCATCAGGCGAATAGCCATTGACACCGAGAGTAACAGTCCTTTATTGACCTGATGGTCTAATTCGGCTTTTATCAGCATCACCAGCACCCCAAGCAGGGCGGCAAATAAGATCAAATTGTTTGTTACAAATTCTGTGAGCTGCTCCACGACAATACCTGATGAAGTTGTCCCGTCAGGACATAATTAAAAAAAAGATTATAAAACACTAACCCGGATATTTCATAGGAATGCAGAATTTTGGGGAAACATCAGTGAGTCAGTTTGTACGATTCGTCGAAAAGCATAGCCGTAGCTATGGTTACAGGGGAATCGTACAAAATGGCCGCTGATATTTTTCCAAAAACTACATAGCGTTATCAGGTACATAGTGCACCTTACTAACTATACCTGAATTTCTCATTATAATCATAGTGCTAAGCGAGATCAGCAGCGTTCCTATGAAATATCCGGATGAAGAAAGCGCGACTAAGTACCCCAGGGAAAACAGCCGGAGAACCTCTGTATAAGCGAAATACTACTGAACCACGCCCGTAGAACAGAACACGTCTTGCATCATGCCGATTAAACGTAAGGTGCGGGTATCACCGACACGATAATAAACCTTGTTGGCGTCTTTCCTGGAGGCAAGGATGCCCTTATCACGTAATATAGCGAGGTGTTGAGAGATATTGCTTTGTGAGGTGCCCACAGCATCAACGATATCCTGTACACTCACTTCCTGGTCACCTAAGGTACATAAAATTTTTAATCGTAGGGGATGTGACATTGCTTTAAGAGAACGGGAGGCACGACTAATATCTTCTTCACGTGACATTAAATCATGATTATTCGGGCTTATTGCCATATTTCTTCCTCGGTGCAAAAGTATTGCTTAATAATATAATTAATAAAGCATACATTAATACACTTTTTTTTGAATTGAAATAGCTAAACCCTGAAATTTGAGTAATTATTTTTACTCGATCCTCAACATCGGTCGGAAATTAACAGAACACTCACCATAACCATGTTTTCTATAGACACTGAATTACGCACCTATTATTCAATATTTTTACTTTTAAGTCTTTTTTTTAGCTCCAACACTGTTTATGCATCAAAAAATGAAGATATGGAGCAATATCAGAGCAAACTTGAAAAACTACAAAAAAGTATCGCAAAAATACAGCAGCACCTAAAAGGCAGCAAGAAACAACGTAGTGACGTGCTCACAGAACTTAAAAAACTTGAATCTGAAATCAGCAAAAACGCTATAGTGCTCAAGGCCTTAGCCAAAGAGGTGCAAACAATACAGGAGCAGAAAACCAGGCTGGAGCGTGACCTGGAACAGTTAAATAAACAGCAGCGCCGACAACAGACCACTTTATCAGAACAAATGCGGTCAGCTTACAGCATGGGCCATCAGCAAAACCTGAAAATGCTGTTAAATCAACAAAACCCGGCACAAGCGGGTAGAGCGCAGGAATATTTCAACTACTTGAGTCGTGCCCGGACACAACAAATCGAGGCCTTCAGCGAAACGATTAAAAGAAAAAAACAAGTGGAATCCGAGCTCAAACAAACCCTGATAGCTCAAAAAACACTGCTACAAACACAAAGAGAAAAGAAAAGAAAACGTCAAAAACAACGATCACAGCGTAAAAACTTGCTGAATGAACTGAGCAATAAAATTAAAAACCAGGAAAACACGTTATCCAGCCTGGAAAATAGTCGTGGTCGCATCGAAAACCTGCTCAAATCACTCGGTGAATTACTCGCGGACATTCCCAGTAACCCGTCAGAAAACCGCCCCTTTGTCGCACAAAAAGGCAAACTGCCCTGGCCGGCAAAGGGCTCCTTTCTCAGCAAATTCGGCCAGTCTAAACATCAGGGCGATCTAAAATGGAACGGGGTATTAATCAAAGCTGATTTTGGCGCACCGATTAAGGTTGTCAGCCACGGCCGAGTTGCCTTCTCAGACTGGCTTCAGGGCTTCGGCTTTATTACTATCATCGATCACGGTGATGGCTACATGAGCCTGTATGGCAACAGTGAGTCCTTACTCAAACAAACGGGCGACTGGGTCAGTGCTGGTGAGGTTATTGCAACCGCCGGGGACAGTGGCGGACAGCCGCAAAGTGGTGTTTATTTTGAGATTCGCTCCCGTGGCAAACCAGTCAATCCTGCAAAATGGTGCACTTCAAAAGCGACTCACGCCACTAAGACTATATTATAGGTGCCTGCAGATGATGAAAGCTTTGCACTATATAGGTTTTTATTCGGCAGATGCCTGATACCTCAGCCCTTCGTGACCGGGCTTTCAAAATTGTTGCTGACAATTTAGTCGTTAGTCCGGATATTTCACAGGAACGCTAAAAATACAGCTTAACATCATGATTATATTGAGGAATATTTGCATATTAGCAAAGTACAACACTTAGAGTAAGACAAAAATTGTCGACATGATGCCTGGGTAAAATTGAACAGCTCTGCTGGCCAAAAAGGTCTGCAGAGTAGAGGGCACTGAGTGAAAAGCGCACGACTGCATGGACGCGGGAGGTAGGGCGACGCAGGAAGCTAAAGCCAGGTTTATGGCAGATTACCACTTCACGGCCCCGCATTTTAGGCCATTTTAACGCCGCTATTACGGAAAAAAGCTTTGCGCAAGCGCTTACATGAATATTTATAGTTGAACAAGCTAGCATTAATGTGCTCTAAGCACTATCATTTACCTATTAACCGATTTGCTCTTACGTCAATCTTCAAAGCGCAGATTTTTAAACATTATAAAGTGGTATTAACCGGAGTTATTTATGAGCAAACAATATAAGACCTTTCTGGTTCTGGTCTTTGGTATTTTTGTTGGTGTTTCAGTTTCATTAACCAGCAGTGTACTGGCAGAGAAAAAAAATGCGGAAGCCACCGGCCTTCCGCTCAACGAACTACGTAATTTTTCAGATATATTTGCACGCATCAAAACCGATTATGTTGAAGATGTTGATGATAAAACTCTGCTGGAAAACGCTATTCGCGGCATGTTAACCGGACTTGATCCGCATTCCACCTATCTAAATCCTGACGAATACAAGGAGTTAAAAATCGGCACTACCGGTAAATTTGGTGGCCTTGGCATTCAGGTTGGCATGGAAGATGGTTTTGTTAAAGTCATTTCCCCCATCGATGACACCCCCGCATTTCGCGCTGGACTGGAAGCTGGCGACCTGATCATACGACTTAATGAAAAATCGGTTAAAGGCATGACATTAAATGATGCTGTCAAAATCATGCGTGGAGACCCGGGCACGGATATCCAGTTAACCGTGATACGTGAAGGCGCTGACAAACCCCTTCCGTTCACTGTTACCCGCGACATCATCTCGGTGAAAAGCGTAAAAAGCCGAATACTTGAACCCGATTATGGCTACATACGCATCAGTAACTTCCAGTCAAAAACAGCACGTGACCTGGTGAGTGAAGTTAGCAAGCTTAAAAAAGACAATAAAAATGAATTAAAGGGACTGGTTATCGACTTACGCAACAATCCCGGCGGCGTTTTAAGTGCTGCCGCCGATGTTTCTGATGCTTTTATTGATAATGGCAAGCTGGTTTACACAAAAGGCCGCATTGATAATTCAGAGTTTGAATTTAATGCAAAGCCAGGTGACATAATGAATGGTCTGCCATTGGTTGTATTAATTAATGGTGGCTCAGCTTCTGCATCAGAAATTGTTGCCGGTGCATTACAGGATCACCACCGTGCTGTGGTCATGGGCAGTAAATCTTTTGGCAAAGGCTCAGTACAAACCATTCAGGAATTACGAAGTGGCGGTGCAGTCAAAATAACCACAGCGCGTTATTTCACACCTAGTGGTCGCTCCATACAGGGCGAAGGCATTACCCCTGATATTTTGCTTGAACGATATGAAATCAAAGACTCTACAGACGAAACTTCATTAAGCATTAAAGAATCTGATTTGAGCCACAGCATCAGCAACCCGACTAAATCGCAGGAAGCCATAAAAAAAGCGGAAGCAGAAGGTAAAAAAGAAGATGAAGAACATCCAAAATTAAAAGCTTCTGAAGATTTCCAGCTTTATGAAGCGCTACTGTTATTAAAAGGCTTAAATATATTTAGTAAGTCTTAATAAACGACGTCTTACAGGTCTTGTTTAACAAGGAAGTTAGATAACATTTTAACCCATAGATTTATCGTCAGAAAATTTCAGCTGGTCAGCAGCACCTTGCTCGTTTTAGTTTTAATTAAGACACCTGTGCATGCAGAAAAATTTGCCAGCATCATCATTGATGATGTAGGCAATAATTTAAAAAACGGGCAGGACATCATCAAACTGCCCGTTGCACTAACCATATCCATACTTCCGAAAACAAGCTACGCAAAAGAATTAGCCCGTCTGGCAGTAAAAAACCATAAAGAAGTCATGCTGCATCTGCCCATGCAATCTGTGGAACATCATAAACATTCACCAGGCACGCTTGATTTACATATGACAAAACACGAGTTTAACCGGCAGTTACGGTTAAATTTAAATTCTGTGCCTTATGTGTCTGGTGTAAACAATCACATGGGCAGTCTACTAACCCGACATCCCGGCCATATGCGCTGGTTGATGGATGAGCTCTCACATCACGGCAGTTTGTATTTTATCGACAGCAGAACCAGCAGTAAATCAGTCGCTGAAAAAATTGCAAATGAATATAAAATACCGAGCCTGTCACGCGATTTTTTTCTGGATCCCGATAACAAAGAAAACACCCTGCGCCAGCAGTTTGATCGATTTATAAAAAAAATAAACCAGCGTGGTTACGCCATAGCTATTGCACATCCATACCCAAACACCATAAAGTTTCTGCAAAATCATTTGAAAGAATTAAACGAGCAGGGTATAACAATACTACCGATTTCAAAATTAATTCGTAAAACAAATAAAAAACGGGAAAACAATCATGTCGCATGTACTGGTGCCCCTTGCACAGGGCTGTGAAGAACTCGAAGCAATAACCATAACCGATTTACTGGTGCGAGCAGGTATATCAGTAACCACCTGTGGCCTTGATAACCAACCGGTAAAAGCCTCACGTGGCATCACCATTATCCCGGATACAACTATTGATAAAGTCATTAACAAATCTTTCGACCTTATAGTCCTTCCTGGAGGATTACCCGGAGCAGACCACCTGCGCGACAACGTACAACTACAGGCACTGATAAAAAAGCAGGCTGCAGATAATAAATATCTTGCTGCCATATGTGCCGCGCCCAAAGCGCTGGCGCAGGCAGGGGTCTTAGAAGGTAAAACTGCAACCAGCTTTCCCGGTGTATTGGCCGCACTCGGCAATGCCAGCATTTCCATCTCTGAAAACGCCGTAGAAATCGATGGCAATATTGTTACTTCCCGTAGCGCTGGCACCGCCATGGAGTTTGCTTTAAGCTTAATTGAGCTACTGGAAGGCAAAGAAAAAAGTGAAGAAGTGAACAGGCAACTTGTTCGCTAACAAACATATATCGTAAATTCAACGGGTTAGAACAAGATAACCTTGCTAATCTTAGTGTTTATAATTTCACTGATTTTCGCTATAATACCTGATCAAATTACTAGGTTATTATTACAGGTATATCTCAATGCAAGTAGAAGTTAACGGAAAAATTATACAGCTCAGCGAAGCAGGCTGGTTAGAAAATCTTGATGAATGGAGCGAGGAACTCGCTGTTGAAATCGCTAAGAACGAAAAAATTGTCGATGGACTCACTCAGGAACACTGGGACATCATCAATGAAGCACGAGAGTATTTTCAAGAAAACGGCAGTGTCTGTGAGCCACGTTCATTCTCAAAAATAATGAAGAAAAAGTACGGCAAAGATCGCAGTGATCAAAAGTATATTTATTCTTTATTCCCCACCGGCCTAATCAAATGCGCAAATAAAATTGCGGGGCTGCCACGACCTAAGGGTTGTAGTTAAATACTTTCGTTTTATTCCAATCTAAATAAGCACATGGATGTGATTGTATTACAAATTGCTATCAGCGGTTAAAAATAAACCATCATAACGAATCTGCCAGCCAAACTTTCCTGATAATCACTGCATTCTATTTCCTTTTATTCCTTTTTATAGGTAAACTTTTACTGCCTTTATCTAAATCTATCACCACTAATCTATTTCGGAGTAACAGACATGGACGATGCTGCACTCAATTATCTACGTGATACTTTTGGTTATTCTGACTTTCGTCTGCAACAACGAGAAATCATCCAGACAGTTGTTAATGGCGGCGATGCTGTTGTGCTTATGCCAACAGGTGGCGGTAAATCGCTGTGTTATCAAATACCCTCTCTGGTTCGCCAGGGCACCGGCATTATCATTTCACCACTTATCGCTCTCATGCATGACCAGGTCATCGCATTGCAACAATTAGGCATTAATGCCGCCTACCTGAATTCAACACTGGATGCACAAACAGCACGACAAACTGGAAAAGATTTAATCAGTGGCAAACTGGACATGTTATATGTTGCTCCCGAACGTCTTAGGACTGGCCATTTTCTGAATTTACTGGTACAAACAAAGATCTCACTTTTTGCCATTGATGAAGCTCATTGTGTCTCTCAATGGGGGCATGATTTTCGTCCGGACTACATCCAGCTATCACTGTTACACGAACAGTTTCCAGACATCCCCCGAATCGCCTTAACGGCAACTGCTGATGAAAAAACGCGTACTGAAATTAAACACCGACTGGCACTGAAGCATGCAAATGAGTATATTTCCAGTTTTGACCGGCCTAACATCTGTTACCGCATAACAGAAGCACAGAGTAACGCGAAAACAGCATTGTTACGGTTCATTCAGAATGAACACGAAAATGATTGCGGCATTGTTTATTGCCTGTCACGTAATAAAGTCGAGGCCACCGCTCATTGGTTAACTGAAAAAGGTTTTACTGCACTACCATACCATGCCGGTTTGACTAGCGACATTCGACAACAGAACCAGCAAAGATTTCTCAATGAAGATGGCGTCATTATCGTTGCTACCATTGCTTTTGGTATGGGTATAGACAAACCCGATGTACGCTTTGTAGCGCACCTTAATTTACCTAAAAGCATGGAAGCTTATTATCAGGAGACTGGCCGGGCAGGGCGTGATGGACTGCCGGCTGATGCCTGGATGAGTTTCGGCCTGCAGGACGTGATTACGCTCAAACAAATGATGGCAACATCAACCGCCGAAGAACACTACAAACGTATTGAACACGGTAAACTTGAAGCTATGCTGGGCTTTACTGAAATCACCCGCTGTCGACGCCAGGCTTTGCTCAACTATTTTGATGAAGTACTTGAAGAACCCTGCGGTAATTGCGACAACTGTATAACCCCCGCTGAAACCTGGGACGCAAGCATTGCTGCACAAAAGGCACTTTCATGTGTACATCGTACTGGACAACGATTTGGTGTCACCTATCTGATTGATGTATTAACCGGAAAAGACAACGAACGCATAAAACAATTCGGTCACAATAAGCTCAGCGTTTACGACATTGGTAATGAATATGATGTAAAACAATGGCGTAATATTTTCCGCCAGTTAATCAGCCGAAATTTACTCGCCGTGGATTTTGAAGGCCATGGCAGCCTGCGTCTGACTGAAACATGCCGCGGCGTTTTGCGCGGTGAGGAAAGCCTGTTATTACGTAAAGAAAGCAATCGTGCAAAAACCTCTCGCAATGGAAGAAAATCATATAACACAGACAGGACTTCCAACAATACATTATGGGAAGCCTTGCGTGCCTGCCGTAAAAAAATCGCTGAAGAAAATAATGTGCCGCCATTTGTTATTTTTCATGATGCGACTTTATCTGAAATGATGGAGCGCCAGCCAGCCAACAATGAACAGTTTTTACAGCTCAACGGCGTCGGTGAAAGCAAACTGGAAAAATACGCAGCCGCCTTTCTAAAAGTAATCAGCGAACACATGAACAATGAACATCAGGATGTAACAGATACTATCAGCGAGAGCCTGTTATTATTTCGTAGCGGTCTTAATGTGGACGCTATTGCCAGCCAGCGTAATATTAAAACCACAACCGTCTACTCACATCTTGCCAGCTGCATTGAACAGGGTGAACTCAAGCTAAATCAAGTCATTGATTTAAATCAGCAGGAAATCAATATCATTCATGAAACACTGTTAAACGTTGATGATGGCAGCAGAAAATTAAAACCGGTTTATGACGCGCTTGACGGAATGTTTGATTACCACACTTTACGCTGTGTACAGGCAGCGGTTATACCTGGTTAAGACACTAACAGCATAAAAGAAAAAAGATTTTTTTGCCTTAAGAATTACTATCATAACATTAATTTATTTTAAATATTTTATCTGTATTTGTTTTACGATTAATTCATCAACAGTTTTAGAAGTTGCCATATTAATCGCATATTGACTGTCCAGGTTTATATTTTTTAAAAACCACTGTTGCTCGTCTAATGTGGCCATATCCTGCTTTAAACTGACATCAGACATACGTGCCAGACCAACTGTGTCTGCAGCTTTAACTACTGCTTCTTTTTTTGACCACAAATCAAAAAATATCACCGGTGTCTGCTGAATTTTAGTTAACTCATCCGCTGACATTACCTTTTTAAAATTTAAACGCTTTAATTGCCTGATCTCTTCAACATCAACGCCTACTTTAAGTGTGGCACTGGCTGTTATCAGTATAAAGTTACCGGAGTGTGAGATATTAAAATCAAAATTATCGTTATTATTTTTCCAGAAGGGTTTTCCTGACTGCGGATATTGCACGTCATTTAATTTAAAATTTCTAATGCCTTCATCCTGTACACACAGGCTGAGCAAACGTAGACCGGCCAATGAAGTCACACGATCCTGATAATGTAATAAGCGTTGAATGGACGCGCGCTTTTGCTTTGACAGCTCCGATAGCCATTGCTCCATCCGTATCGCATCTATTTGTGCCAGATCATCCTCTCCCTGATGTTTAATGTAATATAAACGAACGTTATTCATAGTGATAAATTCTACTATTCATATATACCAATGCATACGCATTTAACTATTATTCTTAACTGGTTCAAACTGGATCCCTGCCTGGCTACTCCAATAAACCACCCTGCAGCTAGCTGACGGAGGTATCAAAACAAAATCGCAGTACACGAACAACTTGATGAATTATTTCCGGGGCAAGTCGATATAACTGATTTTTGTGATTAGCTGGCAGCGCCCTTACCATCTAAACTTCTAGAATCAAAAGCAACATAATAAGACAATTCTGATTAATTATAATCTTCATAGCGTTTCTTATAAGCATTACCAAAATGTACTTCAAAACGAAAAAGTATTAACCATTTTGAGCGACGGTCTTTTACAATTAGCTGACGGTCTTCATCAAACGTTACTGGCCAGGTTAGTTCGGGTGCTATCTCATAAAACAGCCACTTTCGATGAAAGTTTTTTCTGAAACGAACAGCCACACGATAGTTTGTGGCCAGAACCAAAGGTTCGGTTATACCATTAGCACTTGTTTCATAGGATAACGAGGTTTTTTTATTAATTCGTTGAAACAGTACAAACGCCTGTAACCAGTCAACACCATCAAATACTTCAGACAGCCTGGCTTCACTCGAAGATCGAAAGAACAGCTGATTCTTAAATAATTTTTCAAAATCAAATAGTGTCCGGGCACTATGAATTTCTCTTTCACGCTGTAATTCCTGCGTTAATCGTAATGTTACTGTTTCATAAACTGGATAAGTATAACGATAACGCAATGTCACTCTTGGTTTCAAACTAACATTGATACTAAACTTGGACCTTATATTTTCTGCCACATCTAGCTGCAAACCCAGGCTATTAGTTGATTCCTGATTAGTGCCCGGTGCAATGTCACGCAGATTTTCATCTTCATCACTTTCAAAAGTTAATCGCAACCGGTCTTCCAGAACCGGTAATTCAACGCTAAAACTAATATCTGAATTAAAGGAAAAACTTTCTTCTTCATCATAACTAAAATCATTTCTCCAGCGAATATAAGTTCCAGCAGCACCTTCTAAAAAGACACGATCATTACCAAAAAAGTTATCAAACCAGAGTGCTGGCTCACAAAATCGCGAATTCACATATATTTGTGTTTCATCATACCAGCTTGTTTCATAGTTATATGTATCAAGACCACGATCGCAGGGATCTATCGGATTATGCTTTTTATGAATATCATAATCTTCATCCTCTACTGGTAGTGTCCACTCAATTTCTTGCTCAGCTGTTTTTTCTGTTATTTTTTCAACTGGCGTAGGCTTCAGGCGATTCTGCCTTTACTGTGCCCGCAGCAATTAGCAAAAACACACAGCTAAACTTTTTTATATATGCGAAAAAATTATTTAAAGACACGTGGTTTATCACTTAATAATGTAAAATGCTGCTTTTAATTCATACCTTATACTTCGAAATCCCATATAAAGAGTTTAGATGAGTACGAAGAAATATCATTTACCCGAAACTGTCGCTGCCATAGATCTTGGATCAAATAGCTTCCATATGATTGTTGCTCGTCTTGAGGAATCCGGTACATTATCCGTTATTGATCGATTGCGTCAAAATGTACGTCTCGGCGGCGGCCTTAATGATAATGGAATTATAGATCAATCCACTCAAAATAAGGCTTTTGAATGCCTGGAAACCTTTGCCCAACGAATACGGGATCTGCCAGATTCTGCGGTAAGAATTGCCGGCACAAATACTTTGCGTGTTGCAAAAAACTCACGAAGTTTTGTTAAACAGGCTGAAAACATTTTAAATCACTCTATCGAAATTATTGGCGGGCGCGAAGAAGCGAGGCTCATCTACCTTGGCGTTGCACATGGCCTGGCAGCAACAAAAGGCAAACGATTAGTGGTTGATATTGGCGGCGGTAGCACCGAGCTTATTGTTGGTCGTGGCATGATGCCGAAAAGACGTGAAAGCATCTACACCGGCTGTGTCAGCGCAAGCAAACGCTTTTTTTCTAATGGAGAAATAACAAAAAAAGCCATGAAAGCAGCAGAGCTGGAAGCCGCTCTAATCCTGTTTCCGCAAGCCGCCGATTTTAAAGCAGGCAACTGGGATGAAGCGATAGGTTGCTCTGGTACCATAAAAGCAATTGCCAACATTGTACGTGAACAGGGCTGGTGCCTGGATGGCATCAGTTATAAATCATTACAAAAATTACGTGGCGCTGTTATCGATGCCAAACATATCGATAATTTAAACCTTGTCGGTTTAAGTGAAAACCGCACAGCCGTCATTACGGGTGGCCTATCAGTATTACTGGCTATATTTAAAATATTAAAAATTGAACAGATGCAGGTCTCGGAGCAGAGTATGCGCGAGGGCCTGCTTTATGATCTTGTTGGTCGTATAACACACCATGATGTACGCGATGCAACAGTAGAAGCGGCCATGACTCGCTGGAGCGTTGACATCGAACAGGCTAAACGAATTACTAAAACGGTTGATCGCTTATATCATTCAACATCCAGGCAATGGCCTGTAGATGTTGAGCATATTAAACCACTGGTTACATGGGCATCCATGTTGCATGAAATTGGTCTCCAGGTTTCACATAACAACTACCACAAACACGGAGCCTACATATTAGCCAATGCTGACATGCAGGGGTTTTCCCAGCAGGAGCAGGCTCTATTGGCGGCGCTGGTTTTATCTCATCGAAGTAAATTCCGTGTTAAACACTTTAAAAAACTGATGCCCCCCTTTATTAAAGCCGGCAAGCAAATGTGTGTACTCTTACGTATCGCTGTATTAATGCACCGTGGCCGTACCGATCAATTAATTCCTGAAATAGATATTACCATCAACAAAAAAAATGTTCATTTGTCTTTCCCAGAGGGCTGGTTAGATGAACACAGCATGACTCTTGCGGATTTAATAAAAGAAATAAGTCACCTGGACAAAGCAGGATATAAATTAAGTTTTGAGTAAAATAAAGCGACTAAATCCGCCATTACTTTACCTGCTTTTTCTTGCTGCATGCAGTACAACAAATAGTGTAAAACTATTTACACCTCAAATAGCCGCCGACAATCAGGTTATGGTTTATATCTATCGTCCTTTCGCCACATCCAATGCGATTTATTCCCCTGATTTATACATTAACGATGAATTTAAACTTTCCATAAAAAATGGAGCCGTGACGCATTTTACACTGCCGCCCGGCCATTTTAAATTTGAACTGGAACCGGATAAAAACTATTCGGGTTTAACCCGTATCTCACTTAATTTAACTGCTGGCAGCACACACTTCATTCGCCTTGATACCTCTCTTAAAATCAAAAGCGCTCTTGCTTACGAACCTTATAAACGAAGTTTCAATCTGACTAAAGTTGAAAACCAGCTGGCGGTTAAAGAAATTGCTGAATGCTGCATGAATAATAATATAAAATCTGAAACTGATGAAGAAACAAATACAGTGAAAAAACAGGCTGAAGACGGGTTTTCTATTGATAAGACGCAAAAGCCCTTCTCTCACTAATTGACTCAATTAGACCTGCAGGCTATCCGAGAATAACAGTTGTAACGAGGGAGAGCTGTTTTGAGTCAGATTTTTTCATAATTTTAAGCGAATAGCACCGCTATTAAATGAGTATTATGGAAAAACATGGCCAAAATCAGCTTTCCCGCAGTAGACTTTCTATTCTCGGACAGCCTCCTACCAGGCAAGGCAATATGATAGCTTTACTTATTACATGGTTAGCAACAGCCGTTGGTTTAGCTTTTGCCACATTAATTATTCCAGGGATAAAAGCAAACAACTTTCTTGCTTTCCTGATTGCAGCGGCCGTGCTCGGCTTAATCAACGCGTTTATCCGACCAGCACTCTGGTTTTTAACCGCACCGTTATCTGTATTAACATTTGGTTTATTCGCTCTGGTGATTAACGCATTGATGATAATGCTTGCGGCGGCACTGGTGCCTGGCTTTGAAGTGAAGGGCTTTGGTAGTGCATTTCTGGGCGCAATTATTATGGCCCTTATTGGTGTAATCGGTTTTATGACGATGCCTTTATTTACAGACGCAGACATAAACTGGTATAGCTATGAATATCAGTCTCAAACATTTAGATAACGCTAAATTATACCTTAGGCAATTAATCGTCTTTTTTTGACTTACTAATAAACATACTGAACAGGTAAGCCATCATAAAACAATGACGCCTACTGTTAACCAGCCGGTAAAATCGTTGAATAAATCACTAGCCCGGATATTTCATAGGAATGCAGAATTTTGGGGAATTATCAGTGAGTCAGTTTGTATGATTTGCCGATAAAATCGTAAGAACGATTTTACATGAGCGAAGCGAGCCCGTAGGGTGAAGGGCAGGAAGCCCGTAATTAAAGCATAGCCGTAGCTATGGTTACAGGGGAATCGTACAAAATGGCCGCTGATATTTTTCCAAAAACTGCATAGCGTTATCGGGTACATAGTGTACTTTTCTAATATACCTACATTTCTTATTCTAATCATAGTGTTAAGCAAGATTAGCAGCGTTCCTATGAAATATCCGGGTTAAATACTTTCATCTCACTTGCCTCTTTTTTAACAACCGTAGTATATTTAACCGCAAAATCACAACCTTGATACGGGTCAAATAAGCTGCTAAAACAGAAACATGAAGAATGCCTATCTTTTAAATATGAATTTTACAGAACCCGTTTGCGTACTAGCAGATGAGCAACAGTGGATAAAAAGCTCTGCTGATGGCGTCTCTCGAGTTCACCTGGAACGAGAAGCCGAGGAGTCTGGCCACACCACCAGTTTTGTGAAATTTGAAGCTGACTCATTTTTCCCGCCACATCAACACCCACAAGGTGAAGAAATCTATGTATTAGACGGCGTGTTTTCTGATCAAAACGGCGACTACCCCGCAGGAACATATATACGAAATCCACCCGGTTCTTTTCACCAACCTTATACCAAAGAAGGCTGTACACTTTTTGTAAAACTCGACCAATTTCAACAAGATGACAACAAACACGTGGTAATAAAACCTGAAGACCAGCACTGGTCCGCTGGCATTGGCAAGCTGAGAGTTAGCTCTTTACATACACACAATAAGGAAAGCACAGCATTAGTATGGTGGCCACAAAACGAAATATTTCAACCGCATAGCCACTGGGGCGGCGAAGAAGTGCTCGTCATTAAAGGCAGATTTATCGATGAATATGGCGAATACCCTGCCGGCAGCTGGCTGCGCAGCCCGCATATGAGCAATCACTTTCCACGCGTGGAAGAAGAAACCTTAATATTAGTGAAAGTCGGCCATTTGCAATGTTTTACTTAAGCCAGTCACTTCGAGCATGGCATAGCGATGTCTTCAATAATATTCTAAAAAAAGAGCTTTGTTCTATAAACTCAGCCTTATTGCCTCTGCAGCAGGGTTTAACACAAAGCAGTTATGCAATCGGAGAAAACTTATCAGTTACTGTATTAAATGTAGAAAGTGATAAAGATTATATACACGTTAAGGCAGGATTGTTTTATACAGGCGTTATTTCCGGTTGTAGTTGTGCTGATGACCCTACGCCCACCGATGAAATTAATGAGTATTGTGATGTTTTATTACGTATCAATAAAAAAACCGCGGAAACAACCGTTACCCTCATTGATTAGATTATCCTAAATAAATCAAATGCACTGAATCTACAAGACTTTCTCGAACATTTTGAACTCAACGTATGGGTGATACGTTTTCGCTCAAAATAACCGATAAAGTATCGTAAATTCAACACCTTGATCCTCTCCCTACGACCGCCATGGATGGTGGAAGTGCCGGTTTTGCATATGTCCATGGATGGACGGTAGTAGGGCATGCATATGTACAGGACGTACGGTATTAGGGCAATGCATATGTACAGGACGTACGGTATTAGGGCAATGCAGGAGCAATTGCCGAGGAGCAATTGCCTAGGAGCAGTACACCGGTCGATTCAACTAATTTATTTAAGATTATTCTTTTATTAACTCATTAATTATCTTTACCACTTCAGGATGGTTAAATTCACGGCCACCGACAGCACGATAGCGGATATCACCTTTTTTATCTATCAGGTAGGTTGTAGGCAAACCTCGTACAGAGTATGCCTGTGATACTTCGCTTCGACTATCAAACAAAATCTCAAAGCTTGGATCAATTTCCAGCTGACCGGTGAAAGCAAATACCTGATCAATATCTTCCATCTGGTTTATCGCGATAACTTTGAAGTCATCTGCGTTGATCTGTTGATGTAACCGTTCCATCGAAGGCATTTCACGGATACAGGGCGGGCACCAGGTTGCCCAGAAATTAAGCAATACAACTTTACCTCGGTAATCAGAGAGTCTTTTCTTTTCTTCATCCATGTTCAGCAACTCAAAATTACTGGCGGGAATTACCTTTGTCACCGGGGTTAAATTATGGCTTAGCTCCGGCTGCTGCCAGTCAGCTGCAAGCGAAAATGAAATACTGCATAATACTGTTAATAAAATTTTTTTTAAATTCATCATAATAAATACCAGCTATTCAAGATCGGGAAGCGCTTCAGGTGCACACTTTAGATTTTTCAACTCACCGGTATGTTTTACGCCATCTAGCTGCCATTTAAAAATCATATCAAATTCACTTTCTCTGGCTAACTTAATGGTGGTAAAACCCTGTTGCCAGTCACCGACAGCAAATTCACCAGCATCGGGTAATAATGTCCATGAAAACAATATACCGGCTTTTCGCCATTCTTCTAACCACTGCGTTTTAGTTTTAACGGGATACGTTTTTCCATCCCGTGTACGATAAGACCAGTCTTTTACACGGTAACTTAAATGCTGCTCTGAGGTATTTTTTAAAATCGTGCCAAACAT
This sequence comes from uncultured Gammaproteobacteria bacterium, assembly GCA_963759005.1. Taxonomy (GTDB): domain Bacteria; phylum Pseudomonadota; class Gammaproteobacteria; order SZUA-229; family SZUA-229. Next base: position 27,571 of record CAVWXQ010000018.1, read on the forward strand.
GCAATAGCTGGCTGCACGCTCAACTTCTTCAGCCGGGAAATTATGTTTTGCATAGATTGCACGGATAAAGTCCGGTAATAATTGAATTAACTCTATGCTAAAACCGGTATCCACTGCCGTCCAGGTCAACAAACCACTGCTTTCATTTTTATGAATGGTGACATTTGAGGCAGTTACATTCGTCGTATTTATCAATAAAGCCGTCATAATAACCGCTTTAGCAGACATAATTATTTTATTATTTACCATCTAAATCACTCTAATTGAAATGAACTTCCCTGATGTAATCAAGCTGTTACCGATAACAGATCAGCTATCGCGTTTAGACTATGACAAGCTTAGAAAATTCTATCCAGGCAAAACTTATATTAATGCGACTAACTCTGATCATATCGTTTTATTACTGCCCATGAGTGCTATGTCTTTTCCCGGTTTTCCACGTAAAGAACTGCCTTTTTGGCCAGGCGGACCGCCGCCTGGCCGTTTTAATCATTTTGATTATAAACGAGATCAGAATATAAGGCGACACTATCCAAATTACCAGTCACCTTTTCTGCGACCTTATACAATAGATCACTGCCACATAACGCCACTTAATTACAGGCCTTATCCTTATCGCCCATACTCTTATGCACCGTGAGCCATGTTTACGGAGGATACAGCTTGTTGATTTATCAGGCTTCTGCAACAGGACGTTGCAGCAGAACTCACGTAGCAAGGATTGTTCCTACAGTCCTATTATATTTTCTCCATCCGACCCACATGGCAAGGATTGTTCCTACAATCCTATTGCATTTCCTCCATCCGTGGAGGTCAGAGTGGGAAGTGCGGAAAATGCAATATGTCCATGGATGGACGGGCAGACATTTGCTCCTGCAATATCTGCACTTCCACCATCCGTAGTGGTCGTATTAGGACAACGCATATGTACAGGACGTACGGTAGTAGGGCAACGCAGGAGCAGTTGCGAGGAGTTGTCGAGGAGTAATTTTCTGCCATGGTGGTCAGATATATTCACGCGTCGTTATAAATCAATAACCTGTGCCTTTTATTCTAAACACATTAAATAGATGTATTATTTCTTTAATATAATGATTTTTAATACTGGCTCATTTAATTGCTCATCATCATTAAAGCCTGATACCAGCAATACTTTATTGCCGGTTTTGGTTAATTTACAGCTTTTACCAATCTCCTGGCTTAAAACCTGCCAGTTATTAGCTTTTGCTTTTTCTATAAAAAGAGGAATGACTCCCCAATGTAAGGCCAGTTTTCGACAAGTAGAACTATACCAGGAAATGCCTATTAATGGCGATGACGGGCGATTTGCAGATAAAACCGCAGCGGTATAGCCGCTATTTGTCGGCACCATTATTCCCTGTAATTTTAGTTCCTGCGCCAGGGAACTTGCCGCATTTGCAATGGCTTTTCTTGATGAAGTTACCTCGTTGCTATAATCTAAATCATCACCAAACTTACAGGTGCTCCATTGATGCCTTTCTATTTCACGCAGTATCTTATCCATAATCTTCACAGCATTAATCGGGTATTTTCCTACCGCTGTTTCGCCAGATAACATAACTGCATCACTACTCGATAGTGCGGCGTTAGCAACATCACCAACTTCAGCCCTGGTAGGCCTCGCATTTGTAATCATCGACTCCATCATTTGTGTGGCTACAATGACAGGACAATTATTCAGGCGTGCTTTATTAATAATATCTTTTTGAATTAACGGTACTTCTTCAGCAGGTAACTCAATACCTAAATCACCACGAGCAATCATAATGCCATATGCTGAATTTATAATACTGTCGATGTTTGCTACCGCTTCAGGTTTCTCTATTTTTGCAATGATAGAAATTTCCCTGTTAGTACGTTGCATGAATTTTTTTAAGCTTTCAATATCTTTTGCCGTGCGCACAAAACTTAAAGCAACAAAGTCTGCACTTAATACCATGGCCAGTTGCACATCTTTTTTATCTTTGGCCGTAAAACTAGACACAGTGACCATTGAGTCAGGAAGATTAATGCCTTTATTATTTTTAAGCTCACCGCCATAAATAACTTTGCATTGAATGTTTTTCCCTTTTACGGATTCAACACGACACTCCAGATTGCCATCATCAAGTAAGATTCTTTCGCCTTTTTTTACATCATTACAAAGTTTTTTGTATTGCGAAATTATTAAACCTTCTTCTCCCGTTCCAGCACCACAACTAATAATTACTTTTGAATTTTGTTTTAATATTATGCTGTCATTTTTAAATTTTCCTGTACGTATTTTAGGCCCACATAAATCCATTAAAATAGCTGTATGCGCATCCATTTTCTTTGCACAAAAACGAATTCTTGAAAATATTTGGCGATGATAATCATGATCACCATGTGACATGTTCAAGCGAAAAACATTAACGCCTGCTTTTATTAATTCGCTGATTCTTTTTTCTGAATCAGTCGCCGGCCCAACTGTAGCAACGATTTTTGTTCGTCGCCAACGCAAGGAGATTTGTTTATTCTCATTCAACGTTTTTATCCATTTTAATTCTCTATACATACTATAGAACATCTCTAAACTAAAAGGATTATCTATAAATTATTTGATTGCCGGCTTAAAAGCTTTATTTTTACCCGTTCGATGTCTGTATTCCTATGATATATTCGGGTTAACTTTAACTTGACACCCTTTTTACCTAATAGACATTTATTGCTGTTTTCTTTTTATTTCATTTTCTTTTCTCCGTGGCTCAGTTATTCATCATAAAATATATTTATACATTATCTTTAATATCAGCACCCGTCTCACAATAATTAATCATAAATTCAATGCCTTAGCATAAAAACAAGCACACCACTAGCTTCAGCGTCATAATTCTTTTTTTATTTTCAACTTAAAGTCTCTTGACTTTTAAAAGCATCAGAGCCCTAATATCACATAATGTGTTTTCACTAGTTATGCAGCAAGGGGGTTACTATGTCAATGAACACCTGCCACAGCGGCTGGTCTCGTATTGAGTCAGGTCTTGATGTTGAGCTGTATCATGGTATACCGGTGCGCATATCGAATACTGATACCTCTCATCATCTCGACGAGTCAGCTGTTTCTAAAAAAATACACGACCTGACTGGTTTCACCGTTTCTATGCATGACTGGATAAACATTAATGCAGACGAACAGGAGTGGTCTGTTTGTGTGGACAAAAAAGAATTTGAAGAAGTATTACACCGCCTGGCCCTGTCTTCCGCAGCAATGTTTGTTGACCGTTTCCATAAAGTCATCGACGGTAGTGCTGTCGACTGGGATAATGCCGAGTATACCTTCGATTTTAATCATGCTGTTGAACATTGCTGTATACCTTACGGCACAATAAACAAAAGCGATTATTTTAGTAACTACATCAAAACCATGCACGAAGAATCTGCACGCTTGATAAATGAAGGCGTATCACCCTTGGTAGAAGCTGAATAAGCCTATAATATTCAATACTGGAGGTCATTATGTTTTTACAGGAAAAATTACATCACGAAATGATAGAAATATTATCTCTCAGCGACCTGTTTGATCCGTTTAATAAGACCCTGGTAGGGCGCTATCAGCACGGCGAAGAAGTTCAGGATCCTGAAAAATTCGATAAATTAAATTTACAGTTTCTCTCTGGCGAAGATTTACCTAAATGCTGGTTAGACGCACATTACCGTGACAATGAACTTAATCGATAGCTAATTGTTCCAACCTAGTGTGGTTCTTTAACTTAAACTGAACGGAGATAAGAAGATGAAAAGACACTACTTTATCAGCGATAGTCTTGATGACCTTGATGACCTTGAACAGGAACTAGAACGTAGAGGCGTGGTAAAGCCTCAGATACACGTATTAAGTAAAGATGATGGCGGTGTTGAAAGACATGAGCATTTACATAATATAGAATCTATTTTTAAACAGGATGTGGTGCATGGTACTATTCTCGGCGTTATATTTGGAGCATTATCGGCAATTCTGGTACTTGCAGTCGGTTATTTAACGTCGCTACCGGAAACCTACACCTGGACACCATTTTACCTTCTTGCCATTGTAATGTTTGGCTTTATTACCTGGAGCGGTGGCTTTTATGGTATACAAACACCGCACAAAGATTTTAAACGCTTTCAGAAAGATCTCGATAGTGGAAAACATATATTTATAGTAGACGTCGATCCGTCTCAGGAAGAGCTTGTTAGACAACTGGATGCAGACCATCCTCACTTAATTGATGCCGGTACCGGAGCTGCGACACCTCGATGGATAGTTATGGGACAACAAAATGTTAAAGATTTTACCTCAACGACGTTCCCCTGATAAAATAGTTAAAGCTTAATTCTGAAATACTTACAAATTATAAATAACAGGAGCAATAGATGAACCCTACACCTGAATCATTCCCAAATGCACCGCAAGACTGGGATTTTAATACCGCCGAGGAAATCGCTAAAACTGACGGATTAACGCTGAATGAAGACCACGTAGAACTCATTCGAGCACTACAGGAATACTACAGCAAAGTTGAATTCCCTAATATGCGACAGATAAAAGATGCACTGGATGAAAAATTTCATTCACGCGGCGGCATGAAATATCTTTATCAAATAATTCCTGGCGGTCCAGTTGCCGAAGGCTGCCGTCTTGCCGGGCTTAACATTCCAGCGGGTGCTGTGGATAAATCATTTGGAAGCGTGGCTTAGGACAGGAGCACCATTATAATGTAGAGACAAGGGCAGGGAGGGGCCTAGTCTCTACAAAAACTACACGCCTTTATGTATCCAGTCCGCACCTAAGGTTCCTTGTAGACGCTGCAGATAGCTATCACTATTAACCCATTTCAGCATTTGCTCTGCATTTTCCATTTGATCTTGTAGTTCTGCCCATAATTCCGTGACTGACTCATTGGTCTCATCCATTTTCTGTTCAAGATACATCTTATTCATTTGCCATAAAGCAGCATCACGCTGCTGTTTAATTCTCAGGCGTTCTTTATACCAGTCACTTTGTAACAAATACTCACGGGTGAACATTTCACGTATTGACGGATCATCAATCGTTTTGCCTTCATACTTACCCTCAGCCATTATATATAACACCGCCTGCAAAGGAGGACAGGCATCATTAATAGAGCCGTCTTCAAAGTAAGCTTTTGCAACTTTTTGCTGTGCTTCAATAATATTTTTGATGCCATCTACGTATGCTTCCATACCCTGCGTTTCAGGGCGCAACATTTCTTCATCAAAAACGATGGTTGGGCTATCAAATACTTTACCGAAGAATGCGTGTACAAATTTTTCAGTAATGCGGTAACCTAGCCGACTGGCATGAATCATGCTGCCTTCATACTCAAAATCTTCAATTTTTTCCAGGTGCCCGTGTTCTATTAAATACTTAGGGTCGCGTTGTTGTATTGGCAGTCGACACCATATTTCCGGGATTAACATACTGATATCATGATCAACTCGTCGATGCCGACCGATGTAACCAGCCGCCGAAGAGTAACCTGCATAATCGCATAAAATAAATGATACCAGTGCGTTATTTAGATCTGCCGTGGTAGAAAGCGCGTTAAATGGTCCTTTCGTTAAAGCGCCTTCAGATCCTGCACCCGTCGTTGACGGTGATTTACCTGTCAGGCTGCAAATCAGGTCCATAAATAATTCAGGCAATTCCTGGTAGTGAATCGGGTTGTAAACAGCCAGAGGACGAATTCCAGCCTTTTTATCTTCCGGGTTATTCCGGCGTCCCTGCAATACTGCATTTACCGGAAAGTGTACTGGCTGATCTAATGACAAACCTCGCGATAAACGAGTGCCCACCCGGGCAAGATATAAATTTCTGGGGTTTGCCAGGTCAGGCCGTTTTTGTAAATATCGGACGTTTTTAGTGTGTGCACCATCGACAACCCGAGGATGTGCTGACGATACAAAATACTTACCATCTGCCTTCGCTGCTTTGTGAATCAAGGTCTGCATCGGCAAAGAATATTCCTGAAAATGAATCGCATCTTCTACCAGCTCACGTGCGTCATCACTGGTAAGTGGTTCAAAATTAGATATAAAGTTTCCTGGCTCAGCAAGATCTGCTTCTGTCTGCGTATCATGGCCACGGATAATGGCATCATCCGGACGTTGAAATAAACGATTTTCACAGTTCTTCACCATCTTGATACTCGGATTTTTATATCGCTTGTTGAGTTCACCTTCTACATAACTTACCGGCACCACGGTAGAGGCGGTTATATCATCTTCCGTCTGCACTTTTGTTGCAGCGACAAAATCCTGGCGTAATTTGTAAATACGCCAGGTACCATCATCGCGCACACCAACACGTAAATAACTGGTGACCATTTTTCGGCCGTCGTACTTTAATTCATGGCCGGGATAACCGTTTACCTCATCCACTGAAAAATGTTTACGCCAGTTTTTACGCCATTCTTTTTTATAGAAACGTTTGATCAAAAAAACTAACGCCAGTATATGTTGCGGTAGACTTTCCAGCCACTGGTTATATTCATCAGTATAGGTTTCTGCTGAAGGTGTTAATAAACGGATCACCGAGCCTAAACTACGTTTGCTGGTCAATACATTTCGATTATCATTGGTCGAGCTGTCACGACGACGCTTTGAAAAATCATAATTAAATATGGCTTCGACCTGGTCCAGGTTTTCTTCGAAATCGCCAACAAATATTGGGCCGGATATCATTGAGTCCTGAATCGATTTCGAAATTTCAGATTTACCACCACCCGATACCGTGCTTGGCTTGTGACAAAAGGTGCCTTCACCCAGTGTGCCTAACAAACGCCAGCTCGGTGCATGCGGGTGTTTCTCAAGATGCACTTTGAAACCACTGGGATATACATAGGTATGTTTTACCCGTAGTTTAATTTTCTGTTTTTTTCCATCGTTAGACCAGCTTATCTCCAGTTTCTCCATATCAACATGTGCATCTTCAGGAATATAAACAATGTCAGTAAACTGATTGTCTACTGCATAACCTTCAGGCCTTACTGTGATACCCCCTTCTAACTGTTTGCACAATCGCTGGAACGTATGCTTACTCATGCCAGCTTCAACCTTCGGTAAATAATAATTACCTAAATTGAATCGTGGAAAAGCGACCGCACCACCTGAATGCTCTTCTTCTACGCCGCCAAACAGATTTGCTGAATAGCTGATCTGCGACTTAATTTCTTTTTTACTGTAACCGAAATAATTATCTGCAATGATGGTAACAATCACCCCATCCATATCTCTACAAACTACTTTGAAGGCACCGCCCTCATTATAAAGTTCTTCATCTTTATTCCAGCACATACCGTCAGCTCGCTGGCGCTCAGTGGCATCATCATAATGCGGCAGACCTAGTGCTTTTTTAGTCAATTTTGTTAAGTGCGGTGCTAAAATGACACATCCGCTATGCCCGGTCCAATGGTCAATATCCAGCGCCGCATCGTTTTCTGCGAGGAAGGGATCGCCGCCATTACCAAAAATTGATTCCACAAAGTCGAGGTTGGATACCAGTGTGCCGGGAGCAAAAAATCGTGTTTCCAGACTTTTTTCTGGTAACACGCCTTCGACTTCCGGTCGTACGATAGGCCGTAATAATAATGAAACCCACATGTCGACTGGTTTTTCGTGTTCACTGGCAATCGGCAGGCTCATTAATTCTGTTGGTGGATCCAGTGCTACCTGCAATAAATTGGCATACACATCAACCGGTACGGCTTTTTTGTCTGCCGGTATCGGTAAACCACCTTCTACAATATGAAATACACCGGATGTAGTACGGCGATCATTTTTCGGATTATGCAATACGCCCTGGATTAAACGATATGATTCAATTAAGTCAGATTTATAAGTATCACCATTGTAAGGAAGTGACAATTCGCGCGCGATGCCTTCTTCATTTAAACTAAAGGTTTCCCCCGGTAATTTAATATTAACATCGACGCCGTTACGTTTAAAATAATCATTTAAAAAATTCTGAATGCGTTGGTCTGCAGGGCAACGATACTCTGCCAGCAACTGGCGTTGTGCTGTATAATTCTTTAGCAGGCTGTTAGCTACAGCAAGATAACCACGGTCAGAACTTAACTGACAACGATAACCCAGTGATGCCAGTTGCAGGCAAATATGCTGTAGCGCTATCTGACGTTCATCAATTGCACGTCTTTCCGGGAATGTAAAATTTGTTTCTGAATTCATAATCACGTCCAAAACGAGCATCCTCTGTTCACAATAAATGCGGGAACTTAATTTTAGAGATATGCAACTAATATATCCAATCGAATTGCATTTTTTTCGATATAACAGCGATTACTTAAAAGCAATAAAAACAACTGCTTACGTATCTCCATGATTAATTCATGCACCACGGCGGTGCAAAAAAATAAAATTATTTTTATATTTATTGCTATTTTACAGGAACGTCGCCATCAGAATATCTTAATCCTGTTTTTTTACCGGGCGTACCCAGTCTTTAATTTGCTTTTGCGGACTGCGACTTAGCGTTAAACAGTTATCTTCGGTGTCTCTTGTTATGGTAGAACCTGCGCCAATTGTCGCATTTTCTCCAACGGTTACCGGTGCCACCAGCTGTGTATCCGAACCAATAAAAGCCCCGTCTTTGATGATAGTTTTAAATTTATTCGCGCCATCATAATTACAGGTAATTGTACCGGCACCAATATTTACATTTCTACCTATTTCACTATCACCCAAATAACTTAAATGACTGGCTTTACTGTTTTCACCTAGCACCGTGTTTTTAATTTCAACAAAATTGCCTACCCGGCTGTTTTCTTTTAAGTGCGCACCAGGGCGAATTCGAGCAAAAGGACCGACTTCTGCCTGCTTGTCGATAATGGCGTTTTCGATGACAGAATAGGGTTTAATAATACAGTCACACGCAATCGTACTGTTTTTTATCACGCAACCTGCACCGATCATTACCCCTGTACCTAAATTTACTTCACCCTCAAATATACAGTTAACATCGATAAAACTGTCATTACCAACATTCAACTCACCGCGCACATCAATTCTTTGTGGATCAGCAAGGCCGACACCATCAGTTAATAACTTTTCTGCGATACCGTACTGGAAAATTCTTTCCAGCCTGGCCAGTTGCTTTCTGTCATTAACGCCTTCAACCTCATAACTGTGCTCAACTTGTGTGGTCAACACTTTATTGCCGTCATCAACTGCCAGTTTGATCAAATCGGTTAAATAATATTCTCCCTGCACATTGTTATTATCGATTTTATTCAGGCATTCATTCAGATAAGCGGCTCTTACTGCAAGTATTCCGGTGTTTACTTCTTTTATTTGTTTGATTTTATCCGTGGCATCTTTGTGTTCAACAATAGCTACAACTTTTTTGCCGGCATCTTTATTGTCCCTTACGATACGGCCATAACCTGCAGGCTCATCAAGGTTTACGGTTAATAACGAAATATTATTCGCACTCACCTTTTTTACCAGGATTTCCAGTGTTTCCGCTTTAATTAAAGGCACGTCACCATACAAGATAAGCGCAACGGCATCATCATCGATATTAGGACTTGCCTGTTGCACAGCATGTGCTGTGCCTAACTGCTCTGCCTGCAAACACCATTCCACATCAAAATGCTGGCATCGTTGTTTTAATAAATCTCCACCATGGCCATAAACCAGCTGAATCTGTTTCGCGCCTAACGTTTTACTGGTGTTGTAAACATGCTCAAGCATCGGAATACCGGCAAGCTTATGTAACACTTTTGGTTTTAACGACCGCATGCGAGTGCCTGCGCCAGCAGCTAATATAATAACGGATAAATTCATTTTAATAATCTCTAAGTTTCAAATACATAACAGCTATAAGCAGAGAGGCACTGAGAATTCTTTTATCACTGTTATCCCGACAATATACCGCACACCCTGTACATATCCGCACCGCCTCCCTGGCTCCTTGCGGTATACGCCCACATGGACGTGGGAAGTGCGGAAATTGCAGGAGCAATTTTCAGCCCGTACATCCTGTACATATCCGCACCGCCTCCCTGGCTCCTTGCGGTATACCGTACATCCTGTACATAAAAAAAGCCGAATTCTTCCGAATTCGACCTTTTAATAGTAGACCATCTGCAGGTAATTACTTTTTCTTGCGAATCTTCTTCAATGCTTCAATTTGAGCAACCGCTTCTATTAATTCAGATTTAGCTTTTGCATAATCCATATCGGAAGCTTTATCTTTCATCGCCGCTTCTGCACGTGATTTTGCTTCCTGCGCAGCAGCCTCATCAATATCCGCTGCGCGTAACGCGGTATCAGAAAGAATGGTTACTACATGTGGCTGAATTTCTAAAATGCCACCGCTAACAAAAAATGTCTGCTCTTCACCGTCCTGCGGGATAACACGAACAACTCCTGCTTTTAAGGTAGACAACATCGGTGCATGGCGAGGCATAACACCCACTTCTCCCATTTCAGCGGGCGCAAACACCTGGATTACCGTGCCCGAATAAATTTCGCTTTCAGCACTTACTATGTTTACATGCATTGTCATTGCCATATCTGAGTACTCTCTTGTCTACAAAGTCCCGGCTTTTTCGATTGCTTCTTCTATACCGCCAACCATATAGAAAGCCTGCTCTGGCAAATCATCATGCTCGCCATCAAGAATTGCTTTAAATGCAGCCAGGTTATCTTTCAGTGAAACATATTTACCCGGTGCACCGGTGAAAACCTCAGCAACAAAAAATGGCTGTGACAGAAAACGCTGGATCTTACGTGCACGGGCTACTGCCTGTTTATCTTCGTCAGACAATTCATCCATACCCAGAATCGCAATGATATCTTTTAATTCTTTATAACGTTGCAATATACCCTGTACGCCACGGGCTATTTCATAGTGTTCTGCACCAATCACCAGTGGGTCAAGAATACGTGAAGTCGAGTCCAGGGGGTCCACCGCAGGATAAATACCTAACTCAGCAACCTGACGTGATAGCACTAATGTCGCGTCAAGATGGGCGAAGGTGGTAGCAGGAGATGGATCCGTCAAGTCATCTGCGGGAACATAAACTGCCTGGAATGAGGTAATCGAACCGGTTTTGGTTGAGGTAATCCGCTCCTGAAGTACACCCATTTCTTCTGCCAGTGTTGGCTGGTAACCTACCGCCGATGGCATACGACCTAATAGTGCTGAGACTTCTGTACCCGCCAGGGTATAACGATAAATATTATCCACGAACATCAATACGTCACGGCCTTCATCACGGAAATGTTCCGCCATGGTCAAACCGGTTAACGCAACACGAAGACGGTTTCCTGGTGGCTCATTCATTTGACCATAAACCAGTGCCACTTTATCAAGTACACCGCCTTCCTGCATTTCGTAATAGAAATCATTACCTTCACGAGTACGTTCGCCTACACCGGCAAATACTGAGAAACCTGAGTGCTCAACAGCAATATTACGAATTAGTTCCATCAGGGTTACCGTTTTACCTACACCCGCACCGCCGAACAGTCCAATTTTACCGCCCTTGGCGATTGGCATAACCAGGTCAATAACTTTAATACCGGTTTCCAGAATTTCAGCAGCAGATGACTGTTCTTCAAAAAGAGGTGGCTTACGATGTATTGGCATTGTTTCTTCGTTACCAATTTCGCCCTGGTTATCAATCGGGTTACCCAATACATCCATGATACGGCCTAATGTTTTCGGGCCGACAGGTACACGAATCGCATCACCCGTGTTTCTAACTTCCATACCTCGACGTAAACCGTCACTGGGTCCCATGGCAATCGCACGAACCACACCATCACCTAGTTGCGCCTGCACCTCCATGGTCAAACCTGTTTCATCAAGTTTGAGCGCGTCATAAACTTTAGGAATGGAGTCCCGTGGAAATTCGACGTCGATAACCGCGCCGATAATTTCTACTACGTTTCCGGTACTCATGATCTTATCCTCGTAAATATGCTTAAATTTTAAATTCTGTCTGGATTAGTCTGTTGCGATTTAATCACAATAGCTGTATTAAACGGCTGCCGCACCGGCGACAATCTCGGAAATTTCCTGAGTAATCGCACCCTGACGCGCTTTATTGTAAATCGTTTGTAATTCTTTAATAATATCTGCTGCGTTATCGGTCGCACTCTTCATAGCAATCATACGTGCTGACATTTCACAGGCGATGTTTTCAATCACACCCTTATAAACCTGAGCCTCAATAAAACGCATCATTAATGCGTCAATAATGGATTTAGTATCAGGCTCATACATATAATCCCAGTGATGATCCAGCTCGGTATCAATATCACCGCTAGCAGGTATTAACTGCTGAATAGTTGGTGTCTGCGTCATGGTGTTTTCAAACACATTGCTGACCAGAAATAGACGATCAATTTTTCCTTCATCATAGGCGTCCAGCATGACTTTCACTGTACCAATCAAGCCTTCATTGGATGGCTGATCTCCCAGGTTAGCTGTTTGTGAAATAATATTGCCACTAAAACGTGAAAAGAATGATGATGCTTTTTTACCAATGGTACATAAATCAATTTCTACATTTTTTGCCTGCCAGTCAGCCATTTCATTTACAGCTGCTTTAAACATGTTGGTATTCAAACCGCCACATAATCCACGATCTGTTGAAACCACAATATAACCAACACGTTTTACCTCTTCACGAACCTGCAAATAGGGGTGTTTGTATTCACAATGTGCCTGCGCAAGGTGACTTAACACGGTACACATTTTATCCGCATAAGGGCGTGATGCACGCATACGATCCTGTGCTTTACGCATTTTACTGGCCGCAACCATTTCCATTGCTTTTGTGATCTTCTGTGTATTTTGAACACTTTTGATCTTGCTGCGTATTTCTTTAGCGCCTGCCATAATTAATCTCTAATTAGTCTCAATATGAATATTTAAATTCAAAAACATCTTGATCCACGAATAAAGCTACTGCATCCTCGGCAATTGCTCCTGCATTGCCCTAATACTGTACTTCCTGTACATATGCTATCGCCCCTTACCTACATCCTGCAGGCATCGCAAAATACGCGAAAAAACATTTTTTAGTTTTTAACAATTTGCGTGTTTCGCGTTATTACTTCGCGCTGTCCTGCGCTTCACTCTACCAGTCGCACTATCGTGCGCTCAAAATTGCTCCCAGCATTTTAGTTGCGGACTATTGTTTTTATCTATTAATAAACACCATTCGCTTTAAAGTTGTCTAGTGCTGATTTCATCGCCGCTGTAATATCATCATTGTAATCACCTGACTCATTAATCTGTGCAATTAAGGCACCGTGATTACTCTTCATGTCTGCTAGCATCGCTGCTTCGTATGCTACAACTTTGTTAACAGGAACATCGTTAAGGTAACCTTCATTGGCCGCATATAATGAAAACGCCATTTCAGCTACTGATAATGGTGAATACTGCGCTTGTTTCATCAATTCAGTTACACGCTCACCCAGTTCTAACTGTGCACGTGTTACGTCATCAAGGTCAGATGCAAATTGAGCAAAAGCTGCCAGCTCACGATATTGAGCAAGCACCAGACGAACACCGCCACCTAATTTTTTGATGATGGTTGTTTGCGCTGCACCACCTACACGTGATACGGACAGACCCGCATTAATCGCTGGTCGAATTCCGGAATTAAATAAATCTGACTCAAGGAAAATCTGACCATCAGTAATTGATATTACGTTAGTTGGTACAAAGGCCGATACGTCACCATCCTGGGTTTCAATAATTGGCAGTGCCGTTAATGAACCGGTCTGACCTTTAACTTCACCGTTGGTAAATTTTTCTACGTAGTCAGCATTTACCCGTGATGCACGCTCTAATAAACGTGAATGCAGATAAAATACATCACCCGGGTACGCTTCTCGACCCGGTGGGCGACGTAATAACAATGACACCTGACGATAGGCCCAGGCCTGCTTGGTTAAATCATCATAAATAATTAAGGCATCCTGACCGCGGTCACGGAAATATTCTCCCATGCTACAACCAGAGTATGGCGCGATATATTGCATGGCAGCAGACTCAGCCGCACTCGCTGCAACGATAGTTGTATGCTTCATCGCACCGTGTTCTTCCAATTTGCGAACAATGTTTGCAACGGTTGAAGCTTTCTGACCAATGGCTACATAGATACATTTCACACCGGTATTTGCCTGATTGATTATGGCATCAATGGCTACTGCTGTTTTACCGGTTTGACGGTCACCAATAATCAGTTCACGCTGACCTCGACCAACAGGCACCATGGCATCAATCGCCTTCAGGCCGGTTTGAACTGGCTGATCAACTGACTTACGCTCAATCACACCTGGTGCAATTTTTTCAATTGGAGCGGTTAGTTTTGCATCGATCGGACCTTTGCCATCGATAGGCATACCCAATGCATCAACCACACGACCCAACATCTCATTACCAATCGGTACTTCTAAAATGCGTCCGGTACATTTTGCGGTATCACCTTCAGTCAAATGACCATAGCTACCTAAAACAACAGCACCGACAGAGTCGCGCTCAAGGTTTAAAGCCAAAGCGAAAGTATCACCGGGTAATTCGATCATCTCGCCCTGCATAGCATCGGCAAGGCCGTGAATTCGAACAATACCGTCTTTCAGACTAACGATGGTACCTTCTGTACGAGCTTCAACTTTATGATCAAAGTTTTTAATTCGTGATTTAATCAGTTCACTGATTTCTGATGGATTGAGTTGCATTTTGTGCCTCTTATCGTCCTAATGAAAGCGCGAGTGAATCAAGTTGCGATTTCATTGACGCGTCAATAATAGTATCACCAGCTTTGATGATTACTCCGCCAATCAATGATTCATCAATTGATGTGGTCAACGTAATATCACAGCCAAGTTTATTCTTTAAAGTCTTAACTAATGTTTTTTCTTGTTCAGCAGATAATTCAAAAGCTGAAATTACTTCCGCTTCAATTTTATTTTCTGCTTTTGCGCGAGCCACTTCAAACTGCTCTAACACATCAGGCATTAATTTTAAACGGCCATTCTCTGCCATTACTTTGACAAGGTTCTGTTGCTGCTCGTTTAATTTGTCAGCCAAAACCTGAATTATCAGCTCACCTTTCTGGTTTTTGCCTGATCCAGGATCATCTAGCAGTTTGCTCATTTGCGCGTCGCTGACGACCGCCGTAAGATTTGCTAAAGCGTCACTCCATGAATCTAACGCACCTGTTTCATGAGCAAGATCATAAACGGCATTTGCATAAGGTCTTGCTGCAGTAGTGAAAGTTGACATATGCCATTTCCTCCTAGAATCGTGCGCGCTTAAAGTTGTGTTGCCAGTTCATTCAAAGCACTGGCATGAGCAGTTTTATCAACTTCACGTTTGAGTACTTTTTCAGCACCAGCTATTGCCAGAACAACAACTTCCTGACGTAGATGTTCACGTGCGCGGTTAATTTCCTGCTCAATTTCAGCATTTGCACCAGTAACAATCCGTTCCGCTTCTGTTTTGGCACTGCCTTTTGCTTCTTCTACTATTTCACCAGCACGTTTCTGCGCTTGTGTAATGATGTCTGCAGCCTGGCCTTTTGCTTCTTTTATATGTTTAGTTGCACGTTTTTCAGCTAATTCCTGTTCGTGTTGACCGCGTTCAGCTGCAGCCAGACCATCAGCAATTTCTTTGCGACGAGCATTTAGCGCACCCATAACAGGTGGCCATATAAATTTCATGCAAAACCAGACGAACAATGCGAAGGTAATCGATTGACCGATTAAGGTTAGGTTAATGTTCATAAATGAACTCCGCTTTCTCTTTTATTCTTAATACGTTATAAAACCATGTCTTATTAAAACCGGGGTGTTAAATAACGGCGAACAGAATGTAGAAAGCGATGCCTACGCCAATCATTGGAACCGCGTCAACCAGACCCATTACAATGAAAAACTGGGTACGCAACATTGGCAGCAACTCAGGCTGGCGTGCGATACCTTCAAGAAAACGAGCACCTAAAATGCCAATGCCTACAGCAGCGCCTAATGCACCTAAACCCAAAAGCATTGCACCTGCGATATATAACAATGAAGCTTCCATTGTGATCTCCTAATTTAAAAAATGTTAAAAGTTAAAAATCTGTTTCTGTGCCTGTGTTAATAGCTGACTAATGCAGTAACTAGTGAGCGTGGTGAGCCATTTCCATATATACAACCGCCAGCGTCATAAATATGAATGCCTGCAACGTTACAATCAGGATATGGAACACTGCCCACGCCCATTGCAACATGCCGGCAAAAATACCCAGCCCAATACCACTGCTAAATAATAATGCGATCAAAATAAAGATCATTTCACCAGCGTACAGGTTACCGAATAAACGCAGCGATAAAGAAATTGGTTTAGAAATCAGACCAACAAACTCAAGGAAAAAGTTAATTGGAATAAATAAAATTTTAATCGGCAAGCTTTTTGCTTCAAACGGCTGCATGGTTAACTCCGCCATGAAACCGCCTATGCCTTTGATTTTAATGCTGTAGTAAAGCATTAAAGCGAATATCGCTAAAGACATGCCAAATGTCGCGTTTGGATCCGTTGTTGGAACGACGCGGAAAAACACATGATGCGGGTCCACACCAAAAACGGAAGAGCCAACAACACCTGCTACCTGAGGCAACCAGTCAACCGGCACCAGATCCATTAGATTCATTAACAAAATCCAGATAAACAGTGTTAACGCCATCGGCGCAACCAGCGGATTTTTACCGGTAAACGAACCACGAACACTGCTATCAATAAACTCGATAACCCACTCTACAAAATTTTGTAATCCGCCGGGCACACCTTCAGTGGCAGATTTAGCGGCCTTACGAAAGACAAATAGAAATAAAACACCTAAAAGAATAGACCAGAACATGGTATCTACATGAATAGCCATGAACCCCATTTCTTTGGCTTCCTGCGCTGAATGCGCAAAACCCCATGAGCCAGCGTGGTCATAACCTTCAGGAACCTTGCCATAAGTAAGATTCTGTAAGTGGTGCTTAATATATTGACTTGCTGTTAAGGCTTCACCAGCCATAGTTATTTCTCTTTATCTTTTACACTGCTGATGGTGTCTTTAGCCAGGACATTCACCACTGCAGGTGTCATATGTATAAAAAAGTAGGTAACAAATAAAGCAACGACACTAATCGGCTTTATCAAAACAAACGCAATAATAAACATTGCGCCGGTAAATATAAATTTGTAAATCTCGCCAACATAAAACGTTGTCAGCAAGGTTTCTGCTGCTACTGTCGGTTTTACTCGAAAAACTTTTAATGCAAACCAGGCATTTGCCAGCGTTGCAATCAGCCCTCCTAAAAGCGACGAATAAGCGACTACGCGACCAAAGAAAAGCAAAATAGCAGACAACATAATCGTTGCCAGCAGCTGCATTAAAATAAATCGAAACGCCTGCTGTCGAGAGAGCTGATTTTGCTGTTCCAGATCTCGCTGTTGCAGGTCTGATCGCAGCGCTGGCCGCTTTTCAGAATCTGCTCGATTTAGCGACCTTTCCTGATCTTGTTGCATAGTATTTGTGCATTTCAACCAACGTCAATACGCTATTTATAATGAAAAAACGACTGGCGAAGGATTTAGAATGCGCGCGAATTATATAAGAGAGGGCCATTTAAGGTCAAGGAATGAATCCTGTCATTAGACAATTCTATAGCAGTAAAATCTTATACTGAGGCTTGAAACAGGCTCTTGCCATACTCAGGATTCAATTTTACTCAAAATACCCTCAAGCACATCTAAACTGGAGTAAGCAATCTCCAGAGCGCCCTTACCTTTACCCTTTTGCTTTATCTGGACCTGCGCACCCAGATATTCTGTTAAACGTTCTTCCAGCTTGATAATGTCCGGGTCTTTACCAGCAGGTTTTGATTTTTTAGCCGGCGTTGATATTTTTCGAATTAAGGCCTCGGTTTCACGTACCGATAAACCTTTTCTGGCAACATCTTTAGCAATACGGCTTTGCTCCAAGCCGTCAATAGCCAGTAATGCTCGCGCATGACCCATTTCTATATCACGTATCGCCAACAAAGTTTTAACGTCAGGGTTTAAATCCTGCAGGCGCAACAGGTTGCTCACTGAGGCGCGTGAACGTGCGACGGTGTCGGCAACCTGTTGATGCGTCATCTCAAACTCATCAATCAAACGCCTTAGCGCGCTTGACTCCTCCAGCGGGTTTAAGTTTTCGCGCTGAATATTTTCTATAAGTGAAACCGCGGCTGCCGTTTGGTCATCAAAGCTCTTTATTACGGCGGGAACCTTCGATAAACCGGCTTTTTGTGAAGCACGCCAGCGACGCTCACCAGCTACAATCTCGAAACGCCCTTTACCATCCAGGCCGGTTTTTTCTCGAACGACGATAGGCTGAACCACACCCTGCGTGGAAATAGAGTCGGCTAACTCCTGCAGGGATTCTTCATCAAAATGTTCGCGTGGCTGCCACGGACCACGCTCAATCAGGTCAACATCTATATGGCGTAACTCATCATCCGTTTTTGCTTCCATCATGGACTCAACATCACTGTTACCTAATAGTGCTGTTAAACCACGACCCAAGCCTTTTTTCTTTACAGCCATAACAAATTAAACCTTACGTTATTGCTTTCCACCATACAATAAGCATGCTTTCAAAGCAATGCCTTGATTCTGACTTTTGGGCATCACCAGAATTTATCATATAACCAGAGCTGCCTTAATAATTCTGAGCAAGTAATGCCGCTTTTGCGTGGCTCTCACGTCGTAACATTTCACCCGCCAATGCTAAATAAGCCAGCGCGCCGCGTGACGTTTTTTCATATAACAATGCCGGCAGTCCATAACTTGGCGCTTCAGCCAGTCGCACGTTACGTGGCACAATGGTGCGGTATACGCGATCACCAAAATGCTCTATTAATTGTGCGGACACGTCATTGGCCAATGTGTTACGCGTATCAAACATGGTACGCAGTAAACCTTCAATCTTTAAATCGGGATTAACCGACGAGCGCACCTGATCAATGGTCTCCATTAACGCGGTCAACCCTTCCAGCGCATAATATTCACACTGCATGGGAATAATCACACCATCTGACGCCACCAGGGCATTTAAGGTGAGCATGTTCAATGCAGGAGGACAATCAATTAATACATAATCATATTCACCCACTATGGGTGCAATACTGGTTTTAAGGCGTTGCTCCGCGTTGTCGGCGCGCATTAAATCGACTTCTGCCGCCGTCATATCCGCATTAGCAGGCAACAGGTCGATGCCGACATTTTCAATATGTTGCACCACGTCATGCGCATCCAGGCCTTCTAGTAAGCAATCACAAAAGGTTTTCTCAAGCGCGTATTTATCGACACCCACACCCATGGTGGCATTGCCCTGCGGATCAAGATCAATTAATAATACTTTACGTTTGGTCGCCGCCAGAGATGCCGCCAGGTTTACACTGGTAGTGGTTTTACCAACGCCGCCTTTTTGATTTGCTAATGCGAGTACTTTTGACATCTTAGGATTACTTTATTTAGTTAAACCTTCTTAATTTCCAGTAAATGCCTCTCGGCGTCCAGACCATAGACATCGAGCGTATGTGATTCGATGAGCGCATACTGATTATTGCCAATCTGCTGATCCAGCTTACCCTGCATAACCAGTATGCGGGTGTCTTCAGTTTGCAAATGCGACGTGCTACTCAAGATATCATCGGTAGCGGCATAAGCGCGAGCCGTTATCACGTCGAAGTATATCCTATGTCCATGTCGAGCGGGTTGATAATCTTCTACCCGCTGATTGATCACTTCAACGTTGTCCAGCATTAAATCAATCTTTGCCTGCATCAAAAACCGGGTTTTTTTACCGTTACTATCAATTAATACGAAATGTTTATCCGGCGAAGTAATGGCAAAGGGAATGCCCGGCAGACCAGCCCCGCTACCCACGTCCAATATTATTGAACCTTCTATATAAGGCTGCACTACCAGACTATCCAGAAGATGTTTACTCACCATCTCCTCGACATCACGAATAGCGGTCAGATTAAAGGTTTTATTCCAGCGCGCAATTAGCTGTATATAGTGAACCAGCTTTTGCTGCTCTTCCACTGAATAATGCAGACCCATTTGTTTAAGGCCAAACTGGAGTTGTTGGCGTAGCGGCTCTTTCACGTAAAACTCAAGGATAGCTAAAATGCCAAGTTTACCGCTTTGCCTGTTTTAGTGCATGGCTAGATGTTATGTATGCAGTTTGGCTATGCCGGTGCAAAAGCGCAGCATAAGTCGACAATATCAATACGCTGACTTTTTAAGGTGGACCATTAATAAAGAAATTGCTGCTGGCGTAATACCCGGAATGCGCCCGGCCTGTCCAATTGTTTCTGGACGATGGTCACTAAGTTTTTGCCGCGCTTCTGCTGACAATCCGCGCACCGTTGCATAATCGATAACATTCGGAATTGTCGTTTGTTGATGACGTTTGGCTTTTTCAATCTCATCTAACTGGCGGTCGAGGTAACCAGAATATTTCGCCTGTATCTCTACCTGTTCGGCAACCTTTTCAGTAACGCCCTCGGCTTTTCCGATGATTTCGGTTAATCCTGCATAATCAATTTCCGGGCGGCGTAATAACTCAGCAGCTTTATAATTACGCGTCAGAGGCCGCTTTATTCCATCTTTGGCCAGTTTGGCCGAAAAGGCTTTTCCGGCCGCGGAGTCTGGTTGCACATTCATCTCGGATAATCGTTGCTGCTCTTTTTCTATGGCTTCACGTTTTACCGAGTACTGCTGCCAGTGTTCATCATCTATTAATCCCATGTCACGTGCAACTTCAGTTAATCGTAAATCCGCATTATCTTCACGCAAAATCAGGCGGTATTCTGCGCGTGAGGTAAACATACGATAGGGCTCCAGTGTGCCAAGTGTTACCAGGTCATCCACTAAAACGCCAATGTACGCTTTATCACGAGTTGGAGTCCATGGCTCTTTTTCCTGAACCAGGCGCGCCGCATTTATCGCTGCCAACAAGCCTTGCGCACCTGCCTCTTCATAACCTGTAGTGCCGTTAATTTGACCGGCAAAAAATAAACCTTTTATAAATTTTGTTTCTAATGAGGCTTTTAAATCACGCGGATCAAAAAAATCGTACTCTATAGCGTAACCGGGGCGGGTAATATGAGCGTTTTCAAAACCCTTCATCGAACGTACAAATTCAAACTGCATATCAAACGGCAGGCTGGTGGAAATACCATTTGGATAAACTTCGTTGGTGGTTAAGCCTTCCGGTTCGATAAAAATCTGGTGCGAATCTTTATCAGCAAAACGCACCACTTTATCCTCTATAGAAGGGCAGTAACGCGGCCCGATACCTTCAATTACACCACTGTACATAGGTGAACGATGCAAGCCCTGACGAATAATGTCATGGGTTTTTTCATTAGTGTGAGTAATATGGCAACTAATCTGTTCGGGGTGATCTGCCACCTTACCGGTATAAGAAAAAACCGGTAAGGGTGTATCACCGGGCTGCTCAGCCAGCTCAGAATAATCTATTGACCGGCTATCGATTCTAGGTGGTGTACCGGTTTTTAAACGCTCTACGCGAAACGGTAAATCGCGCAATCGATTCGCTAAGGTTATAGAAGGCGGGTCACCGGCACGACCACCGGAAAAATTCTTTTCACCAATATGAATCAGACCACCGAGGAATGTACCCACGGTAAGCACCACAGCCTTAGCTTTAAATTTAAGTCCCATTTGTGTAACAACACCCGTTACACACTCTTCACCATCAATGATTTCAACAATTAAGTCATCTACGGCCTGTTGAAATAAGGAAAGGTTGGGCTGATTTTCCAGCGTTTCACGAACCGCCGCTTTATACAAAACCCGATCAGCCTGAGCACGGGTAGCACGTACGGCAGGACCTTTACGACTGTTTAAAATACGAAACTGAATACCGCCGCGATCAGCCGCTTTTGCCATGACGCCACCCATGGCATCAATTTCTTTCACCAGGTGGCCTTTACCGATACCACCGATAGCCGGGTTACAGCTCATCTGGCCCAGGGTTTCAATATTATGTGTCAGCAACAGGGTTTTAACACCCATACGAGCAGCCGCCAGCGCGGCTTCAGTACCTGCGTGGCCGCCACCTATCACTATTACATCGAATGTCTCGGTATAAAACATGGTGTTATCTAACAAAAAGTACCTGATTGTTTACTTTACAAGGCGGTAAATTATAAACCAGATCACTGCTGTCTCGCTAACTAAAAGAATTTACCTGGACAATCTGATGTAGCAGGCCAGGATAAGGGTTGTACTAATTCAAGACATGAACCGGACACATCCACCATCGACACGCCGTAAAGCGACCTATACGGATGATGGTTGTGCTATGGTAACGCATATGTCACATGGATGTACGGACAGATATTTGTCCTCGGCAATAGCTCCTGCATTGCCCTAATAAGTTACAGCCATGTAACGATGCAATATCTGCACTTACACCATCCGTGGTGTTCGTACTAGGGTAACGCATATGTCCATGGATGGACGGTAGCAGGGCAACGCAGGAGCAGTTGTCGAGGAGCGGTTGTCGAGGAGTAATTTTCTGCCATGGCGGTCAGATATATTCACCCGTTAATAAATCAACAGTTATACCCTTACCGGCAAATTTGCTGAGTAGTTACACTTAAACTAATTAAACGCTATATTGATAGATTGATCTTTTGCATCTTGCATTCTTGCTTTTACCGCATGAATCATATCAACATCGGCATTACTTAGATCTGAAAATTGAATCATTTCTGATCTTGTAGCGTTATCATTGCTAAAAAAAATGCTGCCGCCCGTAAACAATGCGACCGTGGCGATAATGCTTAATAACCAGCTCTTATTGTTATCTAAATTCATAATTCGTCCCACCTAATCTCAATAATCTCTAAAATTATTTTTATGACATTAATACTTGATGTTGCTAACTTGTCGAAATAATGACAGTTATCTCTACTCTATTTATAGCAGAGATTAAAAAATTATTGACAATATTAAATAAAACAATGGATTTATATATCCATCTGAAAATCAATGGGTTGTCCATGTTTTTGATTAGAAGGAATTAGACCATAAATTTACATTCAACTCTAAAATTTATCAGGAAATCACGGCAGTGTTAAATAACTGTCAGTACAATAAAAGCGTGTTTTTAACATGATAAAATCACCGTACCGATATTCTGCCGGCACACCAGCACGAATAATCCTAAATAAATCAGTTGGATCGAAGCGAGAGCGATCAAGGTGTTAAATATACGATACTTTATCGGTTATTTTGAGCGAAAACGTATCACCATACGGTTTTCAGCAAGGATGCTGTTATACCGCGGATGCAGGATGCATAAGAGCGTGAGTTCAAAATGTTCGAGAAAGTCTTGTAGATTCAGTGCATTGGTCGTTCGC
The DNA here is from genome assembly GCA_963759005.1 of uncultured Gammaproteobacteria bacterium. Classification (GTDB taxonomy): domain Bacteria; phylum Pseudomonadota; class Gammaproteobacteria; order SZUA-229; family SZUA-229. Next base: position 51,079 of record CAVWXQ010000018.1, read on the forward strand.
AGTAGGTTCAACTGATTTATTTAGGATAAAGCACTACTTATCACTATCTACCCTCTACATTATGAATATAGGCGATTAACTGAATTTATATTAGAATACTTTAATGTTTCTGACTCTTTTATTAATTGTGTAGCCAAACTTTGTCTATTCAAGTACAGTAAATCATTGATAATATTAAGTCGATATTAGTTTTACTAGCTCCACCCTTATTACAGTAACGTATCAGGACAAAACTATGTCTCAACCGGTTCACAATCCGACTTCAACAGCGACAGACGAAAATAGTCGCATCGAGACTAAAAACACCACCTGTTATATGTGCGCCTGCCGCTGTGGCATTCGTGTTACCTTGCGTGATGGTGAGGTGCGTTATATTCAGGGTAATCCGGAGCACCCGTTGAATAAAGGCGTTATTTGCGCCAAAGGTGCGTCGGGTATTATGAAACAGTATTCACCTGCACGCCTGACCAAACCGTTAATGCGCAAACCAAAAAGTAATCGCGGTGATAATGAGTTTGTTGAAATTTCCTGGGACAAGGCGTTTTCTATTATGGAAGAGCGTCTGGCGACGATACGTGCCACCGACCCGAAAAAGTTTGCCCTGTTTACCGGCCGCGATCAGATGCAGGCACTTACCGGATTATTTTCCAAACAATTTGGTACCCCCAACTATGCGGCGCATGGTGGTTTATGCTCGGTGAATATGGCCGCGGGCATGATCTACACCATTGGCGGCTCATTCTGGGAATTCGGCGGCCCGGATCTGGAGCGCTCCAAGCTGTTCATTATGATTGGAACCGCTGAGGACCACCATTCCAACCCGATGAAAATCGCTCTGGCTGATTTCAAGCGCAAGGGTGGCAAGTTTATTGCGATTAACCCGGTGTGCAGTGGTTATGCCGGAATAGCGGATGAATGGGTGCCAATCAAACCGGGGACTGATGGCGCGCTATTTCTGTCCATTATTAATGAAATAATCAAACAAGGCCTATATGACCGTGATTTTTTAATTAATTATAGCAACTCCGCCGAATTGGTGAACCTGGATGAAACGTCCTCGGAACATGGTATGTTTGTCCGTTTTGAAGTGCCTAAGGAAGAGGGCTGTTTTGATGCACAAAACAAACTGTGGTGGGATCGGAATCTGGACAAACCCATTTCCATGCATACCGAAGGTTCGGACCCTTATCTGCTAGGTGAATTTAAACTGGATGATGGTACCCCGGTAAAACCGGCATTCCAGTTACTGGTTGACCGGGTTAAGGATTACACACCTGAATGGGCAGCTGAAATTACCGGTATTCCTGCTGAAACCATTAAACGCCTGGCCTACGAAATGGGCATTACCGCGCGTGATGAAAAAATCGAGTTACCGATTTCATGGACCGATACCTGGGGTAAAGAACACGACCATATCACCGGTAATCCGGTTTCTTTCCATGCCATGCGTGGACTTGCGGCACACTCCAATGGTTTCCAGACCATTCGTGCCATGTCTATATTAATGAGTATACTTGGCACCATTGATCGCCCCGGTGGTTTCCGTCATAAAGCGCCGTTTCCCAGACCCATTCCACCCTGTGCTAAAACGGCGACAAGCTGGGATGATATTCAGCCTAATACGCCATTAAACGGCATGCCGCTTGGCTGGCCCGCCGACCCGGATGATCTGTTTGTTGATGATGATGGTCAGCCGATACGACTGGATAAAGCTTTTTCCTGGGAACATCCTTTGTCAGTGCACGGTTTAATGCAAAATGCCATTACAAATGCCTGGCGCGGTGACCCGTACTCAATAGATACCATGCTGATTTTCATGTCCAATATGGCATGGAATTCAACGATGAACACACAAAGTGTTCGTGACATGCTCAACGATAAAGACGAGAAGGGCGAATATAAAATTCCTTTTCTTATCGTTTGTGATGCCTTCCAGTCAGAAATGGTGGCGTTCGCCGATTTAGTACTGCCTGATACAACCTACCTGGAACGTCACGACGTTATGTCCATGTTAGACCGCCCCATTTCAGAATTTGATGGCCCGGTAGACTCCGTTCGTATTCCCGTGCTGCCACCCACCGGCGAGTGCAAACCTTTTCAGGAAGTGTTAATTGAATTAGGTTCACGTTTAAAGCTTCCCGTATTCGTTAACGAAAACGGCGAGCGCAAGTACCGCGACTACCCTGACTTTGTGATCAATTATGAAACGGCTCCCGATTCCGGTATTGGTTTTCTCGCTGGCTGGCGCGGCAAGGGCGGTGAAAAATTCATGAAAGGTGAGCCTAATCCCAACCAGTGGGAAATGTACGAGAAAAACAATTGTGTGTTCCAGTATGAATTACCCAAATCTTACCAGTACATGCGTAACTGGAACTTAGGTTATCTGGAATGGGCAAAACGTCATAGCCTGACACGTTATGCGGAACCGATTAATATTCATATTTACAGTGAAGTACTACAAAAGTTCCGTTTAGCCGCTTTGGGAAAATCCGATGGCAAACAACCACCGGATCATTTACGTGATCGCATCAATACGCATTTCGACCCGTTGCCTTTTTATTCCGATACATTAGAAGCGCAACAGACAGACTTACATCAGTACCCGCTAAACGCGATTACCCAACGACCCATGGCGATGTACCATTCATGGGATTCGCAAAATGCCTGGTTACGCCAGATACATGCGCACAATTATTTACACGTGAATACCAAAACCGCCAAAGCCGCTGGCATAAATGATGGCCAATGGATGTGGGTCGAATCCATGCACGGCAAAGTACGTTGCATGTGCCGCCATTCTGAAGCGGTTGAACCTGGTACGGTATGGACATGGAATGCTATTGGTAAAGCAAAAGGTACCTGGGGTTTAAAGAAAAATGCCAATGAGTCTCAAAAAGGCTTTTTGTTAAATCACCTGATCAGTGAAGAATTACCTGCCAGTAAAGCAGGGCAGCATCTATCCAATTCTGACCCGGTCACCGGGCAGGCAGGCTGGTATGATGTGCGCGTAAAAATATACCCGGCAGGTGCGGATGAAGCCGAAGAAACTTTCCCACAATTTAAGGCAGGTGCAAAAACGCCAGCAGGCAGCAGTGCTTACAATAAAGTGCGTAATAAATTTATCAGCGGTCGCTGGTTAAAATATTTTGCCGGCAAAAAAGCGACACAGGAAAAACTATGACTCAGCTTGCTTTAGTTATCGATTTGAATGTTTGCGTTGGTTGCCACGCCTGTGTCACCAGTTGTAAGGAGTGGAACACCTCAGGCACGGCTGGCTTCATGTCTGACTACAATCCATATGATAAAGACCCCACTGGTACTTTTTTTAATCGCGTACAAACTTTTGAAATTGGCGAATTCCCCAACACACAAACCGTTCACTTTCCAAAAAGTTGTTTGCATTGTGAAGAGCCTCCTTGCGTTCCGGTTTGCCCTACCGGCGCCAGTTACAAACGTGAACAGGACGGCATCGTTTTAGTTGATTACGACAAATGCATTGGCTGTAAATATTGTTCATGGGCCTGCCCTTATGGCGCACGTGAGATTGATGAAAACCAGAAAGTAATGAAAAAATGCACCTTATGTGTTGATCGCATTTATGACGAAACCTTACCCGAAGCCGAACGTAAACCGGCCTGCGTTTTAGCCTGCCCAACCAGTGCCCGTTTGTTTGGTGACGTGAATGATCCCGATTCAATGGTATCGGAACAAATTCGTGATAACGGTGGTTACCAGTTAATGCCGGAGTGGGGCACTAAACCGGCTAATCATTATTTACCGCGCAGAAAAGCGAACATAACCATACATCGAGACGAACTCACGCGGGTTGATAATCCGCTTAATAAAGAACGTCAGCTACCGATGCCAGGTGATGATGAACAAACATTAGACGATATTATGAGTTGGTGATTTTTGTAGCTCTCATGCCATATTGAATGAGTGGATATAGATTGTTGTTCACAGAGACCACAAAGACCACAGAGTTATAGTCCATATTGCTAAGCTGGATTTACTTCCAGTTTTTAGAGATTCTTTACATCATTTTTCCGTCTCTGTGTCCTCAGTGGTCTCTATGTCTATGCTAATTATTGATATTATCATTGACCCGTATTTTTTAAAGAGATCTAATTTATGCATCCTGCTTTTTCAGTAATTTTTTTAACTACCTTAATCGGCGTTGGCCAGGGATTATTTTTGGCTTTATATACCGGTCAGTTGTATTCCGTCATTAAAGTATTGCCGGTACAGGATTCGCCCGGTTTTTATGGTTACGGCAGTTTGCTTGCACTGACCTTTTTAGCCGGCGGTCTGCTTGCTTCATTTTTCCATCTTGGACGTCCGGAGCGCGCCTGGCGCTCGGCAGCCAAATGGAAAACGTCCTGGCTGTCTCGTGAAGTTATTGTATTACCCGCTTTTATGGCTACGACTTTTATATATGCAATGATTCATATCACCGGCTGGAACCCGGTACTGTTTGCATTAAGTGAAGATTTTATCGTCGACTTATCTTTGCTGGTTGGCGCCATCAATACCGCGTTGGCTTTTACTTTATTTATCTGTACCGCTATGATCTATGCCTGTATTAAATTTTTACAGGAATGGGCAACGCCATTAACGGTTATTAATTACACCTTATTAGGCATGGCTTCAGGTTTTGCTTTAAGCACTGCTTTTGCCTCTTACGTCGAATCTGACTTAATTAACTTTTATGGTGGCTGGGCAATCACCTTAACCGTATTCGCATTTATTACTCGAGTCGCTTCATTAATACGCAACACAAAAATAAAATACAAATCGAACTTAAGTACTGCAATTGGTATACGCCATACAAACATCAAACAAAAAGCACAGGGTGCAATGGGCGGTTCTTTTAACACCCGCGAATATTTTCACGGCGCGAAACCCGCATTCTTTAAAAGTATCAAGTGGGTATTTTTAGTGCTGGTTTTTGTTGTGCCGGTTGCATTACTTATCGCGGCGCTTACGACTAACCTATTTGTTTTATTCGCACTGGTATTTGTCGTGCAATATACTGGATTAATCGCCGAACGCTGGTTCTTTTTTGCACAGGCAAATCACCCGCAGAATCTTGTATTACCAAACCATTTAAAAACCTTTTCACCACAGAAACACAGAGTTTTAAATCGTTGCCGCCATAGGCGGAGCAACAACCTAAAGTTTTTCTCTGTGCAACCTCTGTGCCTCTGTGGTGAAAATATTTTTTCCTATTCAAACACCACCGTTCGATTTTCGTACACCAACAGGTCATGGTGCACATGATGGCGCACCGCGCGAGCAAGTACGATTTTTTCCAGATCACGTCCGATACGCACCATATCTTCAACCGTGTCTTTATGGCTAACACGAACAACATCCTGCTCGATAATTGGACCGGCATCCAGTTCTGCTGTTACGTAATGACTAGTCGCACCGATAATTTTTACACCGCGTTCAAAGGCGCTGTGATAGGGACGACCACCAGGAAAAGCCGGCAGGAATGAGTGATGTATATTGATAATATTTTGCGGGTAATCTTTTACAAAATCATCACTTAATACCTGCATGTAGCGTGCAAGAACAATAAAGTCGATGTTATATTTTTTCAACAAATCTTTTTGTTTTTCTTCCTGCTGTTTTTTATTTTCCTTAGTGATCGGTATACAAAAAAAATCAATATCCAGTCGCTCTGCCGCTTTTTGTAAATCGGTATGGTTACTAATAATGACAGGGATATCTACATTTAATTCACCGCTCTCATAACGTGCGAGCAAATCATAAAAACAATGTGACATCTTTGATACAAACATGGCCATACGTAATTTTGTGTCTGAAAAATGTAACTGTGAAGTCATTTGATAACGCGATGCTACCAAAGTCTGAAAATATTCAGCTATTTTCTCAGGTTGAATAGCAAAGCTTGCCAGGTCCCACTCGATTCGCATAAAAAACACACCGCGCTCAATATCAACATGTTGATCAAGGTATAAAATATTACCGCTGTTATTGTGTATAAAATTTGTTATCGCAACAACAATGCCCGGTTTATCAGGGCAGTGTATTAACAATATAGCGGAGTTTTTTGTTGAAACTGTCATTTTTTATTTAACCCGAAGATTTCATCGTAATGCTGGATTTTTTCACACTTCACTATGGTGGCGCTGATGCATAATCACTTTTCTAATATACCTATATTCTTATCAAGAATATATAGCCCCGCCGCAATCGGACAGAGTATTAATTTAATTAACGAATAGTAGAAAATATAAAGGATTGAAAACAACGACAAGCCTGCGACTTGAAACACGCTTTTCCCGATAAATAGCCGAATGAATTGGCAACAAGCTATCTTCCTGTTATTGTCTTAAATATGAGAATAGCAGGCATTACAGTGCATATATATAAGAAAAATACATATGTCCGGGGATGGACGGTAGTAGGGCAATGCAGGAGCAATTGCCGAGGGAATTGTTGCTACTGTTATTAACAAGTTAGGCGTTCGCAAAATCATCGACCAGCAGTTACTACACAATACATGCATGGAGGTTGGAAATGGCGAGAATTTTCTTAGTTCTGGTTTTGTTACTGTTCTTTAACGAAACCTCGTAGGCAGAAATATATAAATGGATTGATGAAAAAGGCAAGGTTCACTATGGAGACTGCCCACCAGCCGATTGCAAACCTGAGAAAATAGAAACGGCGCCGGGTCCTTCTAAAGAAGACATCCAGCAATCTCGAGAAAGGGCAGAGCGGCTAATACAGGAACAAAAACAGAGAGATGATGCACGTAAGATAGAAAGGGAATTCAAACAATAACAGGCTAAAAAAAGAAGGGTAGCACTTAAAGAGAAATGTAAAGTCCTTCGCAGTCGGCTTTTCCTTCTGAAGCAACCAGGGGTTATAACTTTTGCTGATGACCAAGGGAATATTATGCGCCCGACAGACGATGAACGTGAAAAAATGATAAGTGAGATAGAAACATTTATACGGGAAAACTGCCAATGACCCGCCTAACCAACCAATTCAACCGACCTCCTTCGTCGTCGGTTGATTGGAATCGTTATGTTTATAAATCCAGTTCCTCTGAATAACTATACGGAGAGTGAGAATGGAAATTAATATTCTACCTAAATACGATATGAGTGACAATCCCACTAACTGTTGTCCAAGATTTAAACCAGAAGGATGGGATGAACAGGAACTTCATTTTAAGGACAAGCTGTTTGTCAAAGCAAAGACCAGAAGTATTTTCCATATTCCTATCAATATGGGATCAGTCTTTCCGAAAACATTTAGCGCCATAGAAAATGTAAAAGCAAAAGATGAAAATGATTTTATTGTTTTATCTTATGATCCATCCGCATGGACTGGAGAACATTATTTCTCAGTAAATAAAGATGTTCCCGGTCAGGAAATGGTTCATATGACGGGGGATTATTTGACAAAGGTTTTTGAGGGGCCATATAAAAATGCACCCAAATGGGAAAAAGAAATGGAAATATTTGTAAAGAGCAAAGGAAAGCATGTAAAGAAAACATATTTTTTCTACACTACATGTCCGAAGTGCGCAAAATATTACGGCAAGAATTATATGGTAGCTGTATCAGAGGTTGAATAAAATAAAGATGGTAAAGGAAGCTTAGCTGATAAAGTATTCTTTTACATCTAAAGGTTGCAAATGAATACCCGCCTGTTATAATTTCTTTACTATTTAGAGAGTAATTACTATGTCAAAACCAATCAAATTATCAGATGAATTAGTAAATGAGGCGACAACTCATGCTAAAGCACATCACAGAACCCCTCCTAAACAAATTGAATACTGGGCACGGATTGGAAAATTAGCAGACGAAAACCCTGATTTACCATTAGGATTTGTTAGAGACACGCTTATCGCGTTAGAAGAAGAAAAATCAAATGACGTGACCGAGTACAAATTCGGATGAAAGTTGTACAAAGTGGCATTTTTTCACGAACAGTTAAAAAGCTCCACAAACAAGAAAAAGGCGCTTTAGATCGTGCGGTAAGAAAGATTATCAACAATCCTGAAATTGGTGATCTCAAAGTGGGTGATTTAGCAGGGGTCTATGTACATAAATATAAGTCGAATAATATTCAATATTTATTAGCTTATAAAATTGACCACGATGAACTTATTTTGACATTACTAGCTTTAAGGACACACGAAAACTTTTATAGAAATTTAAAACGATAATATAGAAAAAAAATGGGATCAAAAAACAAGGGGTCACAAAAACAAGGGGTCAGGTCTTTCCATGCCACATGCACTTTGCTAGAGTTGCTTAATGGCAAGACCACTAAGACTAGAACTGGTGGCGGTTTGTATCATGTCACCTCGAGAGGGGATAGACGTTAAGCTATTTATACGGACGATGAAGACCGTGAGAAATGGCTTGAAATATTAGGAAATGTTTGCAACTGATTTAACTGGCGCTGCTACGCCTATTGCCTGATGGATAATCACTGCATAAGCGGCAATATCGATAGCGAAGATATTGCCCAATTTCAGCAGGCGATCTTCGATCCACTGCCGACGGTGTTCGAAGTTATTACCGGTGAGTGCATCCTCACCGCATAAAAACGCGCGCCGTACACAACGAGAAACACAGTGGTAATACGGGGTGGCACCAAGAGATACCAATGTCTTCCCTGGTTTTGGCATAGCGCTGTACTTAGCTGAGTGTTTGCATCAGGTTACAAACTTGATATGCTTGTGTTAATCAGGTTATCG
>CAVWXQ010000019.1:0-11809 GCA_963759005.1 uncultured Gammaproteobacteria bacterium
GGGGTGGCATCAGGCGATTTAGATGGAGATCAGTTTATCGATTTACTGATGGTTCGCGGCACTGCGGCAAGCCCAGTTATATTGCACAATCAGGGCAATGGCAAATTCAGCAAACGACCACTCTATAAGAAATCAGATTACCCTCAGGACATTCCCTCCGGTCCAATGATGGCAGATATTGATGGTGATGGTGACCTGGATATCTTACTTGGCGGCGTGGATGGCACGCCGGTACGTGTATTTCAAAATAACGGCCAGTTAGAATTTACTGAAATTAGCGAACAAACCGGCCTGATTATTCCCGGCGGGATAAATCATTCATCCCTGTCTTTAGGTGACTATGACCGCGATGGTGATCTGGATTTATTTATTGGTCACTGGGAAATGATTCATCCTGTACCTAACTATTTTCTCTGGCAGAACAATGGGCAAGGGCAGTTTACAGATGTCAGTCAGCAGGCAGGTTTAACATCTTTTGAAAAACTGTTGCGTTACACCTTTGTTAGCAGTTTTACCGATATTAATAATGATCACTGGCCGGACTTATTACTTGCCAATGATTTTGGCCATTCACAGGTTTTTATTAACCAGAAAAACGGCAAGTTTAGAAACATAACCACAAATATTATCAGTGATGAAAATGGCATGGGTGCGGTGGCGGCTGATTTTGATAATGATGGTGATATGGACTGGTTTGTTGCCAGCATTAATGACCCCAATAAAGTGGCTGAAGGTCATTGGGGGATATCAGGGAATCGCTTTTATAAAAATGATGGTCAGGGAAAATTCAGTGATGCAACCGATTTTGCAGGTGTACGAAAAGGTGGCTGGGGCTGGGCCGCCTGTGCTGCTGATTTTAATAACGATGGTTGGCTAGATCTTTTTCAGGTGAATGGCATGGGAATCAAGGGCATAAAATATTATGAAAGTGCTGCAGAATATTTTAATGATGCGTCTGTTTTGTTCATAAATAATGGGCTGGGGAAATTTTCCGAGCAGGCAAAACAACGTGGCATAAACGATCGATTGTTCGGACGGGGTGTCGTTTGTTTTGATGCCGACCGAGATGGCGATATTGATATCTTTGTCACTAATAATAACGGTCGCTCTTTGTTTTATCGCAATGACCTGTCTGCTAAAAACTATCTAAGTATTTCGCTGATTGGTACAGGCAAAAACACACAGGCCATAGGTGCGCGTATCGAGCTTGAACAGGCAGGAATAAAACAATTTCGAGAAATACAGGCGAACAGTCATTACCTTTCTAATGACCCTGCGGAAGTGCATTTTGGTTTATCTGCAATGAACCCTGTCAATCAACTGAATCGTTTACTGGCCGGATGGTGAGGTTTCATCCTATAAAGAAGTAAAAATAAATCAACGACTGGTGCTGAAGCATCCGAAATTATTGTAATGATTTTCGTAACTACTCAGCGTAATTTTTATGGGGGGTACAGGTTATTGATTTATAAGGACGCGTGAATACGACCCACATGGATGTGGGAAGTGCAGATATTGCAAGGAGCAAATATCTGCCGTCCATGTAAGCTCTCGACAATTGCTCCTGCATTGTTCTACCTACGCCCATCCCTGGGCTAGTACATGCAACCTCCTGTTGCAGAAGCCTTATAAATCAATAACCTGTATCCTTAATTCAAAACACGCTGAATAGATGCTCATTTTCATTGGTAAGAAGACTGCATGCGGTTATTTTTTATCCAGCATCATCAGCCCTTTTCTTTTCAGCCATTGCTCATCAGGAAGCCAGGGTTGTAAACAGCTAGCAGATTTTATACAGGGATCCGTCAGCGATTGTAAAAAAGCCACAAGTGCATCAAGCTGTTGATTATCGAGTGTAACTTTCAGTTTCTTTAATGTTTGCGGTTTTTGTTTAAGCTGCTGTAAAGCATATCCAGTATTGGTCATTACATTTTTGTTGGGAATATTAGCAGGTAGTTTTTTTATTAACGATTCATTTAAAATAGTTTCAGGTGAATTGTGGTGTTTGATAATATCTTTTAGATTTTCATAAGCCCCATCGTGGCCGTAGGGTTGGGTCAGTTCCACATTTAATAATGCAGGCGTTCTAAAGGCATATTTATCCTGCTGTTTTCCAGTTACCAGATAGCGACCAAAATCATCATCACCATATCGACCGACATTTTTTCCTTTGCCAATTTGCGGTATGGCTAGTACATGAAACTGTTCGTCACTAAAATGTTCCCCGCTATGACATTGATAACAACCCGCACCATTATTTTCAATATCGGAAAAAAATAAAACTGCACCCTGTTTTTGTTTTTCTGTGAGGCTGTCATTATTGCCTGCTAAATAATCGGACCAGGGAGATTTTGTAAAAATCTGTGATTTTTGATAATGAGAAAGCGCCTTACTAATATCGGTATATGTTATAGCCTGCCAGGATTTGTTAAATGTCTTTTCAAAAAAGTTGCGCCAGAATTTATCTGGTGATCGGATAAATCTGTCGTTTTTTGTGAACAGACGAGTAACGAGTGTTTGATGAATTTTATATTGTTCATCATGGGGCTGGTTGATGTAATTGCGCATTTCGTCCTTGGCACCAACAGGAAACAGCGCCTGTGCTGCAACGATATCTGAACCAGTATTCGGGTCGGCAAAACCATAGCCTGATTCAGGGGTGGAAACCGAATCATCATCTAATTTTTCGACGCGACCATCCCAGAACATTCGGCTTGTATACAAACCAATATTAAAAGTGGTTGGGCTGTTACGCGGCACATTATGATGATCGTTAATATCAAGATAGCCATTATCGGCAGGCAAGTCGGGGCGGAGTTCTCGTTCTGGTCCCAATGTATTAGGGTTTTTTGGCATAACGCCAATGGGTAAGGCAAGCTGATCTCCGCCAGCCAGTAACGGGTGGTGACAACTGGCACAGGCAACGTCATTTTCTAAACTTAATGCTTTAGTAAAAAATAGAGCCTTCCCTAAGCTGAATAATGACGATGTTGTATCAGGATCTGGATGTTTAGTATGAGTGATATTATTTTTCGCCAAAAGTATTCTTAGCTGCTGTTCGCTTATCTGTTGCGAGTGCGATATAGAGGATATTGATGCGAGAAAAATAAAATAAACAAAATTAACATTCAGCGGCATTAATAAACTCCCGATATTGTATAGATATTTTTTTAGGTTTATGCATAGTGGTACTAATTATTGAGGCAAAGAGTATCATTAAAAAATATATTAGACAGCAATATTAGATAAAAAAAATACCCATAAATTAGAAAGTAATAAACGAGAATTCATCTCAACATATTCTTTTGTTTCAGATGATTCAGGTTAAGAGACGCTGATTCTTCAGCAGAACGGCTTTGTTAAACTGCGCAGCCGTGAATAAATAAAATTCAGGTAAAAAAATATCTGAACTGGTCTATTCCAAGATCACTTTGTTTTCTATGAAATATCCGGGTTAATTACTTGAAAATAACTTATCACAATGGCTTATGCCTTTAACCAGGCACTTGCCTAAATCTTCACAAACTTTTTTAACTTTAGATCCTGCACCAATCAGTTTTTTAAATGAAGACTTTACTCCTCTGTTCGAGTTAGGACTATGCTATAAGCGCTCCAACTGATAGCTGCGTCCAGCCTTGAAAGACTGATTGATGGTCTGGTGTTCTCCTGTAGACCAGAAAATTTCTATTTTGTTGACCTTGTCATGTTTTCCAAGGCCAAAATGTAGAGATGGCGCATCAAAGGAAATGAAACCGCCACCGGCCTTCAATTCCCTTATCTGGTGATATTTGTTATCGGGGCCATAATGAATAACCAGTTTACTGCCTATGCCAAACCGATTTCCCTTCTGGTCCTGAAGTTTAAAATTAATGGAATTATTTGTCACTGTTGTTTATATAAACCCATAAAGGACCATTAATGGAGGTGGTGACAATATCGAGATCACCGTCATTATCGATATCCAGATACGTGTACGAAGAGACTGCCATGAAACCATCCAGTCCAAACTCCATGGTTTTGTCTTCGAAATCCTTTCCTTGCAGATTTCGGAAAAAGAAGTTGGTGTTAGTTAATGCCCTGCGTATGGTGCTATTGACAACATACAGGTCAAGCCACTCATCATTATCCAGGTCGGCAAATTTTGCATTCCAGCCCCAGCCAGCGATATCTACATGATATTGTTCTGCTTTGTCAGCAAATTTACCCTCACCATCATGACAGTAACAGAACGTTCTGGTTAAGACGTTGTGGTATAGCGCGTTTGTATTCGGCCTTGGTTGTTTTCACGCTCTTTTGAAAATAATTGTCACAAAGAATAGATGCACGCGATTGTTTGTTCGGAATATGTTTGCAAATTTCCGGTTTTTTGCTCTGTACTGCAGTTTTCATCACCATCATGGCCATGCAGGCCTTTTGTTCATTGGGTGATGTGATGCTCTTGCAGTACTTGATATCTGAAGGCTGATGTTTGCTGCCAATTTTGAAAAATCCACGAATATCTATATTCGTTTTACAGTCTTTTTGCTGCTTTTCATTCTTAATATCATCACAATAATATTGGAGTCCTCGTGACAGTCGTCTCGTGGCTTTTGCTGAGGCACCTGCTGCAATCTGGTCCAGATATATTTCTAACTGCAGGTCGTTATTGATATCACCGGTGTCAATACTCATGGTCGAATGTGTTGATACCGGGATGATTCCATCAGCTTGCGTAATTTCTTTCAGGCTACCTTTACCATCGCCGGTATAAAAAATATCAGGCTGTATAAAATCATTTGCTACGATGAGATCAGGATTTTGATCATGGTTGTAATCTGTAAATAACATGCTCAGGGTCTCACCGGTTATGCCTTCAAGCTTTTTCTCGGTTAGATGCCCATCCTGGTTGATCAACAGAAAGTTTCTGCCGGCTTCAGGTGGAATTTCTCTGGGCCAGCCATAGAACCAGTTTCCGACTGCGGCATCGAGGTCGCCATCCTTATCTATATCACCGAATGTTAAACCCAGCGCAAGTGCATTTTTACGAATCGGCAGACTGACCAGATTCTGCTTCTCAAATTTACCCTTATCACTGAGGATGTAATGATTACCCTGATGGTAGGCGGTCAGGAATATATCCAGCCAGCCATCATTGTTAATGTCCACCAGAGCCACTATAAAGACATTCAGCCTGGCAATTTCCGGCACATCTATTTTTTGCACGGTAAAATTTTTACCGACGTTATTCCTGTAAAGTAGCGGACCTTTCTCCGTTGCAACCATGATGTCGTCCCAACCATCATTATTGACATCGCCAGAGGCAATGCCCCTGCCGTAGTAGAAAGGTGGCCAGATATCTTCCACGCTAAAAAGATTCGGTCTTACCAGACCAATATCATCACCTTCGATTTTAGAAAAAGCCGGATCACTCATTCTTCTTTCTGCTGGACAGGTCTGTACTGGAAATACGGATACCGTCACCTGTGATGTCAGTTTCCAGCTCGGCAGCATGTGCCTCACCGAATACATTCAGCATGCGCTGCACTTCCCAGTCATTGTAATTCTGCGCCACAAAGGCAGCCACCATGCCCACGGCGGCAACCGTCAGGTACAGGATAACGGCGAGTCTTAATGAAATACTCTTCCAGATAATCATGAAGGGGTACACGCTGTAGGTACCCAGGGTAAAGAGTAATGCCATCACGTACGCAATTGGCAGACCGGATGCCATCAGCGCAGAAGCCAGTACCACATCCAGTGCGATGGGTACTGGCAGGAACGCCCCTATCAGGCTGACAAGCAACAAACCGGGAAAGGTGTATTCGCTAGCGATGAAACTGTTCAGCGGAAACAGTGTTACGAAGATCGAACCGAGCAGTCCGGCCAGGAACATCAGCGGTACGGTCCTTATTATAATGAACCAGAGATTTTTTAAAAATTCACGCCCGGTTGCCAGCAGTGCCTGTAGCCAGCTCTCTTCCAGGGAAACATCGACTATCGTGTCAATGGCGCAGTTAAGCGGCTCATCAGGCGACTCATGGGTGGCAAGCGTTTCCTTATGGAACAGGTAACGGCTCATCAGTGGTATTAACAGCAGGATAAAGATCAGGGTCGAGGCAAGCTTAATCATCGCCAGATAAAAAGGAAAAATTGTAAAAACCATCGTCAGCACCACGATATTCATCGTTGGTGAGCTGAACATTGTGCTAAGGGTGGTTTCCAGCCTGGCCCCTGCCTCGTGCAGTCCTTTGGCAATGGGGGCGGCGCAATTGACGCACACCCCAAGAGGGGTGCCGATCACAAATCCCATGAGTGCATTTGCGTAACTGCCTTTGAAGCTACGTCGTCGCAACATGCTCAGAAATGTCAGGAAGCCCCCCGCAAAGAGCACGCCGAAGGTCATGCCCTGCTTGTTGGTATTGACCCAGTTCACCGTGCTGTAGGCAATGCGTTTAGCTACAGCATCACCCTCCTGGATCTCCAGCAGGACTTCAAAACTGAGGCTGTCTTCGAGGCGGGTTTCACTTCCCATGGTGGCCTTGTCATTTAATGCCGGATAGCGCGAGCCACCCCAGAAACTGAAGGCGATATAAGCCATCAACAGACCGATAATGATGAGGCGTTTGGAAGAGTTGCCACTGTTTGTAATGTTCATTCTGAGTTGGAGGTGGTCTGGGCACCTCTGACTAAGTATCATAAATTCTGCGGGCTTTTAAGCGTACAGATTCAAGGCATGGTTCGCAATGAATGCCCAGGAATATTAATCATGGGCCTTCATAAGAATCATAACGCAGAAGATGTGCGTTTAAAAGTCCGCCCTGCGGGGCGATACCCAAAAGCCAGGCTCCGCGTTATTGCTTCTCACCATGCAATAAGCATGCTTTGACCTCCATGGATGGAGGGAATGCAGATTTTGCAGGAGCAAAAATCTGTCAAAGCAATGCCTTGATCCTGGCTTTTGGGTATCGCCAGAACTTATGGTACTTAATCAGAGTTGCCCTAAAAAAATGGGAAGAATAAAGGCTCTTTTTCCAAAAGTCCAGTCACAGCCTTCCCATCAACAATCTAGCCCGGATATATCATAGCAAAGCTGAAAATTTTATTTAACACTATGACTGTTATAAGAAATTGCAGATAAAATAATAACGGATGATTCTGATAGCTTTCATCAGCGATATTTGGCTCGGTGTCTCTGTGGCTTTAATTTTTTTTTTCTAATTTTCAAGGTTTTTATTTTTTTAATGTAATGATCGAGTAAATTGTTATTTTGCCGGTTGCCATAATGCAGTGTTCGATAGGCTTTAAATATAAATGCCATATCATTTTTAGTATTTGTTGAGAGTAATCGTTCGCTGTAAATGCGATTTTCGAAATCGACAGGCCCTTCATTCAACTGACGTTGCAAGCCCTGATGTTTTAGTTTTAGGCAAAACAAGTTGTAATAATGCTGGATACGATCTTTTTCAATTGTTTTGTGTGTTAATAAAAACCAGCTAACTATTACACCGGTAATTGTTAAGCAAAAGACTAGTAGCATAATGAGCGTAGAAGATGTTGCGTAATCAAAGCCAAGTGATTTTAATAATTCATTTTGTTTTTTCTGATTAAAGCCAATAACCCACTGGTTCCAGTTGTTTTGAAAGCTGTCGTAGAGAAAGGCGACGTTTTTAAAAAGCGCGTTATTTGATACCAGTAATAAAGGCAGTCTGCTGTTTTCGAGTCCCGCATGTAATATACCCTGTTCCACTCGGTCGGGTGAAACAGCTGCTGTCGGGTCAACTCGCTGCCAGTTATTGTTGAGCCAGACCTCGGACCAGGCATGTGCATCGGACTGGCGTACAATCATATAATCATCCAGGGGATTCATTTTTCCGCCCTGGTAGCCGATGACCACGCGAGCAGGAATGCCCGCTGCGCGCATCAGGTAGGTGAAAGCACTGGCATAGTGTTCACAAAAACCGCGTCGGCTGGTAAATAAAAAATCATCCATGGCATCTTCGCCCAGTAAGTCGGGGTTCAAGGTATAAACGAACTCATTATTACGAAAATAGGCGAGCACGGTGTTTACATATTGCTCTGTGTCGAATCTCGATAACTGAAATAAATCCCTGGCAAGTTTTACAGTTTGTTGATTTCTATTAACCGGAAGTAAGTGGTTTTTATAATCTTCCTGTGCGAATAAAGCCTGATTGCTGGCGTTAGTATCTGAGGTAACGTGGTAACTCACAATATTGGTTATTTTACTACGAGTAATCAGCATCGCTTCTCGATTGATCTTATGCGGTTGTTCGTTTCCCGAGCTGATATATGCTTCAGGGTATTCAAGGCTTAGTAACCAGTTTAAATTTGTTGGTTGCAGCGTAATTTTGTAGCGAAATGTGCTTTCACTATTGTCGGTATATTGAATATTTGCCTGTGCTGAATCAGGTGCGTCACTGCGCCTCCAGGTTTTTCCATCATAGTAAGATAAAACAGCGCCACGCCAGTAAAGCTGTCTATGCTGCGGTATTGTCTTATCAAATTTAACGCGAAATGCGATTGCCGATGAACTAATCAGTCGGTTGATACTGCCGGGAGACATCTCTTCGCTTAATCCGGTCTGGCTGGCAAAGGCGTCGTCAGGTAGTCCCCATAGTGGACCGGGTATTCGCGGAAACAATACAAATAAAATCAGCATCAGCGGTATGGCATAAAAAACAAATCGTGACGCCATTGTTAAACGATTTTTTACTGATACGGATTTTAGTTTGTCACTTAAAGCGATAAGTATGGCGACTAAAAAGACTACAACAAAAAATACATAAAAAATAAGCCAGATTGACTGTGAATGGAAAAAATTACTGGCAATAATGAAAAAGGCGCTGTAGATAACGATGTAGCAATCCCTGGAGTTGTTTGTTTCAAACAGTTTGAGTATGGTCATTAAGGTTACCAGCGCTATGCCGGGTTGCTGGCCAAACACGTGTCCGTATGAATACAGTACGGTGATGAAAGAAATTAATATGATCAGTATTTTAATTAATTTTCCAGGCTGTGCTCTCTGTTGTTTGATTTTAAAAAACTGCCACAGGCTTAGCGCTGCTATAAGGAAAGTGATTGCTAAAGGCATGCCGCTATACAGTGGTAAGGCAGACAGGTGAATTCCAATCAGTAATGAAAACAGAATATTACGGTCTGGTTCAGCTGTGGCGGTTTTCACTTCTGATTCTTTCGCAGCGATTTTCTTCATCCTAATGTAGGGCTAATGCGGTTAAACATTGGTGAAAATGCTTGTCGCCACTATCTGGTTGAATTTGTTTTTCCGGCAGACGGATGCCGTAACATTGTTGATGTTTTTTTGCGTGAATAATTATTGCCGTCATAATTGAGAGGCGCTGCTCGTTGTCACGAGCAGGTATATCGTTCCAGTTTATCCAGTGAGTTACGGGTTTTGAGCCAATAAATTCCTTGCTGAACAGTTCATCATTTTTAGCAGCAGCTTTCCATGATATACGACTGATGTTATCACCCTGCTGATATTTTCTGAGGTGGCTAAAATTTTCCAGCCCCTTGCCTGATGAGTCGCTATTACCATTATCGCTGTGATCAAAAACGGGCGTCTTGATATTGTTATCCGGTGCCGGATACACCATGCATGACATGGACAGGTCTACCCACGTCCATGCAACAAATAGCCCGGACGGAAACTCAGTATAGAGTCGAAAACGTCCGGCATTTAATAAGCCGCGTTTATTCGTCTCCACCTTGAAATTAATTATCTGTTTGCTGCTTGCAGAACAGTCAACAATATCCTGCTCAGTGCCATGCTGGCTTATGGCAATTGAAAAACGATCGAATAACTGGTGGTTAACCAGTTGTACACTGAAAGTCGCAGCCTGGCCTGAAAACACGGGCAGGCTCATACTGTTTTTTAACTCCAGACCTGCAATATTTCGCCAGGTTGATAACAACAAAATGTTTCCAATACCGGTTAACAGAAAAGTTAAAACAAATCCCAGGTTTTTTTCATAATTGATTGAACCAATTAATAAGGTTAACAGTAATAACGAAAAAATCAGCCCGGCTTTTGTTGGTATGATGTAAACACGGTCTCGCGTTAAAGTCACGGCACCATCAAATGGGCCGCTGCGTTTTGAAATAAAGTTAAAAACGGGTTTACCGCTAAAGTCCGGTAATCTAAAAAGACGGGCCACGTTTTTTATAAGTGCTGACATTAGACAACACTGATTGATTCCATAATATATTGCGCTGCCGGCAGTAGTTGTTTTGAACTGGCGTCTACATGGACCGGTAGACGATGATTGGCCACAGCCGGCAAGATTGTTTGCACATGCTCGGGTAATACATATTGTTGGCCATCTATTAATGCATAAGCTTTGGCAGCGTTTAGTAATGCCAGGCCACCTCGAGGAGACAGGCCAAATTCAAACGCACTGTTTTGACGGGTGAATGCAAGTATTGCCTGTATGTAATCAAGTATAGCTGGAGATACATGTAAGGAAGCGGCAAGTTGTTGTATTTTGAATAGCTGCTGTTTATTAAAAACGGGGTTCAGGTTTTTAATGATTGTTCGTCGGTCTTCGCCTTCAAGTAACTGCCGTTCGGCAATTTTATCGGGATAGCCTAAATCAATACGCATTAAAAAACGGTCGAGTTGTGATTCAGGTAGTGGGTATGTACCAATCTGGTGTGTGGGATTTTGCGTGGCGATGACAAAAAACGGCTCAGGCAGTTCGCGGGTTTCGCCTTCTACTGTTACCTGGTGTTCCTCCATGGCTTCGAGCAGCGCGCTTTGTGTTTTCGGTGTGGCACGATTGATTTCGTCGGCGAGTATAAAATGAGAAAAGATAGGCCCGGGATGAAATTCAAATAAAGACTGTTCTCGATTAAAAACGGATACCCCCAGGACGTCAGCAGGCAGTAAGTCACTGGTAAATTGAATACGGTGAAAATCGAGCCCCATGACCTGTGCCATGGTATGTGCCAGTGTGGTTTTGCCAACTCCGGGCTGGTCTTCAATCAGGCAATGACCTTTAGCAAGTAGACAGGTTAAAGCCAGTTTAATCTGCTGTTGTTTGCCCAGGATGACTTTGCCGATGTCCTCTATAGCGGTTTTGAGTAATCTAGTTGAGGTTTCGAGTTGATGGTCGTTTGTCTTGTCCATAAAAGAGTGGTAACTTAAGGCTACTGGGTATGTTTTATTTCAGGCTTAGGCTCATTATAGGATATTAAGTTTAACTAAGAGTAATATTACAGACTCTTTAAAAAAGTATTGATTCAAGTCATTGTAGTGTAAGCAACACTGGCATAGAATGAGTACGTTCGACTATTAACTTTGATTGGTGGAGTAAATGATGAAAATAATTTTACGATTTTTTATGGCAATAAGTTTATTGCTGGCAGCTACAGGCAGTTATGCCTTTTTTGGTAATGATAATGGCTGGGGTGGTCTGGTGACAACTGGAACCCTTATGATGAGTGGGATCCTCGTTACTGGATGGAAGAAATGGAAATGAGTGGGACGATGACGATGACTATTATGGTCCGGGTTATGGTTATGGCCCCGGTCCAGGATAGGTTATGGTGGCTATGGTCCAGGATATGGTGGCTATGGTCCGGGTTATGGTGGTTATGGCCCAGGTTATGGTGGTTATGGCCCAGGTTATGGTGGGTGGCCAGCCAGGTTATGCCCCAGCGCCTCAATATGCTCCGCAGCAGCAAGCACCTCAATACGATCCGCAGCAGCAAGCACCTCAATATGCACCAAGATAAGTTAGTTCTGGTCTGATTACAGGTCGGTAAAAAGCCCTCTTTATGAGGGCTTTTTTAT
>CAVWXQ010000020.1:0-12613 GCA_963759005.1 uncultured Gammaproteobacteria bacterium
CACCACTGACTACCCGTGGTTCAGAACTGGCAGTGGTAAATGGCAGATCAATATGATGCTCGATTGATAATCCATATTCCTCACTAACTTCATTAAAATACAGGTCATTTGCCAGAATATTCTGACTAAAAAACAGGAGTGGTATGAAAATACTTACCCCTAATTCTAATCGTTTATTTTTATTTAATGTCATTGTAATTTTTAACGATATTACATCACAGTTGTGCCGTTAAGGAGCAAATAAGCAGGTCTGATAAGCCCTTTGTTTTGGTACTACGCTGCTCAGAATTCACAGGGTCAGAGTAATATTGATTAACATTCTGTATATACTTTTATGGCCGCCCCGCCTTTCCTGGCGTTACTCGTCTATCCGTTAATGCTTCAGTAAAAAAGGACATCCATAATTTCAATTGACATCAACTACCAGATTTGTAGTCTGATGCGAACATTCAGCTACGGACAGCGCTATGTCAAAACCAGAGAAGACATTGGTATCTCTTGAAGCACTAAAGTTAAGTTTTATTTTTTATCAATAATTCCTTTATTACTCTGAGCCCTGCATAGCTAAAGACTTCTCTACATATTTATATTTTCATCAACAAAATCACGTAAAAAAGATAAGGGTTTCGCGCCACTGAACCGTGCAACTTCTTCACCCTTTATAATCAATATGATAGTTGGAAACCCTCTGACCTTATAACGGCCCGCCAACTTCATGTTTTCTCCTTCATCTACTTCAATTTTTGCCAGTTTTAACTTACCTTCATGTTCTTCTACTAGCTGCTTTAGTAAAGGCGCAATGACCAGGCAGGGCGAGCACCATCGTGCCCACAGATCAATTAATACCGGCACTTCATGTGAAGCTGCCAGCACCCTGTCGTCAAATTGTTCTAAATCTACATCAAATATTATCGATACACTCAAAATACTTACTTCCCATGGAGCCTCTGTATATTCTAATGGACATACATTATACATCGTCAAGCTCATTTCACGTTATAATATGGATACTTAAACTCTGTTTTAACTTTAAATTATGAGCTCTATAACGATTGAACATCACGTCACTCCTGCAAAACTCGATGTATTATATGTTGATGACTGGCCCACCTGGGAAAAAGGCATCTCTGAATTCGACTGGACTTATGATAAAAAAGAAACCTGCTACATCATTGAAGGCAAAGCCATCATTTCACCTGAAAACGAGGAACCTATCACCATACAGGAAGGCGATATGGTTTTTTTCCCTAAAGGCATGAAATGCGTGTGGAAAATTATTGAGCCCATCGAAAAACATTATATTTACCAAGATTAATTCGAAAATTGATTTGAAAATAAAAGCGCGGGAGCATTAACATGGAACTTTGGCAACAATTACTGGCTGGCGCACTGGGCTTATTTGTACTCTTTATGTTTTTTCCCGGCATAAAAGCCACCATGGAAAGAAGTAAAAATGCAGAAGAAAAGCATTGGGGTACTTTATTATTATTGGCTGCTGTTCTTCTTGGTTTTGTTTTACTAATGATTTATTCAGTGCAATAAAGCCACAGCATTTCTGATAGATAATTAAACCTGACTACTTAGGGCACTTTTACCGAGGACATAGGTTGTTGATTTATCAGTCTTCTGCAACAGGACGTTGCCGCAGAGTTTACATGGCAAGGATTGTTCCTACAATCCTGTTTTCTCCATTCATGGAGGTCAGATGTATTCACACGCTGTTATAAATCAATAGCCTACGCCCTTTATTCTAAACACGCTAAATAGATACAATCACAATAACCAAAGAGCCGCTTACTAATTAAACCATCTCTTTTGCTAATAACTTCCTGGCCAGTAACGACATTGTTGGTGCCTGCACAAACAAAGAAAACATCACCACTCCAAAAGCGATGGATTGTATTGTCCACCAGTAATCAAGGCTTGTTGGTAATGACAGCGCCAATGCCAAAGTTACTGCACCACGCAAGCCGCCCCACACCATAACTGTTTGCGATAAAAACGGCACTTTTAATTTTTTAAAAAATGCAAAAAATAGCAATACACCATAAACGCTAAACGCTCTGGCAATCAACAAAGAGACTATGGCAAT
The DNA here is from genome assembly GCA_963759005.1 of uncultured Gammaproteobacteria bacterium. Taxonomy (GTDB): domain Bacteria; phylum Pseudomonadota; class Gammaproteobacteria; order SZUA-229; family SZUA-229. Next base: position 2,093 of record CAVWXQ010000020.1, read on the forward strand.
CAGCATTGCCAACCAGCGCTGCTCAAACATTTCCAGAGTTATTACCGCACCCATAATCAGGAACACACTAACATTCGCCACGTGTGACAACATGTTCCATAAATACTTATTCCCTGTAATACCCATCTGAATATCGGTTTTTTGCCCACCTGGTAATTTATCTTCGCTCTCACCTAACATTGAAAAACTTAATGCCGCAAGCAATGTAGACATTACCCCCGATACCATAAAGTATTCTGCCAATATATATGAACCATATGCCACAACCAGTCTCATCACCCCGGTCAACACAGGTTGCTTAACTCTCTTTTGCAAAAGGCCAAACAACAGACCTATAACCATACCTGTTAAGGCACCACCAAAAAACACTGAGAGAAAACTTAACGCCACATCCAGCAATGAACGAATCGTATTTATTGATGCAACTGAATCTGCTGCCGTCGCCATCGACAAAAACAAACCAAATAGCACAATAGCAGGCGCATCATTGAACAGGCTTTCACCCTCAAGCAAGACACTAATTCGCTTCGGCGCTTTCATCTCTCGTAATTTATCAACCACCGCAACCGGGTCTGTTGCCGCTAAAATCGCTCCGGTAATCAGTGCCGCCAACCAGGGAAACCCTGTCTCATGAGCAATACCATAAAACAGCAATACCGCAGCAATAAGACAGGTTAATAACATAGCAATGACGGCGAGAAATAAAACAACAAGCAGGTTATCTTTTAATTGTTGTTTATCAATATTGTATGCAGATTCAAAAACAAGTACCGGAATGAAAACGTAAAAAATAATAGACTGGAAATTATCCGCACGAATGCCAGTATCAATACCAGCATAAACCACAAGCTCTGACGTTAAATAACCAAGCAATACCAGAATGCTGGCGAGTGGCATAGACAACCACTTAGTAACAGGTTGTGCGATCAATGAAAGTCCCTGTATTAAAACCAGAGCCAGGATAATATGTTCAACAAGCATGTTGTTGTGACAAGGCACCTTCTCATTAATTCAGCTTGAAACAGCTAACTATCTGGAACTGCCAAACCATTTATCAAAATATATTTTCTGTCTCAATGCACATTATTTTATTAAACAACAACTTTAGCCGCGAAGGACGCACAGTAGCAGGGTAACGCCTACATCACAGTACATTTTATGCAGTCCTGCAGTTAACTTAATTGTTTTATTTGCGCCTTTTGCGTCCTTCGCGAAAAAAAACTACTTTTAATGGAATGCAACTTGTCATATCAAACCTTGGTTTATACAACTATCGATAAATTAACTAACTTGCTACCAGAGCATTTGCCGGAAAATAATGTGTTGCCAGCACCAGATGACTTTAATTAAAGACGGCGATACCATCACTAACTTTAATATCAATGTTATTTTTAATGTTGCGCTGACTGGCTGCTACTGCTATCACTCACATCCAATAAACTAATGGAATTTGACTTAGCTGACCAGGTCTGGCCGTTTATCAACAAAAGTACGACAAAAAGCAAATAAAGCTATTCTTTAGCCATTGCCGGCTATAATACTCAACCTGTAAACATCCTGCACCACTTAGTTTTTATGAATTCAATAATGGCTAAACATCACTATCTAACACTTTCCTTTCTGCTGGTGTTTGTATTTTTCAATCCAGTTCATGCGGATCTGATAGCAACAAATGACGAACTCTCAGATGACGACGCACAAGATATCTTTGACCGCGCTATGGAGGAACGTGATAGCGGAAAAGTTTATAATGCCATTGAAAAATTTGAATATATACTAAGCCGTCGCCCCTCACTTAATCACGCCAGACTTGAGCTCGCCATTACTTATCATCGCGCAAGCCAATATGATGAAGCCTTAGGTGAATTCCAGACGGTACTTGATGACCCGAAAACACCAGAAAAAGTACGACTCGCCATTCTGGCTTATATTGGTCAGCTAAGTAGCGACGAGCTAAACCCTAAGCCTGAACACAGCTTTTCATACTACACAAAAGCAGGAATACTGTATAACTCAAATATTAATTTTGCGCCATTGAGAGGCACAGACTTCATCGCCGATGGCCAGGATACAGCCTCCCCGGGTGTTGATACATTTTTAAGCGCATCACACCGATATAAAAATAAGCAGCCGTTCAACACCGACGGCGCAGTGACAAATTTCGAATGGCAAAGCCAGATTTCCTGGACTGGAAATAATTACACGCGTAATAATGATTTTAGCCTGAACATAATTAGCGCCAGTACCGGTCCTGCCTTTATCTCAACTGGACGCTGGCGTGGCGCAATCAATTTACAGATTGACCAGACTTTTTTTGGCAGCTCAACACTGGGCACATTTATCTCATTAAACCCATTACTGACTTTTGATCTGGGCAGTTATCGCGGTATCTCCCTTGAGCTATCCTACACTGATAATAATTTTGCACGACCGGAAGATGAAGGTCGTGATGGCAGCAGCATATTGGCCGGTGCTTCTTATACAACATTATTAGGTGGTGTCAATAATGGCCTTGAGGCTGGCTTCAGACTCGCCGACCAGGCTGCTGACGATGATCAGTTTGGCTATGAAAGTACAGAAATTTATTTCGGTGGTTTTATAACTTTCGCTGAATCAAGTAATGTATATCTCAATCTTAATTTTGAGCAGTATATGTATGATGCCGCTGACACCTTAACATGCACTCCCCAGCCATGTGTCGGTGACATAAGAGATGAAATCGAAAGCCGTTATGTACTAGGTTACAACTATGACTTAAGCGACGGTTTTTTGCAGGGCTGGACACTAAATACCCATATCTCATACACCAGAAATAACTCGAATATTGATTTTTATAATTACGACCAAAAAATATTTGCCATCAATCTGGCGCGGTATTTTATTTAACCCCACCGAGCTGCCCGCAACTTATTAAGCAATCGAACAAACCATGCCTAATGACAGGTTCTTGTCACATAAAACGATTTTTATGTAAACTCTACGTTTTGATTTAAACGAAACACAAAAGCTAAACAATAGGCCGCTTTTTAACTTGCTTTTTTTACGTGTATATACAACTGAACAATTGATATACTCCACCTTGAGCACAATAAAAACCTTCAAAAACTATGCCCACTCAAAAAAAAGCTGTTGCCCTTATATCCGGCGGCCTGGACTCACTCCTTGCTGCCAGACTTATACTTGAACAGGGCATCCATGTTGAAGGCATTAACTTTTACACCGGTTTCTGCGTGGAAGGGCATACCCACGCTATACGCAAAAAAGACAAAGCCAAAGCTAAACGTAACAATGCCTTATGGAGCGCCGAACAGCTTGGTATAAAATTACATATTGTTGATATCATTGAAGAATACAAGGATGTGCTAATCAATCCTAAACATGGTTATGGCGCTAACATGAACCCCTGCCTGGACTGCAAGATCTTTATGGTGAGCAAGGCCAGGCAGTGGATGGATGAAAACGGTTTTGATTTCATTATTACCGGTGAAGTCATGGGGCAGCGCCCGATGTCTCAACGTAAAGCCCTGCTCCCCGTTGTGCTCCATGAATCAGGCGCAGAAGACCGCCTGCTTAGACCTCTTTGCGCTAAAAACCTTGCCCCCACCTTACCCGAACGTGAAGGCTGGGTTGATCGAAATCAGCTTAAAGATTTCCACGGACGTAATCGAAAACCGCAGATGGCATTAGCTGCAAAATTTGGTTTTGATGATTATGCAAACCCTGCCGGCGGCTGCTGTTTCCTTACTGACAGAAACTATTCCGACAAGCTGGTTGATTTATGGCAGGCGAGAAATAAAAAAGATTACGAGCTGGACGATATCATGCTGTTAAAAGTTGGCAGACATTTGCGCCCGCAGCCGCATTATAAATTAATCATTAGCCGTGAAGACGGTGAAAATAAATTTTTAAAAGGCTACAAGAAACAATTTTCAACGATTGAGATAGAAAGTGATAAAGGCCCGTTAACACTGGTAGATGGTGAACTTAGTGACGAGGATTTCCGCTTTGCTTCTCGTATAGCCGCACGCTTTAGTCAGGGGCGCGATGCAGAAAGCGTTACTGTAAAAGTTACCCGCAAAAATGGTGAAGAACAGATGCTTGATATACCACCAATGCCGGCTTCTGAGATAAAACAGGAATGGTATATTTAGAAACAAACCAACAAAACTTAAGTCCACAGATGCACGCAGATGAACACAGATTTTTAAAAACAAAAAAATTTTTTTATCCGCGTTAATCTGCGTGCATCTGTGGACTAGAATTTCTTTTCCTCTATAACATCCAAAATCATTAAACCATGAGTCAACATACTTTAGACGCTCGCAATTCTTTATGCCCGATGCCGGTCATTAAAACGCAGAATAAAATCGCAGAATTACAGGCAGGTGATATTCTTGAGGTAACGTGCACCGACCCTGGCGCACTCAATGACATCACTGCCTGGTGTCGCATTAATGGTCATATTGTTAAAGCGTCACGCGAATGCGATGATGAAGTTGTCATTGTGATTCAGGTGACCACATGATAAATTTCTGCTGGTGTTTGTATTTTTCAATCCAGTTCATGCGGATCTGATAGCAACAAATGACGAACTCTCCGATGACGGCGCACAAGATATCTTTGACCGCGCTATGGAAGAACGTGATAGCGGAAAAGTTTATAATGCCATTGAAAAATTTGAATATATACTAAGCCGTCGCCCCTCACTTAATCACGCCAGACTTGAGCTCGCCATTACTTATCATCGCGCAAGCCGATATGATGAAGCCTTAGGTGAATTCCAGACAGTACTTGATGACCCGAAAACACCAGAAAAAGTACGACTCGCCATTCTGGCTTATATTGGTCAGCTAAGTAGCGACGAGCTAAACCCTAAGTCTGAACACAGCTTTTCCTACTACACAAAAGCAGGAATACTGTATAACTCAAATATTAATTTTGCGCCATTGAGAGGCACAGACTTCATCGCCGATGGTCAGGATACTGCCTCCCCGGGTGTTGATACATTTTTAAGCGCATCACACCGATATAAAGATAAGCAGCCGTTCAACACCGACGGCGCAGTGACAAATTTCGAATGGCAAAGCCAGATTTCCTGGACTGGAAATAATTACACGCGTAATAATGATTTTAGCCTGAACATAATTAGCGCCAGTACCGGTCCTGCCTTTATCTCAACTGGACGCTGGGGTGGCGCAATCAATTTACAGATTGACCAGACCTTTTTTGGCAGCTCAACACTGGGCACATTTATCTCACTAAACCCATTACTAACTTTTGATCTGGGCAGTTATCGCGGTATCTCCCTTGAGCTATCCTACACTGATAATAATTTTGCACGACCCGAAGATGAAGGTCGTGATGGTAGCAGCATATTGGCCGGTGTTTCTTATACAACATCATTAGGTGGTATCAATAATGGCCTTGAGGCTGGCTTCAGACTCGCCGACCAGGCTGCTGACGATGATCAGTTTGGCTATGAAAGTACAGAAATTTATTTCGGTGGTTTTATAACGTTCGCTGAATCAAGTAATGTATACCTCAATCTTAATTTTGAGCAGTATATGTATGATGCCGCTGACACCTTAACATGCACTCCCCAGCCATGTGTCGGTGACATAAGAGATGAAATCGAAAGCCGTTATGTACTAGGTTACAACTATGACTTTAGCGGCGGCTTTTTGCAGGGCTGGATACTAAATACCCATATCTCATACACCAGAAATAACTCGAATATTGATTTTTATAATTACGACCAAAAAATATTTGCCATCAATCTGGCGCGGTATTTTATTTAATCCACCGAGCTACCCGCAACGTACTAAGCAATCGAACAAACCATGCTTAATGACAGGTTCTTGTCATATAAACCGATTTTTATGCAAACTCTACATTTTGATTTAAACGAAACACAAAACTAAATAATAGGCCGCTTTTTAACTTGCTTTTTTTACGTGTATATACAACTGAACAATTGATATACTCCACCTTCAGCACAATAAAAACCTTCAAAAACTATGCCCACTCAAAAAAAAGCTGTTGCCCTTATATCCGGCGGCCTGGATTCACTCCTTGCTGCCAGACTTATGCTTGAACAGGGCATCCATGTTGAAGGCATTAACTTTTACACCGGTTTCTGCGTGGAAGGGCATACCCACGCTATACGCAAAAAAGACAAAGCCAAAACTAAACGTAACAACGCCTTATGGAGCGCAGAGCAGCTCGGTATAAAATTACATATTGTTGATATTATTGAAGAATACAAAGATGTGTTAATCAATCCTAAACATGGTTATGGCGCAAATATGAACCCCTGTCTGGATTGCAAAATCTTTATGGTGAGAAAAGCCAGACAGTGGATGGATGAAAACGGTTTTGATTTTATTGTTACCGGCGAAGTCATGGGTCAGCGCCCGATGTCTCAACGTAAAGCCCTGCTTCCCGTTGTGCTCCATGAATCAGGCGCAGAAGACCGCCTGCTTAGACCACTTTGCGCTAAAAACCTTGCCCCCACCTTACCCGAACGTGAAGGCTGGGTTGATCGAAATCAGCTTAAAGATTTCCACGGACGTAATCGAAAACCGCAGATGGCATTAGCTGCAAAATTTGGTTTTGAAGATTATGCAAACCCTGCCGGCGGCTGCTGTTTCCTTACTGACAAAAACTATTCCGACAAGCTGGTTGATTTATGGCAGGCGAGAAATAAAAAAGATTACGAGCTGGACGATATCATGCTGTTAAAAGTTGGCAGACATTTGCGCCCGCAGCCGCATTATAAATTAATCATTAGCCGTGAAGACGGTGAAAATAAATTTTTAAAAGGCTACAAGAAACAATTTTCAACGATTGAGATAGAAAGTGATAAAGGCCCGTTAACACTGGTAGATGGTGAACTTAGTGACGAGGATTTCCGCTTTGCTTCTCGTATTGCCGCACGCTTCAGCCAGGGCCGTGATGCAGAAAGTGTTACTGTAAAAGTTACCCGTAAAAATGGTGAAGAACAGATGCTTGATATACCACCAATGCCGGCTTCTGAGATAAAACAGGAATGGTATATTTAGAAACAAACCAACAAAACTTAAGTCCACAGATGCACGCAGATTAACGCGGATTTTTAAAAACAAAAATATTTTTTTAAAATCTGCGTTAATCTGCGTGCATCTGTGGACTAGAATTTCTTTTCCTCTATAACATCCAAAATCATTAAACCATGAGTCAACATACTTTAGACGCACGCAATTCTTTATGCCCGATGCCGGTCATTAAAACGCAGAATAAAATCGCAGAATTACAGGCAGGTGATATTCTTGAGGTAACGTGCACCGACCCTGGCGCACTCAATGACATCCCTGCCTGGTGTCGCATTAATGGTCATATTGTTAAAGCGTCACGCGAATGCGATGATGAAGTTGTCATTGTGATTCAGGTGACCACATGATAAACAACACTAAATAACACAACGCTCAACCCCTAGTTAGAAGCGATAACTGGCTCCAAAAATATATTGGAAAAAAAATAATCACTACCAGAGAAAGATACAACTGAAACACCGTGATCACTCACTCGTTTCAAATTGACTATCTGACCGGTATGTTTAATTTTCGCTTTTTTACCCGGTATTAAACTCGCAGCCTGATCGCTCCGGAATTCCAGTAGTTCAACAATTGACATCATAATCCTCCGTTGGTCTTATTTAACAACAATCACTAATAACTAAGGCGACTCTATCAACTCATGAATTAATAGAGTCGCTGTTTACACTTTGAAAAAATTACTGAGCAACTTGCTTTTGTATTACGTCTACTTTCCTTGCCAATGGCTGCTGCATGTCAATATAGCGTGGCATAGAATCTATCGCCGCAATCGCCAGCTTTTGTGTTGTGTAATTACCAGACATCAGTACATATTTCACAACGCCATTGTCATTAATCTTAAAATACGATAACGCCTCTTTCAAATAATAATTATATCGCTGCGCAATTTCATACAAGGCATCTGTGTTATCGGTATAAGCTAATTGCACAATAAAATTTTCTCCTGGCAAATCAGCAATCCACTGAGCACCATGAAGAATATCGTCATCACCAATCTGGCTGAACGGTGATGACTGACTTAGTCGGCCGTTAACACTTTGCGCCTGATCTTTTACTGTTTGCACTTTATGATCAAGCAGCGCAATTTCCTTTTTAATTTCGTCTTGCAAGACTGCATTTACCAGCTCAATTTTACTATTCAGGGCAGTCAATGCATCAACCACAATTACCGCAGAGTCTTTCTGTGTTTGTTGCAGGCCTGCAATCTGAACATCATTAACTCCGAATTGATCCTGTTGTACAAAATAAATAACAGCAGATCAAGGAGTCACAGACTATACCATATTAGAAAACGCTAATGCATAGTTTTTCATATTTTTGTTAGATTATTCTGATAATAAAGTGGACATTTCTATTTTAAACTAAGCGACAAAAAGTGAGACTAAGCAAACAGTCTGAAGCATAAAAAGTTTTCACCACAGAGGGAACTAAGTTTAACTTTGTTAACTGCACCTACATCGCAGTTGACAATACAAAACTCTGTATTCCTGTGTGACGTGCATGGATGCACTAATGTCGCAAGCGCAGGACGCGAAAGATCGACCCTCTGTGGCGGAAAGCTTTTGATGTTGTTTTTGAACTACCGACTAAAGATCCAGTAATAATTTCAACGGCACGCGCATACCTGCAATTTTGCAGGCCTGCTGACCATAACCATATGGAAACATATTGTATACATATTTTCTGGTTGCTTTTTCTTTACCGTGTTTTTTCGAAGTGCCTGCAATAACCTGCGATGCTCTGGAATACATTGATTAGACTCAAAATGGTCTCTAACAAACAGGACCACTTCCCATACATCATCGGTCATTTTAATGCCTTCTTTTTCTGCAATAGCCAGGGCAACCTCTTTGTTCCAGTCAGAAGGCTCAAGCAAATAACCTTCGTGATCTATTCGAATTGTTTTTTCATTTACTTCTAGTGTTTTATTTATCATAGTGAACTCTTTAGGAGTTTCTGATTAAGTTGATTATTTAGCCAGCGATTTATAAAACCCGCGACTTCTTTTGTTTCATTTAAATTTAATAATGGCAAATCACCGGTATCAAGACTTTCGTCAGAAGCAACAGCAATCACGCTATCATCTTCCGGAAAAATAAGCTTGTTAGCTGTGGCTGCCCGATGTAATTCAATTTTAGGGAATGACTTATTTTTAAAACCCTCGACCATAACCAGATCAATGTTTTCCAAATCCAGTTTGTTAACCAGCCCAACCAGGTCTGATTCAACAGGCTTTTCATATTCTGTCATTAATGCAAAACGTTTTTCTGATGCAATCAACACCTGGCTTGCACCTGCTTTTCTTAATTCAAAACTGTCTTTACCGGGTTGGTCGATGTCAAAATCGTGATGTGTCTGTTTGATCATTGCCACACGCAAACCCTGTAGTTTCATTAATGGCAACAGCTTTACCATTAAGGTGGTTTTCCCTGTGCCAGAATAAGCGGCAAAACCTAGTACTGGTTTTGTGAAAACCAGCTGCTTCCTGTTTAGCAATTTATTTTTATACTTTTCCATGAAATATGAATTCGTCCAAAATAACCTGAGCGCAACAAATAATCATGCACGATGGTTTTTATAATTTCACCTAACATCACCACATAACATCAGCCAGAACACAAGGCAAAATTATCTATCAGAGCCAACACTGAAACACTTACTCACTTAACCAGTAAAAATACTGCGAAACTGTGCAAATTTTTGCTTCATCGTTGTGGTTTTAATTGTTTCGAGTAGCTCGCCAATGTTAAAAGCATGATGTGTTTCATAGGCAACTCCCATCTGCGGCATATCGGCCAGACCCACTTCCCTGGCATGTTCTACGAAGCCATCATTTTTCCAGAAAAAGGCACCAGGCATCGTGGTGGGAATAACGACAACATAAAATAACGCGCGGCCGATGATATTACTGATGAGCGCGATAACGGTTAACAGGCTATATAAAAATACCGTGTGATTACTACTAAACAACATATAACCGGCTAGCAGCAACGCCAGAACCAGCATGCCATTACGCAACCAGTACGCATTACCATATCGAGAAGTTTGCAGATAAAACGATGCTGCACCTTCACTACTGCTGGACTGCAGACTTCTTGCATGGCCACTCAGCCCTGCGATCTCCAGCAATAAACCGATACTGGCCATACTTAGTAAAACATCACTAAGACTGTCTGTCATACTGGAAAACACTAACGCGGTAACCGCTAATAATAATGGGCCCAGTATAAGCCCCGTCGCGCTAAAGCTTGCAGCGGTATACCAATGATTCCAGAACGGACGAGCTTCGATACGGTATAACCTGTACATGAAATAACCGCCAAATCCTGCACCCAGTACTCCGATACCTGCGAACAGCATCTGCAATAATTGCGCATATTCCGCGAAGCCAGTATCAAATAGCACAAACAGTGCAAACAAACCGTAT
>CAVWXQ010000021.1:0-29799 GCA_963759005.1 uncultured Gammaproteobacteria bacterium
GGGTCAAGCCTATTTTACAATGTTTAGTTGTTTTTTCAGCCACTTTATTTCTTTTCCCCAAAGTCCTTGTGAGATTTCTTTCTTTATTTTATTTATAGAAAAAGAAGACCCACCAGGATGCCGCAGCTGAAAAGCTTTCGCTATCTGCTTTTGACTACTGTCTCCATAGCAGCGACAGGCAAACATCGCAAATGCTCTTATGGCGTTAGGTTGACGCTTTCCCTTCGGCTTCACTCTAATATCCTGTTCGTTAGTTTTGGTGTAATGGCAAACGAGTTTGATGATCTCGTCGGTATCTGGCTTATTGATTAGTGATTTTCTTAGTTCATCTAATTCTGTTTCTTCAGATGAATCCATAGCACTCTTTTTAAACTCCGGACTACCGAGTACCGATAGTATGTTGTAGTGACAATAATAACGTTTGATATCTTCGTCCACGCCTTTTGCGATATAGTTTTGATACCCTTTATAACGTTGTTTGTGTCCCAGCATTTGATAGGTCTTTTTTCGGTGCAATCAGCTCGGTGATTTTGCTTTATTGATATACGCTGGATAACTTGACCATTCGTAGTCTGCTAAATTCCGTACCATTGGCTCTTTTGTTTCTATCGGGTTTAAATGAATATATCGAGTGAGTTGTAGTAGGTAGTCATCTTCATCAACCAGCACTGATTTATAGCGCCCACGAAATAAGCTGCCATCATTTTTTTTAAGCCTATTGTGCCTTTGGGTATATACCCCGTTGATGTGACGCATAATACGGGCAAGGTTTGCCCTGGGTGTTTCAATTAATAAATGATAGTGGTTAGTCATTAAACAATAAGCATGGATAACCGCATCAAACTGTTCGCTTGCCTCTTTAAGACATTTTAGAAATTCATCGAAATAGCGTTTATCATGAAAAATATTTTCATGGTTGCGCCCCCGATTCATCACATGGTGAAACGCTCCTTCATATTCTATTCTGGCTGGTCTGGGCATAAAGGATATTATAGATAATCAACTTAACATTGTAAAATAGGCTTGACCCCATTCATTTTTGCTTTGCTCGTGAAGAAGCTGTGAATTTACCTTGCATGTAATTCGGCTTTAGCTTCGGCGATTATTTCATCGTAACTGAGATCACTCTCCCCACTTTCTTCACCTTCAATGAGAGCTTGCCTTAAAGCTACTAGCTTGGTTTGATATTCAGCCTCCTGTTCTTCGAGCAATCGCAACCCCGCACGCATGGCTTCGCTTGCTGAGCGAAAACGTCCAGTTTCGGTTAATTGCGCGATCAAAGCATCAAAATGTTTGCCGAGTTTTACGCTAGTTACTTTTTCCATTGTTGCACCTTTAAATTCGGGCAAGAAAAAGGGGTCAAGCCTATTTTACAATGTTAAGTTGTTTTTTCAGCCACTTTATTTCTTTTCCCCAAAGTCCTTGTGAGATTTCTTTCTTTATTTTATTTATAGAAAAAGAAGACCCACCAGGATGCCGCAGCTGAAAAGCTTTCGCTATCTGCTTTTGACTACTGTCTCCATAGCAGCGACAGGCAAACATCGCAAATGCTCTTATGGCGTTAGGTTGACGCTTTCCCTTCGGCTTCACTCTAATATCCTGTTCGTTAGTTTTGGTGTAATGGCAAACGAGTTTGATGATCTCGTCGGTATCTGGCTTATTGATTAGTGATTTTCTTAGTTCATCTAATTCTGTTTCTTCAGATGAATCCATAGCACTCTTTTTAAACTCCGGACTACCGAGTACCGATAGTATGTTGTAGTGACAATAATAACGTTTGATATCTTCGTCCACGCCTTTTGCGATATAGTTTTGATACCCTTTATAACGTTGTTTGTGTCCCAGCATTTGATAGGTCTTTTTTCGGTGCAACCAGCTCGGTGATTTTGCTTTATTGATATACGCTGGATAACTTGACCATTCGTAGTCTGCTAAATTCCGTACCATTGGCTCTTTTGTTTCTATCGGGTTTAAATGAATATATCGTGTGAGTTGTAGTAGGTAGTCATCTTCATCAACCAGCACTGATTTATAGCGCCCACGAAATAAGCTGCCATCATTTTTTTTAAGCCTATTGTGCCTTTGGGTATATACCCCGTTGATGTGACGCATAATACGGGCAAGGTTTGCCCTGGGTGTTTCAATTAATAAATGATAGTGGTTAGTCATTAAACAATAAGCATGGATAACCGCATCAAACTGTTCGCTTGCCTCTTTAAGACATTTTAGAAATTCATCGAAATAGCGTTTATCATGAAAAATATTTTCATGGTTGCGCCCCCGATTCATCACATGGTGAAACGCTCCTTCATATTCTATTCTGGCTGGTCTGGGCATAAAGGATATTATAGATAATCAACTTAACATTGTAAAATAGGCTTGACCCCATTCATTTCCTCATTCATTCCATTCATTTTTTTCGATTTCAGGTACCTGTTCTTCATGTAGTGAGGATTGTGCATGATTAACTGACTTTTCTCGTTGCAGTGTGTACTTTGTAATTTCAGTAGGTACTTCTGCTAGAACTGCAGATGAAGCAAAAATTGTTCCCAAAATAATCGCCGAATATAGAGGATTCGTTATATACGTGTTTTTATGAAATATATACTTATTAAATCCATTCATCCTTTTCCCCTCCTAACAACCCAATCACTGCGTTAAGACTTATGATAAGTATGGTTGCATTTCGATACTCCGGCGCAACCAAACCGATTTTGTCAATTTAATGAAAATTTGAAACCAGATATTAATTTATTTGTTACAAGACAAGCGCGTGTAGCGCCAAAAAAAGATTTAATTACCATTTCCCCCTTCCTCTTTTTGTTCATTTACTCGTCAATGCGACGAAAGATATTTTTAATAACCTAAATCAACGATAAGGAAATATAAATGAATGTCAATCAAACACCAGTACGTTAGTACTTGCTGGTTATTTAATATGCAATGAACGCAAGACATAATGAAAGTAGAAATACTAGGATTTATTTACAGTAAATGAACGTCTCTTGAGGGTCGATAACGCCCTGTCAACTCATTATCACGAGCACGGAAATCCGGCCAATATCGGCCCTAACAGTAATCTAAATTTGTTGGTTAATTAATTTATTAAAAAACATCCAAGATGACACTTTTATTATACTTAATTGACTCAAATCAATATGTTTTATGGTGATCAAATTTAGGCTGGTAGTGAAGGTTGGTGTGTGTGACGAAAGATAAACCAAAAACTAAGGTTAATTATCCAGGGGCATATTTTAGATAATTGGCAACGTGTTATATAAGAGGATTTTTATTATGAAAAAGTTATTTCTATTAGTAATTCTATCCATGTTTTTTGTCAATCCAGCATTTGCTTATGATCAAGGGTTGGCGAAGAGTTATGAGCAATATTTCAGTCCGTTCTCTGGAAAAGGTACCCCAAAGGCGTTGCAAATGATTCCGACGAAAGACTTCGTGGAATCCGTTAAAAAGGGTGATGAACTGTTCATAGTGGATATTCGGACACCAGGAGAAACAGGAGTTTATGGTCTTAATTTAAGCAATAGCATAGCTATTCCCATGAATGAAGTGTTCAAGCCTGAAAACTTAGTAAAAATCCCTGCAACTGGGAAAGTCGTGATAGTTTGCAAAGCTGGTCACCGGGCAATGGCGGTCGCAACTGGATTGCGACACATTGGATTCAAAAACGTGTTTGTTTTGAAGGACGGAATTTCAGATGTAGCTAATTACCTATCACCAAAAAACGCTTATTAACCGCACGGTACTCCCTACGATTTTACGTGAGGAGTACTCGAACATTGTTTTTAGAATAATCAGTTTTACAATACTGCTTTCTTTAATGCCCATGTCTATTCTCAGTAACTAACAGGTTGAGCTTCAATGTCAGGTTTGGCTCGTCTTCACCCAGTCAACTCATTACCCCGAATGAGAATATGCGGCCAATAATGGGCGTTTAAGCAGATATAAAAAAAAGCCCGCAGAAAAATCTACGGGCTTTTTCTGAAGGCTTCTATTATTAAGGCGTAGTTGATTTTAGGGTAACGCTACCAACACCGATATTAATGAATTCTAGTATAGGATCAGTTGGTGTGCCACCCACAGGAATTGCTCCGAGGAGCAGGATGCTTGCGGTTTCATTAACCACGGTTGCGTCTCCATCTATTACAATCAAGAACGTTACTTCATCTGGAAATGAATCATTTATGATAACAATTACACCTGGTGTGCCATCTTCTTCATAGGTACCGGTTTCATTGTTGGTGTTATCAGTAAATGTTCCATCAGATTTGAAAGTAACATTTATTGGAGTGCCATCAGAGTCAATCACGTCATATGTTTTGCTAGTGACACTAACGCCATCACCACCAAGGATCGCAGCTGTAATATTCACAGGGATTAACAAGGTGGCTGGTAAAGCATCAGAGCCATCTTCACTATGGGTTACTGATATAGAACTTGTGCTACCTCCGATACGATTAACGGTAGTGACGCTGCCATCTGTTGGTTCTGTCAGGGTAAGTACGCCATCAATGCCGACGACCCAGGTTTCATCCGTTCCCAGACCGTCACCACCCGCATCTGTTGTTTCATTAGCAAAAACACTGAATACTTCAGCGCCGGAAGCGATGGTATCAAATGATATGATGCCAATATCAGATTCGACAGGATCAATGACAACAAATAACTTGCCTTCAAGTTCTGCATTATCAAAAGTGGTATCTGTTCCTGCAGTCAGGTTAGCTACAGCAGTCGCTTCATCAATGAGAGTATCACCAGTTGTTACAAGTGCGCCCGCGATAGCTGTATCGGCTTCGAAAGTTGCGGTATCTACTGTAAATGCATCGCTGCTGATGGTAGTACCAACCAGAGCGGTGTTGGCGGCAACAATATCAATGCCGTTAGTTGGATCGCCATCAGCATCAAGTGATTGAATAAATCGTGCAATATTGGTACTGGCTGCAGCAAAATCAAATGGTGTACATACAGGTGCACCTGCCACAGTACCAATATTAACGCCGCCTACAGAGAAGCTGACATTTTCACCAGGTAAAAATGAGTACGTACCGTATTTGTCAGTTGTTCCGGTAATGCCGCTATCAGTTGTATAACTTAAACCTTCAACTTCTGCATCTAGAAACAGGCCGCTGGTTGCTGTAGGTGGTGGTGTAGTTACAACGCTGTCGCTGCTACCGCTGCAACCGTACATTGCCAGAAGTAAAGGTGCTATTGCTAAAATTTTGGTGTTACCCATAAAGTTTCTCCTTAAAATTGGTTATGGTGGTAAAGACTAAAAATATTTGGATATTTAAAGTTTGTAACGAAAAGCCAATCGCTTCGGACAATATAGAAGAAATATGAGGTTATACCGGTGATTCTCATAAAAAAGCTTAAGAAAACTCTTAATAATAACGATGAATCTAAAATAAGCGATTAATTCACAGTGGGTGAATATAAAATTGTGTGACGCTGAATGGCTATATTGGGTCGGAAGCTACCATACAAGCATATAACGCATTATTTAAAGCAAATCTTAGGATGTAAATAATTTCGACAGGGATTGACAGTCCGTTGTGGGTCGAAAATGCTCTGTCAGGGCTATCTTACCAATGTCCGCTCTCTATGAATTCTTATCAGAACTGACCCACGCTCCTAATGTCGTCTATGTGGTGTTCAGCGACCATTATGCTTATCAATCCTTGGTATAACGACTTTTTTATAAGGTATGGTCGCTTTATCGTATTTTACCTCTGTCATGAAAATTGCCTAGAGGTCCGTTTTGTGGTGTTTTCTGCCTCTCACAGTTAATCTCACGACGGTGCGAAAAGGGTCGACAATTCCCGTTGCCACATAAAATACCAACGTCTGCTAACGCAAACATCAACCATTATGTAAATAACTTTTCAGATCAGAATATGTCTCAAGCAGCAGTAAAATTTATTATTTATCACTCAAAGTTGAAAAGAGTGATGTAGTCATTATCGAGGTATTTTTACGGCTATAGAATTCCACCTAAAACACACTTTGGCACAGATAGGGCACAGGCAATTTTTGAGGTAATTTTAAAGAGGTGAAAATTGCGGTATTTTTTGAAAATGGTGGTCATGGGTGGACTTGAACCACCGACCCCGGCATTATGAATGCCGTGCTCTAACCAGCTGAGCTACATGACCTTTTTATTTTTCAATGCTGAGTACTTGGGTCAATACCGGCCAAAAAAATTTGAACCTAAGCCACTTTATCCAGAAGAAAAACTCAGCGTTTTTTCTTCCTTCTTTTTGACCATGACCCATTCCCTATGAATGCCTCGCTCTAACCAGCTGAGCTACATAGCCTTTATTTTATCTAACTATAGAGTCCGCCCGAAAGGACAAATCTTTTGAACCTCAACGAAGGGCGGGGATTTTCCCGTTTTATTAGCTTATTGTCAATATTTACAGAGTGTAGCCCCCCTCAATTGCGAACTATTTCTTATATTTTTGTCATCTCGATGATAGCAGAGATCTTACACGGTCTATTCAAGATATTTCCTATCGTCGAGATGACAGTGTTCTATAGCTATACGTTAAAGCGGAAGTGCATTACATCACCGTCCTTAACAATATAGTCCTTTCCCTCTACACGTAACTTTCCAGCTTCTTTCGCGCCCTGCTCGCCATTGTATCGAACAAAATCCTCATAGGCGATGGTTTCTGCGCGAATAAAACCTTTTTCAAAATCGGTATGTATGACAGCCGCGGCTTTTGGTGCTGTGGCGCCAATGGCCACGGTCCAGGCACGAACTTCTTTTACGCCGGCGGTGAAGTAGGTTTGCAACCCTAACAGGCTATAACCGGCACGGATTACACGATTTAATCCTGGCTCTTCCAGGCCTAACTCTTCCAAAAACTCTTTTGCTTCGTCCGCGTCTAACTCTATCAACTCTTCTTCTATCGATGCACACACAGCTACGACGGCAGCACCTTCACCTTCTGCGCGTTGTTTTACCGCATCAAGGTGAGGATTGTTTTCAAAGCCGTCATCACTGACATTGGCGATATACATTACCGGTTTTATAGTAAGCAAATGTAAATCGTAAAGTGCAGCTAGATTATCTTCACTCAAACCCATAGTACGTACAGGCTTGCTTTCATTTAAATGGGCAGATACTTTTTCCAGTAAGGCGAATTTTGCTTTGGCTTCTTTATCACCGCTTTTGGCTACACGACCAACTTTATCCGCTGCTTTGTCGACTGATTCGAGATCAGCCAATGCCAGCTCGGTATCTATTACTTCAATATCACTGATCGGATCAATCTTGCCCTCAACATGGATAACATCGTCGTTATCGAAACAGCGAACCACATGCGCGATTGCATCGGTTTCACGGATATTGGCGAGGAATTTATTGCCCAGTCCTTCACCTTTTGATGCACCAGCAACCAGGCCGGCGATATCCACAAATTCCATGGAGGTCGGTACGACACGTTCCGGCTTAACAATTTCTGCCAGCTTATCCATGCGAGCATCAGGCACAAACACTATGCCGACGTTTGGCTCAATGGTACAGAATGGATAATTTTCTGCCTGAATGCCGGCTTTGGTTAATGCATTAAATAAGGTGGATTTACCTACATTGGGTAAACCGACAATGCCACATTTAAAACCCACAAGTTACTCCTGGTTGTATATAAAAACCAAAAAAATGTTTGTCCACAGATGAACGCAGATGTTTAATAAAAATATCTTTATCTGTGCTCATCTGAGTTCATCTGTGGATTTCAAAATGTTTTTCTTTGCGTGTATTTGCGGACTAAAGATCTTTCACTATGGTTCAAGATGACAATCAAAGAAAAACATTATTTACTATGTAATGTCTGCATTGCCTGTTCGAAAGCGCCGGTTGCCAGAGCCGGTAACACGCCAACAGCATCATCGATATCCCGGTCTATCAAGATACGATCATCACGCGACGCATTATGCAGAACATAATCAACAACCTGGTCTTTACTTCCGGGATGACCAACACCAATTCGTAAACGGTGAAATTCTTTTGTGCCTAACTGGCTAATAATGTCACGCAAACCGTTATGCCCACCATGGCCACCGCCGGTTTTTAATTTAGCGGTTCCCGGTGGCAAATCAATTTCATCGTGTGCAACCAGTAATTGATCGGCAGTGATTCGGTAAAATGATAACAGGCTTTGCACCGCAAGCCCACTTCGATTCATAAAGGTATCGGGTTTTAATAACCAGATATCTTTACCTTCGATTGAGATTTTTGCTACTTCACCAAAAAACTTTTTCTCCGGACGAAAAGTTGCTGAATATTTACGCGCAACTTCCTCAATAAACCAAAACCCGGCATTATGCCGGGTTTCAGTGTATTTAGAGCCGGGATTACCCAGTCCAACGATAACTTTAAGATCGATTGATCTAACAGCCATGACGTATACAACCAGCAGCGTTACTCGCTATCACCGCCTTCTTCACTGGACTCAGCTTCTTCACCAGTTACTGGTGCTACTGGCGCTCCCTCTTCAACTTCTACGGAAACTTTACGCGCATGCATACCAACAACAGCAGTGTCGTGCTCTTCACCCTGTTTCAGCGCTAATACTTCAACACCTTTAGACATTTTCAGGTCAGATAAGTGAATAATATCACCGACATGCATTTCAGAAAGATCGACTTCAATGAACTCAGGAATATCTTTAGGTAAACACTCCAGTTCAACCTCGGTCATAACATGATTGATAACACCATCTTCGTTTTTAGCACCAGGTGAAACCTCTTCGCCAATAAAATGTAACTGTGAAAACACATGCACCACTTTTTTCGCATCAACACGAATAAAGTCCATATGCATCACTTCCATTTTATATGGATGATGCTGGATATCACGTATTAAAACGTCTTCCGCATTGCCTTCAATATTTAATGAAAGCACTTGCGAATAAAAACTTTCATCAGGCAGTTTGTACTGAACGTCTTTTTGTTGCAGTGTAATTGACACTGGATCTTTACCTGAACCGTATACGATAGCGGGCAGTGTATTGGCGTGACGCAGGCGGCGGCTCGCACCCTTCCCCTTGTCCTCACGCAATGTAGCGTTTAATTCTAAACTCATGATTATCTCCGAGTATGACTAGTTAAATATTCTTCATTCGCGACCAAATGAAGTGTGTTTGGCATCAAAAGATTAAATTATTTTGATTCCAGATTCGAAATTGAAAAAAACAATCTCAAAAATTAGTGTCGTAGTGGGCAGTTTTTTTATCCACGCTAGCTGTCCTGCATTCACAAGACGGTTGTCAATCAATATACATCTCACTGACAGACTCTTCCATATGAATTCGTCGTATGGTTTCTGCCAACATTTCCGCTACTGATAACTGGCGTATACGATCACATTTCTGCGCTTCTGCAGACAGCGGTATAGTGTTGGTCACCACCAGCTCATCCAGTACTGACTGGTTAATATTGTTAATTGCATTGCCCGATAAAACAGGATGCGTACAATAAGCCGATACACTGGCAGCTCCCTGAGCTTTTAATGCACCAGCTGCTTTACATAATGTACCTGCGGTATCGACAAGGTCATCGACAATGACACAGTTCTTGCCAGACACATCACCGATAATATTCATCACCTCAGACTCATTGGCCTTTGGTCGACGTTTATCAATAATCGCCAAATCTGCATCATCAAGACGTTTAGCCAATGCCCGTGCTCTGACCACACCACCAACATCCGGTGATACAACCAGTAACTCTTCATGCCGTTTCTGCCAGATATCCTTTAATAATATCGGCGATGCGTAAACATTATCAACCGGTAAATCAAAGAAACCCTGTATTTGATCGGCATGCAAATCAATCGTTAGCAATCGGTCCAGCTTTACACATGCCAGCATATTAGCCACTACTTTCGCGGTAATCGGTACCCGCGCTGACCGTGGTTTACGATCCTGACGTGAATAACCGTAATACGGAACTACCGCTGTTACACGTTTTACCGAGGCGCGACGCATAGCATCAATCATCACCATTAATTCCATCAGGTGATCATTACACGGTTGACTGGTAGACTGAATTATAAACACGTCGCGTCCACGAACGTTTTCCATTATTTCAACACAGATTTCTCCGTCGCTAAACGTTTCAACGCTGACTTTGCCTATCCGAGTACCTAATAGGTCAGCAATACGTTGGGCTAATTCAGGGTTTGCGTTACCCGCGAATATCATCAACCGACTATCGACTTCTTGATTCACTTTGCCTGTCCTGTATTAAACAATATTCATGCTGAATGGTAGCGGGGCGAACAGTATTTACTATTCACCAGAAAGCATTCCTTTTATGTGCATATTTAAGTGCACTGTTGTCGTTTTCCGTTTCGACACGTTACTAAATGCTCACTACGCTATTAGAAGTGCGGCATTCTTGAAATGGCTGGGCCGGCAGGATTATGAAATACGTCCTGTATTTTACCCTGCGGGTCATCAGCATAAAACACTGATGTTCAAAATCGTTCCCAACGATTTTAGTTGAACCTGTAACGGTTCAAATCTGCCGTCTTATTTTCTTTACCCCACTACTCAACAACATAGTCAGGTTTTCTTAATTGGCTGGGCCGGCAGGATTATGAAATACGTCCTGTATTTTACCCTGCGGGTCATCAGCATAAAACACTGATGCTCAAAATCGTTCCCAACGATTTTAGTTGAACCTGTAACGGTTCAAATCTGCCATCTTATTTTCTTTACCCCACTACTCAACAACATAGTCAGGTTTTCTTAATTGGCTGGGCCGGCAGGATTTGAACCTGCGCATGCCAGGATCAAAACCTGGTGCCTTACCGCTTGGCGACGGCCCAATTTTTCTAAACTAGAAAAACTATTTCAAAGTTGAAATCTATACTCAACTCATTATGTGTTGCCGGCAGGGTTATTCCGGGCTTCCTGCCCTCCACCCTACGGGCCATCAGCAAAAGTCGCTGATGTTCAAAATTGCTCCCGGCAATTTTGTTAAACCTAAGCATGCCAGGATCCCAGATCCATAAACTCGGCTGGTGCCTTACCGCTTGGCGACGGCCCAATAATTCATTTACTCAAAGCAGCGACTAAATACTGGTCTGAGATTCCAAAAAGTGGTGCAGTGGTGATTGATTTAATCCTTTGGCAACAAAGCTAAACCAGGATCTAACCACCGGATTTTGTCTAATTTGCCGCAAAACTTCTTCTGCCTGCACTTTTGTATCAAAACTCACAAATACCGAAGCACCTGTACCACTCATACAGGCTTTCGAATATTTATTAAGAAATTCAAAAGCTTGCGAAACTAACGGGTATTTTTTAAGCACTACCGGCGTGCATACATTCCGCCACTCACGCCGCGAAAGGTCGCATATTTTGATGGCAGAACAATCCCTTGTCAATTGCGGATTTGAAAAGATTTCTTTAGTGGACACATGTACCGGTGGAATCATCACCAGATACCAGCTTTCTGGCAGCGAAATCGGAGTTAATTTCTCACCCACACCTTCGGCAAAAGCAGCAAAGCCATGAACGAATACCGGCACATCTGCACCCAATTCCAAACCGATCTCAGCCAGTTCATCTATCGAGAACTGCATTTTCCACAATGTATTTAATGCGACTAAGGTGGTTGCTGCATCTGAACTGCCTCCGCCCAAACCGGCACCCATCGGAATGTTTTTTTTAAGATGGATATCGAGACCAAACTTTTTATCCGTTACGGATTGCTTGCTTAAAAATTTTTCTCGAAGTTTTGTTACCGCACGAATAATAATGTCCTCATTTTCGGGAACATCAAAATTTTCACAATGGCGAATAATGCGTTCATCATTTCTTGGCTCAAATTCAAGCTGATCAGCAAAATCGATAAACTGAAAAACCGTTTGCAATTCATGATAACCATCTTCCCGTCGCCCGGTGATGTGTAACATCAAATTTAATTTTGCTGGCGCGAGCCATACCCTGTTGCTCATAAACTTATATTCATAATTTTTAAATGAACACCTTATGAGAAAACCTTGCTCCATGTAGATTTATTCCTTATCCTCACGGAAAAGATGCTTCACACAAAGCCCTCTAATTATCTATCATCCATTG
Source organism: uncultured Gammaproteobacteria bacterium (assembly GCA_963759005.1). Lineage (GTDB taxonomy): Bacteria > Pseudomonadota > Gammaproteobacteria > SZUA-229 > SZUA-229. The sequence goes on from CAVWXQ010000021.1 coordinate 12,114, forward strand.
TCTCAATACTAATCGCACATCCAGCTCGTCATCGTCATCATGACTCAAGTAGATAGCATGTGGCATCAATATTTCATCCCCAGTGTATTTACTCATTTCCACATTCCAGCCAGACTGTTTTAATTTAGCCAGCAAGCCCTGTTCATTCCAGCTAATCTGCTCAATCATTAAAGCTTTACTCGGTAAGCCACGAATCCAGTCTTTCACTGCACTGGCAGGCAAATCTATTTCAAATATTGATTTAAAAACAACATCAATATTGTTAGCTATATCGGTCTTACCATCAGGAAAACGTATTTCTGCATAATCACTGTTTCCCTGTACCAGGTAGCTACCCGCACCTAATGGTGCGATGAGTCGAATAGAGTAATCCTGATCTGCGTTTTTCCAGATGATATCCATGCTGCCACCTGTGGCTGCCGTTTGCACTCCAAGGCGGCCACGTATTTCCCAAATATTAATCTGCTGCCGCTTTTGCTGCTCTGCTTTCCAGTTTGCAGGTTCTGTTGTTATTTGCTGTTTTACTGTGGCGCAGGATGCGATTATTAAACATAATAGACACACGATTAGACGAGATATGGAATTTTGAAACATAATTAAAATTAAAGCAGCTGCGAATAATTATTGTAAAGTTTGTGAGTTTTTAAGCGCAGATAAATTCAAAGTCAAAATCTTTTTTCACCACAGAGACACAGAGGACACAGAGTTTTTTATTGTAACCTGAGCGTACAATAATAATTAAACGATTTTACTCTGTGCCCCTCTGTGTCTTGTGGTGAAGTATTTTTAGCTCTTACGTCGTTAAGGTTTTATACGCTCAAGCGTCTCAATTAATACCGGATTCTTTGCATTGTTTGCCTTACCCTTACCCCAAACTTCACGCGCTTTGTCTTTCTGATTATTGTGCCATAACACTTCACCATAATGCGCAGCAATTTCTGCATCTTCGAGTTTTTCGAATGCTCTGGATAACCATTTTATGGCGTCATCCATTCTACCCTGTCGGTAACTTACCCAGCCTAAACTATCGAGTATCGCCGGTTCATCAGGCTGAAGCTCTGCAGCTCTTTTAATGTACTCCAGCGCTTCATTGTATCTTGAGGTACGATCAGCCAGCGTGTACCCCAGTGCATTCAGGGCATCTGCATTGTCCGGTTCTTTTGATATTACTTTTAATAAATCGGCTTCTGCCATATCGAGGCGATCAACTTTTTCTGCCATTAAACCTCGCGCATAAAGCAGGTTTATGTCTTCACTATTTTGCTGTAAAGCACGGCTATACATTTCTACACCTTCTTTATAGCGCTGCTCTGTGCGCAGCACCTCACCTTGAGCAAGATAAGCTTTTACGCGTAAATTCCAGTTAACCTGAGATTCAGCCAGTGCTTCAAGTTTTGCCAGTCCTTCCTCAGGCTTGCCCAGCGTTGACAACAGGACACCGATTCGTAGCTGTGCATCGAAAGTATAATCACCGGTCTTAACGCGCAGATAATGAGCCACGGCCTGTTTGTCATTACCCCGATTCTGTGCAATTCTTGCCAGATAATAATTGGCTATTGAAACTTTTTTATCAATTTCAATCAGCTGCTCAAGAGCGGCAACGGCTTCATCAAGATTATTAATTTCGATATTCAATAGCGCCAGACTTAATGCAATTTCACCATCTTCAGGCAGATTTTCATGTAGTATCGAATATTGTTCAGTGGCGGCCTTAAGGCTCTGCTGTTCAACCAGCATACGGGCATATTGCAGGCGCAATTCATTGTTATCTGGAAATTCTTCCACTACCTGCCTGGTAAGCGCAGAGGCTTCTTCATGTTTACCCAGAGCAAACAGAATCCTTGCTTTTATAATTATCACTTCATGCAGCGAAGGATCAATTTCCAGCACCTGATCAAGTATTGCCATGGATTCGTCATATTTTTTTAGTTCTGCAGCATAACGCGACTGCAAAATAAGAACATGTTTGTTTTTATCTTCGCTTGCATTTAATTTTTGCAAAACGACATAAGCATCTTCGGTAGATGCATCTTTAGCCAATAGTTGTTTAACCACCATGGCTTCATCAACTAAAGTCCCACCTGTACCTGATAGTAATTCCTCAATATACGGCACAGCCTTTTCTGGTTGTCCAAGTTTGAGATAAACAGTCGCATACATGGCAGGCAAATCTTCTGCCCCAGGTTCTAGCTCACGCCAGCGATCAAGTGCAACCAGGGCTTCGTCATAACGTTCCCCATAAAGTGCAATATAAGCGGTGCGAGCAGCAATACGACTGTCTTCAATAGATTCTGCTGCCAACCGATAGTGTTTTAATGAGGCTTCAATATCGCCACTATTACCGGCAAATTCTGCTGCCAGCAAGTTATATAACGAATCACTATCAAGTTTTTCCTGTTTTTTAGCCGGAACGACCTCAGTCCCATGAGTCTCCGCCAGCTTATCGCTGTCCACTTGCTCTGAAACCTTTGCACTCTGTTCAGCGACAGCAACGTTATCTGTATAATCCACATTCTCAGCATCAGTCGTCACTGACAGGGTATTGCAGGCAGATAACACCATTGTCAGAGTCAGCATGGGCAGAACCAGCGCAGAATTAGCCCGGGGTTTTATTTCCGGCCCTGATATGTTTCCTGAGCAGAGCGCTGTATGAGTAACTAAACGTCTGATATTAAATAGTAAGTTAAGCTTAATTTTTGGCATCTCGTAACATTAAATAATTATTTCACTAGCAGGGAAGCTCTAATCAAGTCCAATTATTTCAGGCTTGCCTAAATCGCCCCTATCTTCTGGGCACACCGCTTCGCTGCCCCATGCATTGTCCTACTATCTGCCATCCATAGCAGTACTCGAAAATTTCGGCAATAAAATAATATTACCGGCTAACTTCGCAAAATAGTCGAACACATTCCCTGCACCCCTGTCTTAATCAGAGATTGATCCCATTGAATATAACGCATTTTATACAGTTAATTACAATATTAATGGTGAAATCATTACAAATTGGCTAAATATTTCTGAGCATGTATCGAATTCGGCTTGAGTTAAGTGCACCCATCCCTCAAAATTACCTGTTTTCCCGTAAGAATACTATTCCGCATTCCTCTATGTCTTTGATTACACTTGGTATCAATCACAAAACCGCGCCGCTTGATTTGCGCGAACGGCTTGCATTTACGCCGCAATCTTTACCAGAGGCACTGCTGAGCCTGAATAATCTTGAACATGTGGAAGAAGCCGCTATCTTATCAACTTGTAATCGCACCGAAATTTATTGCGTTACCACTGCTAATAACGACCAGGCAATTATTCAATGGTTCAGTAAATTTCACGGGCTGGATGAAAAGCAGATTAAAGAGCACCTTTATCTCTACGCACACGAAGAAACGATTCGTCATGCCATGGAGGTCGCCTGTGGCTTAGATTCCATGGTGCTGGGTGAGCCGCAAATCGCCGGGCAAATGAAAGAGGCTTACGCGCGGGCAAATGAGAGTGGTACTATCGGCCTGTTACTTGGCAAACTTTATCAGCGTGTCTTTGCGGTTTCCAAACAGGTGCGCACCGATACTGACATTGGTTCCAGCCCGGTATCCGTGGCCTTTGCCGCGGTCAGCCTTGCCAAACAAATTTTTGGCGACCTTAAACCGACCACGGTTTTACTGGTTGGCGCGGGAGAAACCATTGAACTTACAACGCGGCATTTGCATTCACAGGGCGTGACTAAAATCATCATTGCCAACCGTAGTGTGGAGCGTGCACAAAAACTGGCCAATGAATTTAATGGTGAGGCCATTGGCCTGCAACACATTGCGAGCCACTTGCATCGTAGCGACATCGTCATTTCTTCAACCGCCAGCCCGCTGCCAATTATCGGCAAAGGCACAGTTGAACGCGCATTAAAACGACGCAAACATGAACCTATTTTCATGGTTGACCTGGCCGTGCCGCGCGATATTGAACCGGAAGTTAACGAACTGGATGACGTCTATTTATACAGCGTGGATGACCTAAAGTCGGTGATTAATGAAAACATGGAAAGTCGCCTGCAGGCTGCCGAGCAGGCACGTGAAATCATTGATACCCAGGTCAGTCATTTTTTAGACTGGCAACGCTCACTGGGTGCGGTCGATGTTATTGCGCAAATCAGACAACACACACAAGACCTCAGCAATGAAGTGTTAAACAAGGCAAAGAGACAGCTGGCAGCAGGTCAGGATGCAGAACAGGTACTGGAGTTTCTTGCCAACAGCTTAACCAATAAGTTTTTGCACAAGCCATGCACACAATTGCGCCAGGCAAGCCAGGATAATCGCGATCATATTTTAGATATCGCGCAAAATCTTTTTTTAAATAACGGTACTGAAAATAAGCGGAAAAACTCAGACCAATGAAAGAATCCATACTCAATAAACTGCATACCCTGCTCGACCGACATGAAGAGATCGCCGGACTGCTTGCTGACCCCGGTGTTATCGGCGATCAAAATCAGTTTCGTGAGTTATCACAGGAATACGCACAGCTGGAACCGGTAGTTACCTGCTTTCAAAATTACAATTCGTCAAAAGAAGATTTAGCAGCCGCGGAAGAAATGCTGAAGGATGACGATGCTGACGTTCGCGAAATGGCCGCAGAAGAAAAAAAGCAGGCCTGCGAAAACACTGAGTCACTGGAGTTTGACCTGCAAAAGCTATTGCTATCCAAAGACCCCTACGATGACAGTAATATATTCCTTGAAATTCGCGCCGGTACCGGTGGCGATGAAGCGGCTATATTCGCCGGCGACCTGTTTCGTATGTATTCTCGCTTTGCCGAGTTAAAACGCTGGCAGATTGAAATTATTAATCAAAATCTGGGCGAGCATGGCGGTTACCGGGAAATCATTGCTCGAATTATCGGTAATGGCGCTTATTCACAGCTAAAGTTTGAATCCGGCGCGCATCGCGTACAACGTGTACCCGAAACAGAATCACAGGGCCGTGTACATACCTCTGCAGCTACCGTTGCCGTATTGCCCGAAGTCGCTGATGTAGAGCAGATAGAAATCAATTCGGCTGATTTACGTATCGATACCTACCGAGCTTCAGGTGCAGGTGGTCAGCACGTGAATAAAACAGATTCTGCTGTGCGCCTCACCCATATTCCAACTGGCACCGTGGTTGAATGCCAGGACGAACGCTCACAGCATAAAAATAAAGCACGCGCGATGTCATTATTGCAGTCACGCATCATGAACGCAAAAATCGAGAAACAACAGGCAGAACAGGCACAAACGAGAAAGAGCCTGGTTGGCAGTGGTGATCGCTCCGAGCGCATACGTACTTATAATTACCCGCAAGGTCGCGTTACCGACCATCGCATCAATCTCACCTTATATAAATTAGACGATATTATGCAGGGTGATTTAAATCCGGTTATTCAACCGTTGATTAACGAATATCAGGCAGAACAACTGGCAGCCTTATCTGGTGAATAAACCACATTGAGCGCGTTATATTAATCATTCTGACCACGTACCTGATGAATATCAAACAAGCGCTTCAACAAGCCAGTCAGAATCTTGCTGAATCCAGCCCCTCGGCAAAAATTGACGCCCAGGTACTTTTAGCTCACACATTGCAGTGCAACACAGCGCACCTTCTGGCATGGCCCGAAAAAAAGCTAAACGAAGAACAGATTGCAAATTATCAGCAACTCATACAACAGCGGCAACAAGGCCTACCGGTTGCATATTTAACCGGTTTACGTGAATTCTGGTCATTAAATTTTTCGGTTAATAACAGCACCTTGATTCCGCGACCCGAAACCGAAACCTTAATTGAGTTTATACTGGAAAAATTCAGTGGCAGGGAAAGCATTAAACTGCTCGACATGGGCACAGGCACGGGTGCTATCGCCATCACTATCGCAACAGAAAAACCAGGCTGGAATATATTCGCCAGTGAACTTTCTGCAGATGCCCTGAAACTGGCCAGACACAACAGCAACAGCCATCAAACAAATAACATTTCGTTTGTACAAAGCAACTGGTTTACCAATATAAAACATAGCGATTTTGATATTATCGTCAGCAACCCACCTTACATTGCAAACGACGACCCGCACTTGCTAGCAGGTGATGTACGTTTTGAGCCACAAAGCGCACTAAGCGCTGGCGCCACCGGCATGGATGATATTGAGCATTTATGCCGGCATGCAAAAAAACATCTAAAAAATAACGCATGGTTAATCATTGAACATGGTTATAATCAAAAACAGCTAGTAGCTAATTGTTTTGCTAAAAACGGGTTTACACAGATTGAGCAGAAACAGGATTTATCCGGGCACATTAGAATGACAGCGGGGAAAAAGTTGTAAGCTAAAAGTTATAAGTTAGAAATACGCGAATGGCCAAGTCCAAAACTTACTTGGGCTTACTATTACGCTTTAGCATCTTTGCGGCTAAAAACTTAAAACCTACAACTTATAACCTCGAATAATTCCATAATGTCAGATAACAAAATCACATTTAACGACGAGCAGCTATTACACTACAGTCGTCAAATTATGCTGCCGCATTTTGGTGTTGAAGGACAACAGCTATTGCACAATGCACATGTAGTCATTATGGGTGTCGGTGGTTTAGGTAGTCCTGCAGCGATGTATCTGGCTGCAGCCGGTGTTGGTAGCTTAACACTGGTCGATTTCGATACGGTTGATAACAGTAATTTGCAACGCCAGATTGTGCATAACACCGACAGCATTGGTGAAAGCAAAACAAGCTCAGCTAAAAACACATTGCTCAAAATTAATCCAGAAACCAGTATTCATAGCGTTAACAAACAATTAACTCTGGATGAACTTGAAACCCTGTTTAAAAAAACAAGTTGCGTGATTGATGCAACCGATAATTTTAAAACACGTTTCCTCATCAACCGCGCCTGCGTTTCACAACAGGTCGCCCTGGTCTCGGCTGCAGCAATACAATACGAAGGGCAAATAAGTGTGTTTGATAACCGACAGGAAAACAGTGCGTGTTATGCCTGCCTGTACGCTGAAGGCGGTGAAGAAAACACTAACTGCAGTGACAACGGTATCCTCGCACCCGTGGTTGGCATACTTGGCAGCATGCAGGCGCTGGAAGCGATAAAACTTATTTGTTCTATTGGCGAAACATTGCAAAATCGTCTGTTAATATTTGATGCCCTTGCTCTGCAGTGGCGAACCATGAAACTTAAGAAAGACCCGAATTGTCCGGTTGTGTAAATAAAAGTTGGCAGTTGGCAGTTGGAAGTTGGAAGTTGGAAGTTGGAAGTTGGATATTTTAAAAAATCACAAACAAACCTACAATGCACTTTTTATGAAAAACATAATATGCTAATACTTAAAACTTATAACTTATAAACTAATGTCCATACTTCAAGAATGCCACAACTAAACACACATTATCACCTGCCGCGCCCACTGGTAAACAAAATTCTGGCACATGCTCAGAAAAACCCAGATATTGAGGTGTGCGGCTTAATTGGTAACAACACATCCAGCCAGAAAGATTATTACCCAATCGACAATGTTTCCAAAACCCCCGGCTGTCGATTTTTAATGAATGCCCCGCAGCAGATAAGTGCGATGAAAAAAATGCGTGACAAACAGCAACAACTGTTTGCTATCGTGCATTCACACCCGACTACAAAGGCAACACCTTCTCAGCTGGATATTAACGAAAGCAGCTATAAAGATGCTTTTTATATCATTATTTCACTTAATACCAAAGGGGTACTGGAAATGCGCGCTTATACTCAACAACAGAAAAGTATGCAGGAAATTGATCTGATACTTGAAACATAAAAGAAAGTTCGCAATTTTCTTCACTATTGTCTGTTATATTGATTAATCGGTACTCTGACGAACTCACGAATGGTTCCATCGGGTTTCAAGGTCAATAAAAAATTGCCTGCGAGCTTATATTTGAATCGCAATATCTTTTCATGACCATCTACACTCATTAGCAAATATTCGTTCTGTACCTGAATTTGGCCGGATAAAGAACGAGAGTTGTTATCACTCCATAAATAACGTGTATTTTTTATCCCCAGCATTTCACCATTTTCAGCCACCCACAAACCATTTAAGTTTGGCTTTTTTAAACCACAAAATTCGGTAACACAGGGTTTTTGCCTGATGTTCTGCCTGTTATCTGTAGGCAAAGGCGGTTGTTTTCTCTGCTCTGCTGCCGGTGCCCGGGAAGGTTGTTGCGTCCGTTGCCGCGGCGGCCCGTTAGGTGGTGCCAGCTTTGACAATGGCGAGGGCCTGCCTGCTTTGCTGGCGCGGATATTGTTGCCCGCTGCGCGGCGTGTCTGGCGGCACGAGATAGTTAAAATTTTGCACCAGCGGCACATTCGGCTGTACTTGCTGAGATGGCGGTGCGCTGGCGCTTCTGCACCGGCGTTTCCGCTTTAGGATTCCATAACGATGTTTCCCAGGTCTCATTAACCCAGCCATCTAAATCGGATGTAGACCATGGTGATGACGAACCATAAGGGTAATACGGGTTATACATTGAATAATTATTCGGCGCATAACTGTCTAATGGCAAAACGCCCCAGCTCGGGGTGCCCCAGATGGGGCTTGCGGTATTCGGATTTGAATTATTCAGCGCAGATGAAGACCAGGGTGTTTGCAACCACGGTGAACGCAAAAAAGGATTATTGCCAAAGCCTGAATTGAGCGAACCGGGTGACATGCCCCGCATAGCCAGTGCCCGCGCATACGGGTTAGATAAACCGGATGCTCCGTAACCACCGTAGGCAGGCATCTTGTCTACCATACCCATTGCCGACATCATAGTTAGCATCATCTCCACAAACGGCAGCTTACCGTCAGATTGATAAAGCTTCTTTTGGGCATGTACAATCTGATTACAGGAAAGTATCAGTAGTGATGTAATCAATATCGATTTTTGAAGCGTTTTAAACATTATTATAATTATGCGCTTTTCGTACCGACCTGGTACGTAATATCAGACTAATCCCTATGTAAAATGTATTATTTTGTCAAAGCAAGGTTAATGTTTACACTAGCGTAGTCACAAAATCGCAGTTTACACAAAGAAACAAAGTTTGCCACTTCGAGCCCCGCATTATGAGACTATTTTTAATAGCAACTATGGCGAATAATAGACAAGGAAGCTATGATTAAGGCTACGAATTTTTTTACCAAGCCTAAAAATAACCGACTTAATCAGAAAGGCCTTACCTCTCTCTAAAGCAGGAGTAATTGCATCACAGTGTCAGTCATTCAAATAGCCAATGCAGTCACTGGATGGCCGGGGCGTAAACTAATCCAGCACATATTATACGCCATCAATCTAATGACGTTTAGTACCCTTGCCTTACGTGACTGGTTTAGCAAAAATAAATTGTTCGACTCACGCAGTTATTCCACCACGGTTGCCCAAATCATATTTACCGGTGTTGACGCCTTACCCACCATTACCCTTCTCGGACTGGCAACCGGTTTTATTTTTACTTTTCGTCTCATCTCCATCACCAATTCACTGGGCGGAACGGACGATATCATTCAGCTGCTTATTGCCATCATCTGTTTAAGTGCAGGCCCCTTACTGGCTGCCATTATTATTATCAGCCGTACCGGTTCTGCTATTGTGGTTGATCTTGGCAACATGAAATTACACGGTGAAATCGAAGCGCTGGAGAACATGGGGATAAATATTAACGATTATTTAATTGCACCACGTATTATCAGCACGGCCATTTCACAACTAGCGATCACCGTTTATTTTACAGTAATCGCTTTGCTTTCCGGCATATTAATCAGCGCATTATTTATTAACCCGGCGCATTTTGATTTTATCTTTAAAATCAGTAATTCAATTACCCCTTATCTGGTCAGTATCTTTGTCTTAAAAAATATTATTTTTGGATTTATCATCGCCACTGTTGCCAGTTATAACGGCCTTCGTGTACAAGGCTCTGCCACCGAGCTGCCGCAACGCACCACCGCTTCTATTGTGCAAAGTTTAAGCTTTGTCTTTATCATTGACAGCCTGCTCACTTTCGCTATTTTTGTCTAACGATGCCTTACCATAACATTATTCAATGCCAGCAAATCATGCCCGACCAGCTTACCTTTGAATATCAGGGCAAAGCACTTGATCTTAACGTTGCCAGTGGTGATATCATCAGCATTATCGGCCCGCACAATTCCGGCAAGTCTGACTGGTTAAAAACCATCTGCGGCCTGCAACAGCAGTTAACCGGCCGCATCAATATACATGGTGTAAATACCTTGCATCTCAGTGCAAAAGACTGGTCGATGACGCGAATGAAAGTTGCCTATCTGCATGCGGATACCGCACTCATGTCAGCAGCAAATGGCCTGGATAATGTACTGATACCGGCGTCTTATCATCAACTCGACAAAAGACTTAAAAATGAATCACTGACAGAAAAAGCACTAAACCTGCTGCAAGAGATTGACCCTGAACTTAATCTGGATGATCTACCGGCATACATTTCCAAAGAACAGCGCTTTAAAATTGCTGTTGCACGTGTTCTACTGCTTGACCCTGATGTGCTGGCACTGGATAAACCATTCACTCATTTTAATCACCAGTCCAAACGTCAGTTTCAGCGATTCCTTGCGGATAGAGTAAACAACGGTTTATCATTATTACTGCTTACCGATGATGTACAGTATGCGCTAAACATCTCAGACCAAATTATCTTTGTAAACAGAGAAAACTTGTTTCACTTTGACTCAAAACAGGCAATATTAAATTGTGACATAGCTGTGGTTAATGAATACCTTAGCCTTCAGGAAATAACAGGTTAAGGTCTTATGAAAAACAATAACCAGAACAATCGAAGCAAAGCACACTACATACATCGTTTAAGTTACTCCGCACAGGAAAGGCTGGCGGGCACTTTTGTGCTAATTGCAGTTGGCCTGCTAACCTGGTTATTAATCACCTCGCAAAAAACGCAAAACCTGTTTGAAGATGAAATAACACTTTACGGCAGCATGAGCTCCCTGCAGGCAGTGAATAAAGATACCGATGTCATTATCTCCGGACTGAATGTTGGCACCGTTAGTGATGTTAATCTTGACGATCAAAACCATATCATCGCTAGCCTGTCTATATTACAAAAATATCAAAAATTAATACGAACCGATTCAACTGCAGAATTACTAAATTTTAAATTCGCCCTGCTTGGAAAATCCGTCATTGAAATTTCTGTAGGCTCCCCGCACCTCCCCATTATTGAAGATGGTAGCACGATAGTAATAAAAGAATCCTTCAACCTGGTAAAAATGGTCGCAAAGTTTGAACCTGTACTTGGTGAGCTACAGGATTCAATTAAACGAATGAATGAAATTTTGCAGGCCATAAAACCGCAACAGGTAAGTAGCAATGTAAACAACCTTGAGGCCATCAGTAACAACCTGAAAGACATTACCGGTCAAATTCAACAGGGTAAAGGCTGGATTGGCAGTGCCATCTATAATCAGCAGATACAGCAAGACCTTCTGCAAACTATAAACAACCTGAATAACATCGCCGTTCAGATTCAACAAGGCCAGGGTCTCGTCGGCAATATGATTTACAACCAGGAAATGCAACAGGATATTAAAACAACAGCCAATAACCTGAGACTCATCACCGAACAAACCAGTGTCTTATTAAAGAGCATTCAACAACAGGTAGATGAACTGCCTGAAATAACAAACAAAGTAAAACCATTGCTTGATGAAGCAGATAAAACCATAAAAGCGACACAACAAATCTGGCCATTATCGAGTGGCATGCCAGAAGAGAACAGACAGACATTAACCTCACCTGAAGCAACAGAATAAACCGGAGAAGGTATTCAATGAAATCATATCATTATATTTTCAAATTTATTCTATCGCTAACGATATTAGCGCTTTTCGCCTGTTCAGCTGGTCCCGCAGAAAAATCACCGACAGACTCATTCAGCTCTCCTGCCAAACTACTGGATAATGGCATCCATCACTACAACAATAACAACTACCCGAAAGCGATTAATTATTTTGAAAAAGCTTTATTACAATATCGCAGTGTTGATAACCAGCAAGGTATCACCAACAGCTGTTTAAATCTTGCTAAAACCTATATGGCAATTAATAACAATCAAACAGCGGCCGAATACCTGTTAATAGCTAGCCGCATTATTAAGCAAACACCGCTTAACGAACTAAACGAGCACCTGCATTTACTTAACTCATCTTTAGCCATTAACAATGCCTTATATGATTCGGCATTGCAGGAATTGCAGCCGGTACTCAACAGCAAAAACCCAGGTACACAATTAGCTGCATTAAAAAACCGAACTCAAATTTCGTTTATAAAAAACGACAGTGATAAACAACAATGGTTAGAAAAATACAAAATTTTGCAACAAAAATACCCTGAAAAAAGCGCATCACACTTAGCCCGAATCCTTAGATTTGAAGCTGAACTTAGCGATAATGAAAAAGATAAAATAGAACTATTAACACAATCACTCGCCATCTCGCGGAACCTGGCCGACAGAACTGCAATTGCGGCTAACCTGGCACAATGGGCGAGTATAGAGTTAAAGGCAAAAAGATACCTTGATGCTGAAGATAAATATAGTCGCGCACTGTTCATTCGTCATCAATTAGGCGATGTTAAAAATAGCCTGATGATTCTGCAACAGTTGCAGGTGGTTTATGCGGCAAGTGATAAAAACAAGCAAATACTGGCAGAAAGCTGGATCAATAAACTATCAAATCACGATCTAAGCAATTGGCCTCACTTATTCTCTGATTTTGAAAACTATCCTAAGATACAACCGCTGTCTCGTTAAATAATTCTGCAATAAGTTTGGAGTCATTTCAAAGCATCCAGTGACTGGCAATCAACTCTGCTAACTAATTGACGCCAACACCATAAATTTAAAAATTACGGGCAAACACTCATGTTAGACCGGCACCAATGAAAAAATAATCATCCTGTTCTCAACTAACGGACTGTCTTCATTTGTAACACCGTTATCGAACGCGGTGCAACAATCAGCCTTAATAACCTTAGCACCTGTTTTTCACCACAGAATAATCTTGGTGAAACTCCCATCAGCTATATAAAAATTGACCGCAGCTTCGTTAAAAAACTTGGCTACGGCGGTCGAAGTGATATTTTAATAAATCACCTAATTAAAGTCGCCCATGAACTGAACATAAAGGTTGTTGCTGAAGGCATTGAGCAGGCCTATCAACGAGACCGATTAATTAACCTGGGATGCGATCAATTACAGGGTTTTTATCTGTGCAAACCACTTGGCCCGGAAAACATTACACCAGCACATACAAATATGTACAGAGTATGAATAATACTTACTTAAGCAGGTTTACTATTGATTGATCAATATCTTCTTCTGGATAACGTAACTTAAATTTATCAAGCTCCTGACGTGCAAGATCAAGATCACCTTGAGCAATTAACTGACGGATTTTTTGCATCCATGGTTTCGCTGCCATCGTAATAGATGACTTTTTGGCTGCATCGAGCACTCCCAGGGCCTGTTGTTTTATTTCAGCTGAGGCCTTTTGTTCCTGATCATATACAGTTGCGCCAACTACCGCAGATGCTGGCTGAGGTTCTTGCACTGACGGTAATAATATTTCAGATTTTTCTGGCGCCATTCTAGCTGGCGCTATCTTTTCTTCGACAGAAAACTGTTTACCACTACTAAAAGTATTCGCGTTTAATGTACCAGCTGGCACCGGAGGCAATTGACTCGCCTGATCTTGTTGCAACACTGCCATTTTCGAGCGATTTTTTACTGTTTTTTTCACTTCCGTATTTTCTTTTGCAGCGCCGCTTTTTCTAACATCAGATGCGTTAACATTAGTTGCTCTAATAAGGTCCTGCTCTTTTATTAATACCGGCGTTTCGTCTGCAACACCAGACACGGTTGGTGATATTTCTTCCTGCTGTAACAATGGCACAAGTATAACCGTTATAACAAGTACTGCTGCAATTGAGGCGGAGACCCGCCAGCCACCGGAAAACGGGCTGTTCACTAATGGGCTTCTGGCTGTTGCCGGTTTGTTAGCCTGCTGCCTGTCCTGTACTGCATTATCCTGTACCTCATCACGAGCAGCTCGGAGAATAATGTTATCAAGATCCGCACTCGGCCCAGATTCTTTACCCTGTTTATAAAGTCTGGAGATTTTTTCTTCGTCTGTTATCATGCGCTCTCTCCAAGTTTTTGCCGTAATTTTTTAATCGCATACCTTAGCCGGCTTTTTGCGGTCTCAAAATTAATACCACAGGTATCAGCAATCTGTTCAACACTTAAGCCCGCTTCCTCACGCAATAAAAAAGCCTCTTTTTGCTCGGCAGGTAACTGTGCAATGGCATCAAGTAAATTTTCATACTGTATTTGTCTGTGTAAATTTTTTTCAGGTGAAACTACAGTCGTGCTCGTTACACTGTCCAGTGTTCCGACATTGTTATCCACCAGGCATATGTTATTTTTACGATACTGGTCGATAATACGGTTGCGCGCCAGATGGTAGAGCCAGGTTTTAAAACTGGCCTGGACCTGATAATGAAAACGACTTTTGATTACCTTAAGCCAGATATCCTGAAACAGTTCATCAACGGTTTGCTGACCACATTGTCTTAAAACGAAACGGTACAAAGGTGTTTTGTACCGTTGGTACAAAATTTCGAAAGCGTCAGCATCACCAGCACCGTAGCTCATCATTAATTCCTCGTCAGTCACGTCGTTTTTTCGCACTCCAAAATCCTAAATTAATCAGTTGAATCTACTGCGGATGCCTAATACGCTAAATTTTAACGACTTTCCAGAACATGTTGAACTCACGCTCTTATGCATCCTGCATCCGCGATATAACAGCATCCTTGCTGAAAACCGTATGGGTGATACGCTGTCGTCCAACATAACCTGTAAAGCCATTAAAATTTAGCACCTTAGTCTCCCTCGCTACGATCCAACTGATTATTTTAGGATAATCTTAGCTTACGCTATTGTCTCTATCTGGTAACCCTAGCAGCTGTGACTAAATCGCTGCCAGCGATAAAGCCACAGCTACAATAAATACTATCGTGATGCCTGCACACCCTCTATTGCCTGTGATGATAAAGCCTGTGTTGACAGAGATCGGGTCAGATTAACCAGTGAGATAAACTCACCACGGTAACCAAATGAATCCTTTCCACGCGCTTCTCTTGCCAGTTTGAGCACATCATCATAATTAAAACCTCCGCTGTGTTTACCGCCACGCAACAACTGTCCAAAACCTGCCACTGATGCCGAAAAACGATAACGATCACTGGTATTTACCAGACGTGTTTCAATATCATCGGTTTGAATGACCTGCTCAATCAACTTACTTTTACTACCTGTTGGTTCTTTGTAACGTAGACGCAAGTAAGCCAGCTCGTTTGAATGTGTAACGCTTGCTCTTACCTCATTAGTGCTTTGCGTATTATTAACTTTCTGCTTTGAATAGCGTAGTGGATCAACAGACCTGTTCTTACTGTCAGCTAAAGTAACTTCATATAGCGCGGTTACGGTATGGCCGGCACCAATTTCACCTGCATCAATCTTGTCATTATTGAAATCTTCACGGTTGAGTGCGCGATTTTCATATCCAATCAGCCGATACTCAGAAACCACTGCAGGATTAAATTCAACCTGGATTTTCACATCTTTGGCAATGGTATTTAATGTTGAACTCATTTCATCTACCAGAACTTTTTGTGCTTCATTTAAGGTATCGATGTAAGAGTAGTTACCGTTACCAGCATCGGCCAGCTGCTCCATTAAATGATCGTTGTAATTACCGCTACCAAAACCAAGCGTGGTTAATGAAATACCCGTTTTACGTTTTTCTTCGACAAGGTCTTTTAATGCTTCAAAGTTAACCGTACCAACATTAAAGTCACCGTCTGTTGCCAGGATGATGCGATTAATGCCACCCTTGATAAATTCCTGCTCAGCCAGTTGATAGGCACTACTAATGCCAGCGGCACCATTTGTACGACCACCCGCTGATAATGAGTCCAGCGCCTGTGCTATTTTTGCGGATTGATTACCTGCGACCGGTTCGAGTACAACGCCACTGGCACCTGCATAAACCACAATAGAAACTTTGTCCTCAGTACGCATTTTCTTGCTGAGCAGTTTAAGCGCTGATTTAAGCAATCCCAGCTTATTGGGGGAATTCATTGAACCAGAGACATCGACCAGAAATACCAGGTTAGATGCAGGTAATTCTTTTTCGGTCATATCATAACCTTTGATCCCTATATGCATTAAACGCGTATCAGGATTCCATGGTGTCAAGCCGATTTCAGTCGTTACAGAAAAAGGTGTCTGTTTATTTTCAGGTAATGGATATTCATAAGCAAAGTAGTTGATCAGTTCTTCAACACGAACGGCATCTTCACGCGGTAAGTTTCCGGCGTTAATCATCCTGCGCACATTACTGTATGAACCGGTATCAACATCAATACTAAAGGTGGAAACCGGAGTCTCAGCGACCAGTTTTATCCGGTTATCATCAAAGTGATTGTAGTTTTCACGATTGACCTGCTCAGCGGGCGCACGAATTGAGTGTAATGATTTGGCTACAATACTGGGATGTGGGGCATACGACTGATCTGTGCGTATTGTACTATTTCGCTGTATTTGATGCTGTGCCACTGCAGGAGCTGCTATTTGCTCCATGCGTGCTTTTTGTTTTCGTAAACCATCCTGGATCACTGACTGCAACTTGCCGGCAGCAGCTTTAGACTCTCTATCTTCTTCAACAACCTCGATATTGCCCACAGGCAGCAGGGCAGGTTCAATATTGCTTTGTTCCTGCTGTTGTGAAGGTGTACATGCCAGCAGTACAGAAGTCGTTAATGCAGCAGTAATCGCCGTTACTAACGGCTTTTTTGAGTTGATTTTAAACATGGTAATCTCCAGTGTTTTATAAGTCTCATACAGGTAAACGCTGGAGTTTGCGAAAGGGGTTAAATTATTTTTTTATTTTTCGATGGATTAACACGAGAGCATAAAATACGGACTATCTGGCAACATTTATTTTCTCGACCTTACTTTAAACGACCAGGTAAAATAAAACACAGCAATTTCATTATTTTCAACATCTCTGCCCACTGTTTTAGCAGTGACCAAAACCGTATCGTCATGTTGACTCAACTGAGAAATAGCGTTAAAAAATTTGTCGTAATCCGCGCAGGAAAAAGTAACTTTAGATTGCGCCTTTTTTACAAATTCTGCTTTTAGATCAACAATGATGAATGCAATATCAGCATCGACGCCCTTTAGAGCCATAAATACTGGTGCCGCTGTTGATAACTCTGCCGCCATGCTTTGCACGGCAAAGTACATTGATCTAAAGGGGTTTTTGTTGCACCAGCGAAAAGGTACTTCGGTGACCGCTTTTTCTTCGTCCAGGTGTATCAGTCTAATACCGCTGACCATAGCCATAGGCAAACTTTTCAAGTAAAAAAGCTTTTGCTTATATGGAGACAAAAAATCATCTCTGAATTTTATTTGTTTCCGAGATAACATCAATAATTTTTTTCAGATAATTCTTCACTGCTGTTCCGTTCACTGTCAGAGACATGAACCGGGCACATTTATCAACGACCATCACCCGC
>CAVWXQ010000022.1:0-58963 GCA_963759005.1 uncultured Gammaproteobacteria bacterium
TATTCGGTGATACTGGTGCCGTCTAACAAAAACATCAACTTCGCGCCGGTTATGTTGGCGTTATACACTCATGAGGAAAAATTATGAGCAACCCTATCATTGCAGATAATAAACCGGTCAATGTGACCCTTTCTCAAGGCCAGGAATATCATTTTTGTACATGCGGTAAATCTAAAAGTCAGCCTTTTTGCGATGGCTCACATGTAGGCACGTCTTTTAATCCCAGAGTCATTGTTGCAGATAAAGACGGTGAAGCTTATCTATGCGCATGTAAACATACAGGTAATACGCCTTTTTGTGATGGCACGCATAAACAGTTTAGTAACGAACAGATTGGTGAAGAAGGCCCAGGTATCAAATCGCAACCTTCAGACTTACCGGTTGCCATTGCTACAAAAGAAGAGCCAACTATTGAATTTATTCATCAACTTGCAAGAGAAGGATTGTCCAGGTTGGGACATCATGGGCCAATGACGTCTATGGGCGTTCCACGCCATGAGCTGCCCCACTGGGATGACCTACAAATAATGGTCGCTCAGATGGCCAAAAAACCTTTGATGGAAGATGTGAGTGTTGGTACCGAACTGATTATTGGGCCAGAAACCAGAAAACCTTTAAAATTAAAAATTCCTTTGTTTGTTTCTGATATGAGTTTCGGTTCGCTATCTGAAGAAGCCAAAGTAGCTTTGGCCAGGGGCGCAGAATTTGCGGGCACTGGAATTTGTTCAGGTGAAGGTGGAATGTTACCTGAAGAGCAAGCAGCAAATACGCGTTATTTTTATGAGCTTGCCAGTGCTGGCTTTGGCTATAAAGAAGAACTATTAAAAAAGGTACAAGCCTTTCACTTTAAAGGTGGTCAGGGTGCAAAAACTGGTACCGGTGGTCATCTGCCTGGAAATAAAAATGTCGGTAAAATTTCTCAAGTTAGAGGAATACCCGAAGGCCAGCCAGCAGTATCTCCACCCACATTTAAGGATCTTTCAACTGCATCTGATTTTAAGAACTTTGCTGATCGAGTCAGAGAAATTACAGGCGGTATTCCTATTGGTTTTAAGCTTAGTGCTAACCATATTGAAAAAGATATTCAATTTGCACTTGATGCCAGTGCCGACTATATTATTTTAGATGGCCGTGGTGGTGGTACGGGCGCGGCCCCCGAGATGTTCAGAAATCATATCAGTGTACCGACTATCCCGGCACTAGCAAGAGCGCGTCGTTATCTTGATGAGCAAGGTGCAAGTGGTCGTGTCACACTTATTATTACTGGTGGCTTACGTGTACCTATAGATTTCGTAAAAGCGCTAGCATTGGGAGCGGACGGTATTGCTATTTCTAATAGTGCGATTCAGGCAATTGGCTGTGTTGCAGCAAGAATGTGCAATACAAATAACTGCCCCTCAGGAATTGCTACTCAAAAAGAAGATTTACGTAAAAGACTGAATATAGAAAAATCATCAACCCAGTTACATAACTTTTTTGATGCCGCTGTAGAGTTAATGCAAGTTATGGCCCGTGCTTGCGGGCATGATCATTTAAATAAGTTTAGTAAAGATGATCTGGCAACCTGGCATCGTGAAATGGCTTTATTATCAGGAGTAAAATACTCGGGTTATGAAAACACAATAATAAGCAATTTATAACAAGGCGTTGCACGCAGAATTATTTACCTATACAAAAATCAGAAAAAATTCTACCTAATAAATCATCACTACTAAACTCTCCCGTAATGGATGACAGTACCTCTTGCGCTAGACGTAATTCTTCAGCCAGTAATTCACCCGCTTTTAGTTGATGTAAGTTTTTATCCGCTATTTTTAAATGTTGTTCAGTCTTATCGATAGCATCCAGATGACGGCGACGGGCAATAAACTGACCTTCGGTTTTTTGTTGATAACCCATACAGTTTTTTAAATGTTGTTTTAACAGGTCTATGCCGTCACCTGTTTTTGCTGATAAATAAATTTTGGTGTTTTTATTTTCTATTATTTCAGGTGAACGATTTTCTGTATCAATTTTATTAAAAATGGTTGTAATGCCAATGCTTTTTGGCAACGTTTCTAAAACTGTTTTATCATTATCTTTTATATCAACAACAAATAAAATACGGTCAGCCTTTTCGATCATTTGTTTTGCGCGTTTTACGCCTTCCTGTTCAACTATGTCATCACTATCACGCAATCCTGCAGTATCTATTATATGTAATGGCAAACCATCTATTTGAATATGCTCGCGTAATATGTCACGTGTTGTTCCTGGAATTTCTGTAACAATTGCAGACTCCTGTCCAGCCAGCTGGTTTAATAAACTTGATTTTCCGGCGTTTGGTTTTCCTGCAATAACAACCGTCATACCTTCTTTTAGTAAACGGCCCTGTTGTGCAGATTTTTTTACAGCAGATAATTTTTGTTTTACCGCGGTAAGTTTATTTGCAATTGCATCATCCGCTAAAAAATCGATTTCTTCTTCTGGAAAATCCAGAGCTGATTCAACATAGATTCGTAGTTGAATCAATTCTTCTACCAGCTGGTGAATGATTGCAGAAAACTCACCTTGCAATGATCGCATTGCGGCGCGCGCTGCCTGTTCGCTATCTGCTGCAATTAAATCAGCAATGGCTTCTGCCTGTGCCAGATCAATTTTATCATTTAAGAATGCGCGCTCAGTAAATTCACCTGCACGAGCAGGGCGAACACCATATTGCAAAATTTCTTTAAGTAAAATATCTAATACAACTGGACCACCGTGAGCATGAAATTCAACAACATCTTCACCGGTGAAGGAAAATGGTTTTTTAAAATAAAGGATTAAACCACTATCGATGGTGGTCTTATTTGCGCCGGTAAACATACCGTAATGTGCATAACGAGGCGCAGGACATAAGCCGGAAATTGTTTCAGCTATCTCTGGCGCCTTGTTACCTGAGATACGAATAATACCAACGCCACCCTGGCCCGAAGGTGTTGCAATAGCAGCGATGGTATCGTTATTCATATGTAACTACTCAGCTAATCCCTGAAATCCGCCATTTCAGCGTTAAAAAATGGTTATTTACGCATATAAACTCACATTTATGTCCATGGATGGACGGTATTTCTCAAGGAGCCAGGAAGGCGGTGCGATTTTCGCCTTAAACTGACAGATTTCAGGGCTAATCTGAGCAGTTACTATTTCAGTTAAGTTTGTGTACTACTTATAATATTTATAGTTTTATGCGTTCTCTATTCTTTTAGTAATCACATACTGTTGCGCGATTGACAGAATATTATTGACCACCCAGTACAACACCAGGCCGGATGGAAAGAAAGCAAACATAATGGTAAAGGCAAACGGCATTATCTGAAATATTTTTTGCTGCATTGGATCAACCGGTGCAGGGTTTAATTTTTGCTGGATAAACATTGATATCCCCATTAGTACAGGTAACACAAAGTAGGGGTCTTTATCCGTCAAGTTTGTTAACCAAAGCATAAAAGGTGCGTGGCGCATTTCTACACTTTCCAGCAACACCCAATATAGTGATATGAAAACCGGCATTTGCACAAGTATAGGAAAACAACCACCCATCGGGTTTATCTTTTCCCTTTTGTACATCTCCATCATCGCCTTGCTCATTGCCTGGCGATCATCTCCGAACTGCTCTTTCATCTTTTGAATACGCGGTGCTACCTTGCGCATTTTTGCCATTGATTTATAGCTCATTTCTGACAATTTATAAAAAACTGCTTTTACAGTTATTGTCAAAAAGATAATGGCCCAGCCCCAGTTACCAAATAATTCATGGAATGCATTTAATAACCAGAATAAGGGTTTTGCGAAGATGGTTAATATGCCGTAATCAACCGTTAAATCCAGACCTGGTGCGATTGCTTCCAGCTTATACTGCAGTTTTGGGCCGACAACAAATTGAGAGCTAATTTCACCGGTTTGTCCAGCATCAATGGTAATCGCTGATGTTCGCGTACCCATTGTATAGTGGTCTTTATTTCGGTTATAACGACTAAAATATAAATTGTCTTTACCTGTTTCAGGAACCCAGGCAGCAAGAAAATAATGCTGAATCATTGCAAACCAGCCGTCTTTTAACTGATAATTTAAATTCGTTTCTGCAATATCATCAAAATCATATTTCTCATATTTGATTTCATCGTTATAAACTACACCGCCAGTGTAGGTATGTATAAAAGCATTACTGTTCGTATCAACCGGTTGTGATCGTGTGATTTGCATATAATCACTGCCGCTCCACTTTTGCTGACCTGCGGTAATAGTATAATCTACATCAATAACATAGTTATTACGTTTAAACGTTAAAACTTTTTTAACCGTTACACCGCTGTCATTTTCCCAATAAAGAGGAACTTCGATAACATCTTCACCTTCAGCTAAACGATATACATTCTGTTCATTACGATAAATCGCATTATGTGACGGTGCTGAGTCTTTATTAATAGAAACCAGACCAGATTGTGCAACCTGGTAGTTAATGTTCTCATCGGTCATTAATACCAGTTTTTCTTCAGGATTTTTTGCGGTAACGGAATAATCACGTAAAACGACACGGCGGATATCACCACCTTTAGTGTCAATTTCTACATCAAGTACGTCAGTAACCACTTTTATGCGTTCACTGCTAGTATCAACATCTTTAACCACTGGCGATACAGGCTGCTCTGCATTTTCAGAAGTTGCCGCTTGTGGAATATCTTCAAGCGAAAGATTTTTATCACTGTTTAGATTTGTTTGTGATGCAACGACTGGCTCAGGTTTTGGGCCATAATCCAGTTGCCATTGCGCCCAGATCATATAAATGATGAAAAACAGGGTGAAATACAAAAGTATGCGTTGATTCATTATGTATGAGTTCCAGGTATTATTTTTTTATTGTTTTTAAGGTAAACGATTCGGGGACGGGATCATGACCGCCACAATGCCAGGGATGACAACTGAATATTCGGCGTACAGATAAAATTAAACCACGGATAAAACCAAATCGTTGAAATGCTTCAATGGCATACTCGGAACACGTCGGACTATAGCGACAACCTGGTGCCAGATAAGGACTAATAACATACTGATAGGAACGAATAATTAGTGTAATTATTTTTACTATAATTTTGCGCATTTTTTATACAGCTGTTGCCAGTGTTGTTCCAGTGAATGAAATAACTGTTGATTTGTTGCCTTCGTGCATTGTGTACCAGCCAGTATCACATAATCGGCACTGAATTTATCTTGTGTTAATCGAAAACTTTCTCGAGAAATACGTTTCAGTCGATTTCTTGCTACTGCCAGCTTTACCCTTTTCTTAGTAAATGCCATGCCCAAACGCGCATGATGTAAAGCATTTGGCCGGGCTAATACTGTAAAGTAGCGATCTGAGGAGCGAACAGCTTTATCAAAAACTTGATTATAATCAGTAGCTTTTAACAATTTGGCATGTTTAGGTAAACATGCCAGAGACATGGTTTTTTTCCTGACCGTTTATAATAATATTCGCAATAAATACTAGTGCAGTACTAGTATTTATTAAACGATTATATTATACAGTCAAGCTGTGTCGGCCTTTTGCACGACGCGCTTTTAATACTTTACGACCACCAACTGTACGACTACGCGCACGAAAACCATGCGTTCTGGCTCGTTTTAAACAACTTGGTTGAAATGTTCTTTTCATGACTAAATCCAATATATATCAATGTTTCAGCGAACCGCACATTTTACGTGCCGTAAGTACTTTAGTCAAAAATAATTATTGATTAATTTTACTGCTGCCCCGTTAACTGCCAGAGAGGTGAATCGGACGCATTTATCAACGACCATCACTCGCATGGCAGGTTTTTGCTCCTCGGCAATAGCTCCTGCATTGCCCTAATAAGTTACATCCATGTAACGATGCAATATCCGCATTTCCTGCTTTCGTGCAGGTCGTTTTACGGCGTGTCGATGGTGGATTCATCCGGTTCATGTCTCAAATTAGTGCAACCCTAATCCTGGCTTGCTACATCAGTCTGTATAGATAATTTCTTTTTTATTTACGGGACATCAGTGGATTAATTTATAGAACATCACCTAATCATTTAACATCACCAGCTTAAACTATAGGAAATCTTCAGCTGTCTATCATTCGTTTACTGATTCCGGCATACAATAACCCGGTTATATAAACCCTGGGTCTAACATAAATACAGTTCTTTTAAATTATATTCATTTATCCACCATAACAATCTGCTATTTTTCTTCCTGGTTAATTTTTAATCAATCCAGTAGTCAACACTATAAATACACTGCAATTATAAATTAAATATTAACATTCACTTGTGGATAAGCCTGTGTAACAGGTATACAATCTATCTCCCTATTTTCAGAATCATTCACTGTTTATTTTTTTAGAAATGATTCTCCCGTTATACGAGAGGTTAATCTGCGTGAGCAAAACAATATGGTCCAATTGCTTACAACGATTAGAACAGGAACTCTCTGACCAACAATTAAACACCTGGATTCGGCCTCTTCAAATTATTGAAGAAAACAACCAGATTAAATTATTAGCCCCTAATCGTTTTGTACAAGACTGGGTCAAACAGAATTTTCAGGACAAGATTCAGACCATTTTGTCTGATATTGATCCCCAACAAGTCACTCAGCTATTTATTGAAA
Source organism: uncultured Gammaproteobacteria bacterium (assembly GCA_963759005.1). Classification (GTDB taxonomy): domain Bacteria; phylum Pseudomonadota; class Gammaproteobacteria; order SZUA-229; family SZUA-229. The sequence continues at coordinate 6,658 of CAVWXQ010000022.1, forward strand.
TTGGCAGCCAGAAAAAAAATATCGATAAACCTGCCGCTGTAATTAATGCGCCAAAAACTGAATCATTCATTACCAGCAATAAACCAGTAGCAAACAATTCTTTTGTTGAACATAATTTAAATCCTTTATTTACCTTTGATAATTTTGTAGAAGGCAAGTCAAATCAATTGGCAAAAGCTGCATCCATGCAAGTCGCAGAAAATCCCGGTAGCGCATATAACCCTCTATTTTTTTACGGTGGTGTCGGTTTAGGTAAAACCCATTTAATGCACGCGGTAGGAAATATGATGCTAAAACACAAACCTGATGCGCGTGTTACCTATTTACACTCCGAACGCTTTGTTGGGCATATGGTAAAAGCATTGCAACACAACGCAATGGATGCGTTTAAACAGCATTATCGTTCGCTTGATGCCATTCTGGTCGATGATATTCAATTTTTTGCCGGTAAAGAACGCTCTCAGGAAGAATTTTTTCATACCTTCAATGCTTTATTAGAAGGGGGGAGTCAAATTATCTTAACCTGCGACCGTTATCCAAAGGAAGTGGAAGGGCTGGAAGAACGCTTACGCTCGCGTTTTGGCTGGGGCTTACCCGTTTGTATTGAACCTCCTGAACTAGAAACCCGTGTCGCTATTTTGCAGAAAAAAGCTGAAGAAGCGAATATAGGTTTACCAAGTGAAGTTGCCTTTTTTATTGCTAAACGAATCAGTTCTAATATTCGCGAACTTGAGGGCGCTTTTCGCCGTGTTATGGCAACAGCAAATTTTACTGCTTCACCTATAACTCTCGATTTTGCAAAAGAAGCTTTACGTGATTTAATTGCTTTACAGGAACGAAGTATCACCATTGATAATATTCAGAAAACCGTTGCAGAATATTACAAGATACGCACTTCTGATTTACATTCAAATCGACGCAGCCGTTCAATAACCCGGCCAAGGCAATTAGCAATGGCTTTATCAAAAGAATTAACTAATCACAGCCTGCCAGAAATTGGAGCTGCCTTTGGGGGGCGTGACCATACAACTGTTTTACATGGTTGTAGAAAGATTGCAGAATTAAGAGAATCTGACAATAAAATTAATGAAGATTATAAAAATATGATACGTATATTAAGTCATTAAACGTATCTATTCACAGCTTATACATAACTTATTAAAGGATGATAAAAACAAAATCAAAAGCTGTGCATAAAATGTTATTTAAGGATTAACAAGTTGTAAACAAAATATGCTTATAAACTTATCCACATTTCATTGACAGTTAATATGCACTTTATAATGCTTTTATAAAATCAATAATATCTACATAACGTATTGATTTAAAACATATTATTTAACTTATCCACAGATCAAGGTGGTACATAATAGTAATAATAATATATATATAAAAAACTAATAATAATATATAGGTAACACGATGAAGTTTCAAATTGAAAAAGAAACCCTGCTAAACCCACTTCAGCAGATCATCGGTGCAGTGGAAAAAAGGCAAACCATGCCTGCACTTTCAAATGTTCTAATACGAACATCTGTAAATTCATTAACACTTACTGCTACAGATCTTGAAATTGAATTAGTTAGCAAAATAGGGATTATTGTTGATGAACCTGGCGAAATTACAGTTCCTGCTCGAAAACTACTTGATATATGTAAGTCGTTACCCAATGAGGCTTTCATTAAATTTAGCGTTAATGAAACCAAAGCACTGGTACAATCCGGTCGTAGTCGTTTTTCATTAACTACCTTACCGGCTAAAGATTTTCCTGCACTGGATTCGGTTCATAGTATTTATGAATTTGAAATTCCGCAAAAAACATTACGTGATATTATCGATAAAACAGCTTTTGCAATGGCACAACAAGATGTACGTTATTATTTAAATGGTTTAATGCTTGAAGTAAGTGCAAATTATTTACGTGCGGTTGCAACAGACGGTCATCGTCTTGCTTACTGTGAAAAAGAAACCAATGCTGATATTGCTGATATCAAACAGGTAATTTTACCTAGAAAAGGCGTATTAGAGCTTGTACGTTTATTAAGCGATACCAATGACAGTGTTAAAGTTATTTTAGGCAGTAATCACTTACAGGTTGAATTTGATGGTTTGCGATTAACATCAAAACTTATAGACGGACGTTTTCCTGATTATAATCGTGTCATGCCTACGGATGGTGATAATGTCATCACTGCAGATCGAGATCAACTTCGTCATGCATTAATGCGTGCTTCTATTCTATCGAACGAAAAATATCGTGGTATTCGTTTAATATTAGAAAAAGACCTCATTAAATTACAGGCTCAAAATCCTGATCAGGAAGAAGCCGATATTGAACAGGAAGTGGTGTATGCTGGCGATGATATTGAAATAGGCTTTAATGTAAATTATATGCTTGATGTTCTCGGTGTGACTAATTCTGATGTGGTTCAGGCCGCACTGAAAGATTCAAACAGCAGTTTTTTATTAACTTACCCCGATCAAACCGATTGCAAGTATGTCATTATGCCTATGCGTTTGTAGAGTAAATAGTTACCGCATAGTGAATATGCGGTTTAATTATGCGATTAACGCAGCTTCACATAAAAAATTTCCGAAATCTGGAAGATATACAAATAACCCCGGTTCATGGAGTTAATTTAATTGTAGGAGACAATGCCTCGGGTAAAACCAGTTTACTAGAAGCAATTTATTATTTAAGTCATATTCGTTCCTTTCGTACCCCATATGTAACGGATTTAATACTCCGACAAAGACCTTATTTACAACTAGTCGCTAATATAGAAACAGTTGATCAAAAAAACATACCACTAGGTATTCGGCGTAGTCGAAATAAATCTGAAATTCGTGTTAATAAACAACCGATAAAACGTGTCTCTGATATCGCGGCACAATTTCCTGTTCTAGCTATTCATCCTGATAGTTATAAATTAATTACTGGAAGCCCTTCTCAACGTCGTCAATATCTGGATTGGGGAGTGTTCCACGTGGAACATGGTTTTTTTGATGCATGGCAGCGATTTAAAAAAGCGCTATCACAACGTAATGCTTCCTTAAAATCAAAACAGAAGTCTGATATATGCCAGTTGTGGAATAGTGAAATTCACAATACAGCGCATTACATTGATAAGTTACGGCAACAATACTTCGATAAATTATCTCCTTACTTCTATCAATTGACTAAACAATTTTTTAATGGAGAGACTCTCGATATCGAGTATAGGCGTGGTTGGCCGACAGATTGTCCTTTACTTAACCTGTTAAATGAAAATCTGCACAAAGAAAGAATGAAAGGGTATACCCAATACGGTCCCCATCGAGCAGAAATTATTATTAAAGTTAATGGTCAATCTGCACAAACCTGCATTTCCAGAGGGCAGCAAAAATTACTGGTTGCATTAATGCGCCTGGCACAGGCAAAACAATTTACTGAAGCGACTAATAATCCCTGTGTTTTACTCTATGATGATTTACCTGCAGAGCTGGACGCTAAGCACCGTAAATTAATACTTTCAGTTTTATCTAAAATGAATATTCAGTTATTTCTCACTGCTATCGAAAAACAGCAAATCGATTTGTCTGCCTGGGAAGTGAAGAAAATGTTCCACGTGGAACATGGAAATTTAATTCCAAACATTTAGTGTCACTACTGTTTCGTTAACTGCCAGTGACGTGAATCGGATAATTTATCAACCTCCATCACCCGCATGGCAGTTTTTTTGCTCCTCGACATCTGCTCCTTGGTAACCGCTCCTGTGTTGTCCTAGTACGACCACCACCACCACGGATGGTGGAAGTGCAGATATTGCAGGAGCAAATATCTGTCCGTACTTCCTGTACATATGCATTGCCCGAATAAGTTACATCCATGAAACGATGCAAAACCTTTATTTCCTGCATTCGTGTAGATCGCTTTACGGCGTGATGATGATGAATATGACCGGTTCATGCCACTGATTAGTGCAACTCTTATTCAAACCTGCTACATCAGCCTGTTTAGATAATTTCTTTTTTGTTAACGCGACAGCCAGTTATTTTAAAGTCAAATATGATTCAAAACGATTTAAACAGGAAGTCCGTAAGTAGGATATCCGGAGTAATTGTCGAGGTACATAGGATTTTATAATTTGTCCAAAGCAGAAATAATATTAATTGTTTTTCCCTGAGTACTCTGTGGTGAATAAGCTTTTTCTTTGGTCTCATTTAGATATCAAAGCTAAAGACCTGATATAATGTGGTAGTTCAAATAAGTGGTTGAAAACATGAGTACAACGGATATCTACGATTCTTCAAGTATTACAGTTTTAAAGGGCCTTGATGCGGTAAGAAAGCGCCCAGGCATGTATATAGGTGACACAGATGATGGCACTGGTTTACATCATATGGTATTCGAAGTTGTTGATAATTCCATCGATGAAGCGCTAGCTGGTCACTGTAGTGAAATAAAAGTTAAAATTCACGCAGATAATTCCGTTACGGTATCGGATAACGGTCGTGGTATCCCTACCGAAATGCATGAAGAAGAGGGTATGTCAGCTGCCGAGGTAATTCTTACCATTCTACATGCGGGCGGTAAATTTGATAGTAGCTCCTATAAAGTTTCAGGTGGTTTACATGGTGTTGGGGTTTCCGTGGTTAATGCTTTATCTGAAAAGCTGGAACTAAGCATTCAACGTGGCGGGAAAATTTATCAACAGGAATATCACATGGGTGATCCAGTATCACCCATAGAAGCTACCGGTGATACTGAAAAAACCGGTACTTCTATACGTTTCTGGCCGAGTGATACTGTTTTCAAAAACATAGAATTTCACTATGATATTTTAAGTAAACGTTTACGTGAGTTGTCTTTTCTGAATTGTGGCGTGCGTATAGCGCTTTCTGATGAGCGTAATGACAAGGAAGATGTATTTGAATATGAAGGCGGTATCCGCTCTTTTGTAGAACATCTTAATAAAAATAAAACGCCATTGCATCCCACCGTTTTGTATTTCATAGAAGAAAAAGATCATGTGGTCGTCGAAGTTGCTATGCAATGGAATGATTCCTACCAGGAAAATATTTATCCATTTACTAATAATATTCCGCAAAGAGATGGCGGATCACATATTGCAGGTTTCCGTGGTGCCTTAACACGGAGTTTAAACAACTATGTGGATCAGTCGAGTGCTGCCAAAAATGCCAAGGTTTCTGTTGCAGGTGATGATGCTCGAGAAGGATTAACGGCTGTCGTGTCCGTTAAAGTTCCTGATCCTAAATTTTCTTCCCAGACCAAAGATAAGTTAGTCTCTTCAGAAGTGAAGGGCATTGTGGAATCGCTGGTCTCTGAAAAATTACAGGAGTTTTTATTAGAAAACCCGACGGACGCCAGGCATATTACTGAAAAAATTATTGATGCCGCCAGAGCCAGAGAAGCCGCTAGAAAAGCACGCGAAATGACACGCCGTAAAAGCGCACTGGACATCGCTGGTTTGCCTGGTAAATTAGCAGACTGCCAGGAAAAGGATCCGGCCTTATGTGAAATATATTTAGTGGAAGGGGACTCGGCGGGTGGATCTGCCAAGCAAGGTCGTGATCGTAAAACACAGGCTATATTACCTCTCAAGGGAAAAATTCTTAACGTTGAAAAAGCACGTTTCGATAAAATGCTGGGTTCAGCAGAAATTGGCACATTAATAACTGCCCTTGGCTGTGGTATCGGTAAGGATGATTATTATCCTGACAAGTTACGTTATCATCGAATTATAATTATGACTGATGCGGATGTTGATGGCTCGCATATCCGTACATTATTATTGACCTTCTTTTATCGTCAAATGACTGAACTGGTAGAACGTGGTCATATCTATATCGCGCAACCACCATTGTATAAAGTTAAAAAGGGCAAACAGGAACGTTACGTTAAAGATGACGATGAGCTAAATGCCTATCTGTTACAACAGGCATTAACTGGCGCTAAATTATTCGTTTCAGCTAGTACCCCGGCTATTTCTGATACCGCATTAGAAGAAATAGCTCGTAGTTATTTAATAGCAAAAAACATTATTCAGCGCCTGAGTAGACGTATTGATCGTAATATACTTGAGCAGATAATTAATATTCAGGGTTTGCTTAAAGAAGAGTTCAGTAATAATGAACGACTTCAGCAGTATGCTGATAATATATTGAAATTGTTAGAAAAATATAAATTATCAGGGATACTTTATAGCGCAATTGTTAACCAGGATGAAGATAACAATTCAACACTAACTATAACAAAACAGTTACACGGTTTAGATCATGATTACGTTCTGAATAATGCTTTTTTTGATTCAACAGATTACAAAAACCTGTCTTCACTGGGAAATAAATTAGATTCTTTATTCGCAGAAGATGCTTATATTGAACGTGGCGAAAAACAAAAACTGGTAGAAAACTTTGATCAGGTGATGGACTGGTTATTTAGCGAGGCCAGGAAAGGCCAAAATATTCAGCGTTACAAAGGCCTGGGTGAAATGAATCCTGATCAATTATGGGACACCACAATGAATCCAGAAACCCGTCGTATGTTACAGGTACGTATTGAAGATGCCATTTCTGCTGATGAAGTGTTTACTACTTTGATGGGCGATCAGGTTGAACCCCGCCGAGATTTTATCGAAGCGAATGCCTTATCAGCAACTAATATTGATACTTGATTGGTGAAGTTTATTTGCCGGTTTTTACTGAAATATTGGCGCCGCTTCGAAATGCAGACATATCCTGTTTTAACTGTAAATTGACTAAATGTATACCTTCACGGTAGGGTAATGTACCGTTTTTACGCATAATTTTTCGACCTTCTCTACTGTGACAAAAACGTGTAAATTGTTTTACTTCAGTAATTTTGTCTGACGAAGGGTTATAAGTGATATAAAGTGGCCTATACAATTGATATTTGCCAGCTTTGACATTTTCATAACTGGGATAGATATTTCCCAGTTCCAGTATTTTTACATCTCTTAATTTTGCGCTGCTAATACCAGTTATTCCAATTGAGAAAGGAGTTTTAACAATGGCTTTTTCCAATGGTCCGGATGATTTGAATGATTTTGAAGACGCGATTTTCTGATCAAAATCAGCAAAAATAAGTTTTCTTAAGGTACGTCCAACCCCTGAATACTGACTTGTTCTGCGTAAACAACTCAATTTTTGCATCAGGGCCACCAACTTCCTGCCAGTTTGTGATTTTTCCGGTGTAAATATCTTTGACCTGATCAAGGCTGAGGTTTCCCACAGGATTATCTTTATGTGTGATAATTACTAAAGCATCCCATGCTACAGGTTCAAACCCTGCACCAGCTTCGCGCGGGTCTTCAGGTAAATGATAGCGACAGGAACCACCGAGATCAGCTTCGCCACTAACCACATGTCGAATCCCCTTGGTAGCACCACCACCCTGAATATTTATATGAATATTGGTTTTTTTTTCAAAGGCCTGGGACAAATCTGTTACATAAGCTTTTTTACTAATTCCACAACCTACCCAGTTTAAAGTTGTTACTGGCTCAGCGTTTAATGACAGAGAAAAAAAACACAGCAATGGAATAGCTAATAATAATTTTTGAAACATATAAATATCCTTAATATATATGGATTTATATTGGAATTTTAAACATTTCAGTTAATAGTTAAGTATTTAGCATAGATTGATCAAAAATGGTGTAAGAGTATAAATATGAAATATTCAGATTTAAGAGATTTTATCGATCAGCTCGAATCTATAGGTGAATTAAAACGTATCAGAGTAGAAGTTGATCCCTATCTGGAAATTACAGAAATTTGTGATCGCACCCTGAAACAACAGGGTCCTGCCTTATTATTTGAAAACGTAAAAAATTCTTCTGTACCGGTGTTAGCTAATTTATTTGGTACCACGCAACGTGTTGCTATGGGGATGGGCGAAGATTCCATTGAAGCTTTGCGTGAAGTAGGTAAATTACTCGCTTTTTTAAAAGAACCGGATCCACCTAAAGGATTAAAAGATGCCTGGGAGAAAATGCCAATTTTTAAACAGGTGTTGAACATGGCGCCAAAAGAGATTAAAAAAGCACCCTGTCAGAAAATTGTTTTTGAAAAAAATGACGTTGATTTAAATACTATCCCGATACAAACATGTTGGCCGGATGATGTTGCACCCTTAATAACCTGGGGACTGGTCGTTACCAAAGGGCCAGAAAAAGAGCGACAGAACTTAGGTATTTATCGTCAGCAGGTTATTGCAAAAAACAAAGTGATTATGCGTTGGTTAGCTCAGCGTGGTGGTGCGCTAGATTTTTATGAATGGCAACAACATAATCCAGGGCAACCTTTTCCTGTCGCTGTCGCTTTAGGTGCGGATCCCGCAACTATTTTAGCTGCAGTTACACCAATACCAGATGCGTTGTCGGAATATGGATTTGCCGGATTGTTACGAGGCAGTAAAACAGAAGTAGTAAAATGCGCCTTAAGCGACTTACAGGTACCGGCATCAGCAGAGTACATTTTAGAAGGATTTATTTATCCTGATGAAGTTGCCGAAGAGGGACCGTATGGTGATCACACGGGTTACTATAATGAAACGGAAACGTTTCCAGTTTTTACTATTGAAAGAATAACACATCGTAAAGATCCAATTTATCACAGTACGTATACCGGGCGACCACCGGATGAACCGGCTATTTTAGGCGTCGCATTAAATGAAGTTTTTATTCCTATATTGCAAAAACAGTTTCCCGAAATTATTGATTTTTATCTGCCACCAGAAGGCTGTTCTTACCGAGTAGCAATTGTTAGTATAAAAAAACAATATCCTGGTCATGCAAAACGTGTGATGATGGGCGTATGGTCATTTCTGCGACAGTTTATGTATACCAAGTTTGTCATTGTGGTGGATGATGATGTCAATACTCGAGACTGGCAGGATGTTATCTGGGCAATGAGTACCCGAGTTGATCCGGTTCGTGATTTCACCATGGTGGAAAATACGCCGATAGATTATCTGGATTTTGCTTCGCCTGTTTCCGGATTAGGTTCGAAGGTTGGAATCGATGCTACCAATAAATTACACGGTGAAACGGATAGGGAATGGGGTAGTCCAATAAAAATGGATGAAGCCGTTAAATCACGTATTGATGATATCTGGGATGAACTTGGAATAAATTAAGTTTATAAAAATCGATTGAAACTAAATACACTATATGATATATATTAATGAATACTTATATATTTTTATTTATAATGTTCTTTTTTATTTGAGAGTTTTATCATGAAAAGATTATTCGCTTATATCATCATCAGTCTTTTATCTATCAACCAGGTTTTTGCTGCTGATACTGAACAGCTTACACAAAAAAGCCGCGCAGCAGTCAAAGCCTTAGGCGGTGAGTTGAAAAGTACTTTGCAAGCATCGATAAAAGCCAGTGGCCCGGTTGACTCTGTTTCTATGTGCCAGATAAAAGCTCCGGAAATTGCCAATAAAATTTCACAAGCAAAAGGCATGAAAGTTGCGCGTACCTCACTTAAGTATCGAAATCAGACCAATAAACCTGATGCCTGGGAAAAATCAGTGCTTGAAAAATTTGAGCAACGCAAAGCAAAAGGTGAAGCTGTTAACACTATGGAGTATTCTGAATTGACAGAACACAATGGTGAGGAAGTATTCCGTTATATGAAAGCCATACCCACAGGAGAAGTTTGCCTTACGTGTCACGGAAGTAATGTTCCTCAGCCAATAGCAAGCAAAATAAACAGCCTGTATCCTGATGATAAAGCCACTGGTTTTAAGAAAGGTGATATTAGAGGTGCGTTTAGCGTAATTCAATCTGTAAATTAAAAAAATTATTCAGCTATACGAAAAGAAAAACCTAAAGGGTGTCTCTATTAATTCTGGATAAAAATGAGATTAAAATTTTCAAGCATACTACCTGGATGTTGCGTTAGTGAACCTAATGCTGGAATTAATAATAGAGGCGTCCTGGATTCTTCAGTTATATTGATAAGTTATAATCGGACTAGTTTTATAAGTTATTATGAATACAGAGCAGTTATTACAGGAAAGAAGTGGTTCTAAGTGTGAGTTATGCAACGCAATTGAAAACCTTTCTGTTTATGAAGTGCCTCCTGATTCAAAAGCCAATATTGATGATAGCGTTTTACTTTGTGAAACCTGTATAGAGCAACTAAATGATGCAGCTAAGGTCGATGTAAATCATTGGCGTTGCCTTAATGACAGTATGTGGAATCAAACGCCTGCCGTTCAGGTATTAGCATGGCGAATGTTAAGCCGTTTATCTGCAGAAGGCTGGCCACAAGATTTATTAGAAACGCTTTATTTAGATGACGAAACACTAAACTGGGCGAAAGCTACAGTTGAGGACCAAAGCAGTGAAAATAATAGTAAACACCAGGATAGCAACGGCACAAGACTTGAAGCCGGTGATAACGTTACATTAATAAAAGATTTAAACGTAAAGGGTGCTAACTTTACTGCAAAACGCGGAACAGCGGTTCGTGGTATTTCACTGGTAGCTGATAACCCGGAACATATAGAAGGGAAGATTAACGGCCAACAGATTGTTATTTTGACCAGGTTTGTCAAGAAAATGAAATAGGCTAAATTATAAATTTAAGGATTAATCACCGCATAGTTAAGAACTTTGCCAGGCATTATTTTTGTCCATCCAGCGTAAACTTAAAATATACCATGCACAAATCGGTACCATCATCGCTAACCAGCTCCAGTCATCAATCAAAAACAATGTTGATACAATTTCATTATCAGTGAAAGTCATCCAGGGCAGGCAATAAAGAGTAAACAGGAGACAGGCCCAAATCAGAAGAATTGCGTGTTTACGTTTTTGAATACTGGAAAAAGCCAGTAATACCCAAAGCGGCATTTTTGCCGATGATTCATTATTGCTGTTATTCATTTTAAACTCCGTTTTTAATTTATTTATGCTTTAGACTGATGAAATTAAATCATCAAGTTTGTCGTCCATATGTAACTCAGTTAATTCGGTGAAATCCACCTATCCAGTTTCCATCGATAGTAATTTGTGGTACGGTGCGTGCGCCATTTGTAAGCTTAGAAAATTCACGTAATCCTGCCCGGTCCTGATCTACAAGAACTTCATCGTACTGTATTCCCCACTTATTTAATAATGTTTTGGTTTTATCACAAATAGGACAAATAGCCGTGCTATATACTTTTAAACGTGCCATAGAACCCCAGAAAGTTTGATTAATCCATCAGTATGAGAACTTTGCACGAAGCATCTTTTCCGCTATGGCTGCGTTAAAAATAGTCTCAAAATGCTCATTTACTGTGTGTAAACTGCGCTTTTTCGACGATTTTTGCCTTACTATAACGAAAAATCTACATCGTGCAAAGCTCTCAGTATTTTATGTAAGTAAATAATCGTGTACGTCATATTGAGTTTATCAGTTGTATCAATAATAGTCGTTCTGCTTCGTTATTCCATAATAACTTTCATTTTTATGCAGAAAACCCTTTTAAATAGCTGTTTTCTTTTAGTTGAAAAATAAGCGACAATGGTCAGTTTACGTATTATTTACTAAATTTGATGCTGTTTAGAGATACTGTTGATGAGCTTTAAAATCCGTGTGCCCGCTAGCGGGCATGAATTTACCGCTGAAAAAAACGAAACCATATTGGAAGCCGCCCTGAGACAGGGAATTGGTTTGCCTTATGGTTGTCGCAATGGTGCCTGTGGAAAATGCTCCGGCGAAGTTATTAGTGGTGTTACTGAGTACGACACGGAAGCGTTACGCGCTTTGGCAAAAAAAGAACATGAATCTGGTAAGACTCTGTTCTGCCAGGCGTATGCGGTGACAGATCTGGAAATAAAAGTACGGGAAATTATTAAAAGTTCAGATATAGAAATTAAAACGCTGCCTTGCCGTGTGGAAAAAATGGAATTATTAACAGACGATGTAATGAAGCTACTGTTGAAATTACCGGAAAACGAGCGTCTGCAGTTTTTGGCTGGACAGTATATCGAGTTTTTATTAAAAGATGGTAAACGCCGGGCTTTTTCTATTGCGAGCCCACCACACAATGATGAATGTATTGAATTACATATTCGTCATGTGCCTGATGGGCATTTTGGTGATTTTGTTTTTGATGGTTTAAAAGAAAAAACATTGATGCGTATTGAAGGACCGTTAGGCAGTTATTATTTACGTGAGGACAATGAACGTCCGATTATATTAATGGGAGGTGGCACCGGATTTGCACCATTAAAAGGTATGCTGGAACACGCTTTTCATATAAACCTGGATCGTCCGATTCATCTGTTTTGTGGGGTACGCGCTAAACAGGATTTATACATGGATGAAATGGTTCACTTATGGCTGAAACAGCATGCAAATCTAAAATATACGGCTGTCTTATCTGAACCAGCAGCAGAAGATAACTGGCAGGGTGAAACAGGTTTTGTTCATGAAAGTGTAGTGAAACATTATCCTGATTTATCTGGTTATGATGTCTATTTAAGTGGTCCGCCACCGATGGTTAAAGCGGGTATGGATTTGTTTTATGAAAAAGGTTTACCGGAAACGCAGATATATTCCGATTCGTTTGAGTATTCAGATGATGCGTTAAAAGCCATGGGTATACAGAAACCGAAAACTGAATAAGTATTATTTAATCTTAATGCTCAGACAAGGTCATCGTAATTTGCCCACTAATTTCACCTTAAAAGATTTAATTCAAAAGCTGCCACAAAAGGGCAGGGTCGAGTGGATTGGTGTGCGGCCAGATATAAAAGCACCGCTACAGTCAGTTGATACAGTAAAGGTATTAACTAAAGGTTTGCAGGGTGACCATTATTCGGGCGGTAGCGGAAAAAGAAGCGTCACCTTGATTCAGGCAGAGCATATTCAAACCATAACTTCTTTATTACATAAGAAAAAAAGAATTGACCCAGCCGAACTTCGTCGAAACATCGTCATTAGCGGAATTAATTTACTCGCGCTGAAAGATCGTGAATTTACAATTGGGTCAGCCGTATTAAAAATGACAGGTTTGTGCCACCCCTGTTCACGTATGGAAGAAATTTTGGGTGAAGGCGGTTATAACGCAGTAAGAGGTCATGGTGGAATTAATGCAAGTGTTATTTCACAAGGTATAATTAAATTAGGGGACACTGTTGAAGTAGTTGAATTATTATCCGAAGATATGCGCGGATTCTAGTTTTTTCATTAATTGTTTCTCTGCAATAGCTCCTCGACAACTGCTCCTCGGTAACCGCTCCAGCGTTACTCTACTACCCTACTACCGTACGTCCTGTACATATGCGTTGTCCTACTACCGTCCATGTTGAGGTAGAAGGTGTCATTATTAATAGCATATAAAAACTGACCGTTAATAAAATCCAGATCAAGTTTGTTCTTTATTTTTCTTGTTAAAATTTAAATAAGGAGGTGTGGGAAATGAATATCGTGCGCATATTTATTATATTACTGTTGCAGATTATTTCTCAGACAGTTTTTGCTACCCAGCGTCAACAGACAGTGACAGCAGAATTTGTGCCCCATTTCGCGGTGGCATTGTAGATCCAGTCATCGTTAACTCAATGTTACAGGCAGCAGCAGAAAATCGCCTATATCGTATTCACCAGAAAAGCTCTAATGTTGGTTTCTGTATTGACAGCGCCATCGGCCGTGTTGAGGCGAAATTCAAAGGTATTCAGGGTGGTCTTGCACTACGCCGGGAAGTCTGGGGTGATGAATCACAGATATTAGTTATGGTGGATGCCAATTCACTGGCAATGGATGATTGTTTCGTTAAAAGTATACTCAACAGTGAGCACTTTCTTGATATCGAGACATATCCAAGGATGTTATTTGTAAGTTCGAAACTCAGGTGGCTGGATCATGAAAACGCGATTCTTGAGGGCATGCTGACTCTGCGAGGCGTGACCAAACTAGTACGTTTTGATGTAAAAATGACTACAGTATTAAACAAGGATCCACTCAATGTTGCGGATATTATAATAACTGCCCAGTCGTTTATTAACCGTACTGACTTTGGCATGAACCACCTGAATTTTCTGGTGAGTGACGAGATTGAACTCTGTATGCGTATCGAAGCGTCATTGTTGAAAAAATAAACTAAAAAATATTTTCTCCCTTAATTAATCTAACAATGCAACTGGTAATGGCTTAAAAGAGTGAAAATGGTTTAATATTCTTACGCTCTGTGATTGTTCGCGGAAGTAATAACCCGGATATTTCATAGGAACGCTGCTAATATCGCTTAACACTATGATTAAAAAAAGAAATGCAGGTATATTAGAAAAGAGCACTATGTGCCCGATAACTCTCGGCACACCGCTTCGCTCATGTAAAATCGTTCCTACGATTTTATCAGCGAATCGTACAAACTGACTCACTAACTGATTTTATAAAATATGCCCCATTGTCTGCATTCCTATGAAATATCCTGGTTAAGTTTTTACAATTTGCAACTGTGGTGTTTCACGTTCAAAGATGTGAGCATCTTTATTAAGCACTTCCTCACCATAATCGCCGGCTAGCAAATGTAAACCTTGACGATAATATTCCTGTGCAGCAGCAGGATCTGCCATATGTTCTTCAAGAAGACGAGCAAGTCTTAAATAGTTTTGTGGCATTGGATTAATTGAAATACTGGCTTCAAGATAATTTTTTGCTTTGCCCCACAAAGAAAGGGAGTTGCACATTTTTCCTAAAGCAAGTAATAAAAAAGCATTTTGTTGATGATCCTTTAACCAGCTTTCAACCATTTCCAGCTGCTTTTTATCAACCATTACATCCAGTTCGGCATATAAAATGATGGTACTTTCCTGCCAGTTTTTATTTAAATACAAACGTAATAGTTTTTCCGCTTCATCTGCAGCATCAACAAAAATAAGTTGTTTAGCATAATGTTCAATTACATCCGGTAAGGATTTTAAGTGCTGAGGTGTGTCTGTCCAGTATGAAATCAATGCTTGACTAGCAGAGTGACCAGGCTGCGTTTCTCTTGTCAGATTTGTCAGTTGGCCATTACAAACAATAACTTCAAAGCAAAGAAAACTTTCAGCTGAGAGATTACTGTGTTTATTAAGCGCGGGTAGAATGTTCTTTAGATTGTCCCAGTCCTGTAGATGTTTATAAGTATTAGCAAGTAGTGTTAATACATAAGTATGGTTTGGCGAAATTTCACTAAGTTGGGTAAGCGTTGCTAATGCCTGTTCATTTTGATCGTGGGTCAGTTGTAACTCTGCTTTGGTTAGACCGATGGCGATTTCTGCATCAGGCGCTTCGATATGTGCTTTATGTAAATATTCATCACGGCGTTCGTGTGCACCGAGTTGTTGTGCCGCACGCGCCGCAGATAAATAAACCAGTAGTCGATTTTCACTGTGCTCTACGTGTTGCAGTAATATTTTTTCTGCCTGTTTAAAGCGGCCTTCAGCATACTCTATTAATCCTTGTGACAGGGATAAACGTGCTTTTTCCTTAATGCGTTGTTTACGTTTTTGGACAAAGTAAACAAAAGGGCTTTTAATTAACTGGTATGTTTTAATTAAAACCAGAACAACAAATAAACAGCTTAGCAGGGCAGCACAAAAAACCAGTAGATTAGTTTCAAAAGACAAGTCGCCAAAGCTTAAATTGATGTGACCTAAATCCTGTTGTTTGTACATGCTAAAGCCGATAATGGTCATCGCAGAAATAAGTAATATGTACAATAGTCGATTCATGATAATCACCAGCCAGATTTTATCTGTGTATGAAAGTACAGGTTATCGCATTTTATAAGAAATTTATAGTTAACGTTCAGTTGAAAAGCAATTGTTTAATGCGATTAAAATCGCATCATCAGTGGCGTTATTCGCTGTGATTATCGTTTTAAAACCATGCTGACGAGCTAAAGTGGCTGCGCGTTGACCGGGGACAACTAGCGGTATATCAATTAACAGGCTGGGATCCTCCATTAAAATAAGCAGATTATCCAGGCCTTCATTGCTGTTGATGGTTATTGCGCTAAGTGTTTTAAGCTGTTGTTTGGTTAAGGGCGGGTGTGGCGGTATAACTCGACGATAAGTTTCTACATACTCCACTTGCGCACCTCGGTGTATTAATGAATCACCCAGTAATGCGCGGCCACCCGCCCCTCTAAAAATTAAAATACGTTGATTTTGTATTTTGGGTTTTTGAAATTCGACGGTTTGCAATAACGATTCTGTATTATGCCCCGGTGCCTCCAGGTCAACATGTATGTTGTGTTGCTGCAAAACTTGTGTGGTTTTACTACCGATAGAGACGATAGTTAAATGTTCGGGTAAAACAGGAAAATAAAGCAGGCTTTGCTCAACAGCGGTAGGGCTGATAAAAATGGCCATATCAAAATGCTGCAACTGTTCACGCAGATGTTTTAGTTGTTCAATTTCCCGAGTAGATGGTGGATTAATATTAAAAACAGGATAGTGAATAATTTTACCGCCTGCCCGTTCGATGATATGGCATAAATGAGCTTCTCGACCACATGGTCTGGTGATGAGAATGGTTTTATTAAACAGCAAAGATGCTGGTTCATTTTTGGCCTGATTCATTTATATGCAGCTGTCGTGTAACAGCGATATTTAATCTTCACTGTAGGATTTTAACAGTGTAAGCGCATTGCGTGTTATATATTAGGGAGATTTCAGTTTTTTACGTATAAAAGGTAAATGTCGACGACTAACTTCCAGTAAATCATCAATTTCGCTAAATGTAATACAGGGCTGATTATCCTTGTTTTTCGTCAGGCCATGTAACATGTGTTGTGCAACCAGTGCGTTGCGGTGAATGCGAAAAAATTGATTAGAGAATTCGTCTTCCAGTGCTTTTAGTGATTCTTCAATTAAATATTCCTGATCAGCTGTACGTAAAGTGACATATTTCTGATCGGCTTTAAAATAAATGATCTCTTCAATGGGAATGAGTTCCAGTGAACCTCTGTTTTTGATACATATTTTACTTCGTACAGCGGTTGTTTCCTGTTCGCGAAGTTGACTTAACTGCGCTTTATTCATGCGTTTTGCTGCTTCCAGGGCTGCTTCCAGTCGGCTTAGTTTGATCGGTTTTAGTAAATAATCGATGGCGTGTGTTTCAAACGCATTTAAGGCATGATCACTGAAGGCGGTAGTAAATATAATGGCGGGCGGTTTATCCATACGATTGATATAACTGGCTGCCTCAATACCGTCCATACCGGGCATGCGTATATCCATAAGCACAACATCCGGGCGAGAGGTCTGTGTTTTTCGAAGAGCATCTTCGCCGGTTTCGGCTTCACCAATGATCTGGTATCCGGAATTTACCGATAACATTTTTCTCAAACGTTGGCGGGCAAGCTGTTCATCATCAACTATTAATACGTTCATGTTTGACATCCAAAGGAATTAAGAGTGAAACCGTGTAGTTGTCTTTGGTGTCATTTATAGTGAACCTGCCGTTGTTTCCATAGACAAGTTCCAGGCGCTGTCGAATATTATCCTGTGCCATCTGATTGCCTTTTTTGGATGTCGAAAACGAGACCCTGCTTTTTTCAGCTTCAGACATTAGCGGGTTACTGACGGATAACATAAGCTTATTATCTATTTGTAGTGCAGAAATGTGAATTTTTCCACCTTTTTCTAAAGGTTCAATTCCATGATAAACCGCGTTTTCGGCTAATGGCTGGATACAGAGTGATGGTACTTCAGCTTCAAGTAAATTGTGATTTATGTTCCATTCTATTTGTAAGCGGTTGCCGAGTCGCAGAGATTCAATTGCAAGATAACTTTTTGTTAATTCAATCTCATCACTCAGTTTATTAATGTTTTTCTCAGTCAAACTGGCGCGAAACAGGTCGGAAAGGTCTTCGATAGCTTTTTCAGCCAATTCAGGAGATATAGCAATCAGGCTGGCAATAGTATTCATACTGTTGAATAGAAAATGTGGCCGAATACGTGCGCGTAATGCCTGAATTTCTGCCCGGCTTTGTGCGGCTAGATTAAGTCGCCATTGTTGCTGGATATAAAAATAACGAAGTAATAGAAAATAAATAACGGCACTTATGGTCATTACCCGCAACAAAAAGAGCGAGCCCAGAGAGTTATCATCGAACGTAATATATAAGATGTTTACTTTGCTGGCGATCAGTGAAACCAAAAAACTGATGCTCATCATTAAACTAAAAGAGATAACCAGGCAATGGCTTTGTTTTTGTTTATCTAACCAGGAACGGATCAGGCATAAAGTAGCGGTATTTAATAAGGCGATCCATAACATTAATAATGAGGACAGAGCCAGGTAGTCCCAGAATTGTGCGGCACTGGACGCTGTTGCCATAGCAAAAACGATAGCCAGTACTTCGGTTAGAAGCACAATGATAAACACATTACGCACATCACAAAAGTTAGGCAGTAAGCTGACGGCTAACTTATTTTTTTTATTTGAGTTATTATTCACAATGTTTTCAGTCATTTACATTAGATAGACGAGCGTACAGGGAATGCAAGTCATAACCAAAGTAATTAACCAGAATATTTCATAGCAATACAAAAATAATAAGCACAGCGGTGTTTGATATACTGTCGTCTAATCATGAAAAATAAAAGTAATAGGAATTATGAGTGACAAAAAACAACAAAGACAAGCTGCTACAGAAGGTGGAAAAAAGGTTTCCAAAAATGCTTCATGGGGTGGGCGTTTTAGCGAACAAACAGATGCTTTTGTAGAAGCCTTTACCGCATCGGTTCAGTTTGACCAGCGTATGTACAAACAGGATATCGCTGGTTCGCGCGCGCATGCCAAAATGCTTAACAAAATTGCTGTGCTCAGTGATGATGATCTGGCTGCAATACTTGGCGGCCTTGATAATGTTGAGCAGGAGATCAGCAATGGTGACTTTGACTGGTCAATTGCACTTGAAGACGTGCACATGAACATCGAGGCGCGCCTGACCGAGCTGGTGGGTGATGCAGGCAAACGGTTACACACCGGGCGTTCAAGAAACGACCAGGTGGCCACGGATATCCGTTTATATCTGCGTGAGCAAATTGATTTCATTATTAATGAAATAGATCGATTACTAGAAGGTGTGCTTGCTGTGGCTGAGCGTGAAGCTGAAACTATCATGCCGGGGTTTACCCATTTACAGGTAGCACAGCCAGTTACTTTTGGCCATCATCTAATGGCCTGGCATGAAATGTTAAAGCGTGATGCTTCGCGTTTCACCGACTGTCAGCAACGGATGAATATGTCGCCACTGGGCGCTGCCGCACTGGCAGGAACCAGTTACCCGATAGACAGGGAATTTACCGCGAGTGAATTAGGGTTTTCTGGACCAACACAAAACTCACTGGATTCGGTGAGTGACCGTGATTTTGCTATCGAGTTTTGTGCCTGTGCGGCGATATTACTGGTGCATATGTCTCGCATGTCGGAAGAGCTGGTGATCTGGTCTTCAGCGCAGTTTGATTTTATTTCGCTGCCGGACCGCTTCTGTACCGGTTCGTCAATTATGCCACAAAAGAAAAACCCGGATGTTCCGGAACTGGTGCGAGGAAAAACCGGGCGGATAAATGGCAATCTTATCAGTTTACTGACGCTGATGAAGTCACAACCACTGGCGTACAATAAAGATAACCAGGAAGACAAAGAACCTGTATTTGACACGGTAGATACTGTTTCAGGTTGTTTGCGGGCCTTTGCTGACATGGTGCCGGCAATTATTTGTAAACGGGACAATATGTATAAATCAGCAAAGCAGGGTTTTTCTACCGCCACCGATCTGGCGGATTATCTGGTACGTAAAAATTTACCGTTTCGTGATGCGCACGAAGTGGTTGGACAAGCCGTTGCTATGGGTATTAATAGTGGTAAAGATTTAAGTGAGTTAACACTTGAAGAGTTACAGCAATTTTCGGATAAAATTGAAAGTGATGTGTTTGAAGTGTTAACGCTCGAAGGTTCAGTTGCTTCACGTAATCATATTGGTGGCACAGCCCCCGAGCAGGTGAGAAAAGCCATTGCGCTGGCACGAAAAAAATAACAATCTTGTTCTAGTACGGAAATAATTATGTCTTTAACACATTTTGCACCAGCAACAACTCTGTTATGGAAGTATTTAGAAAGCGTTGGTATAAACCCGGAACCTCTGTATATAAAGTCAGGCATCAAACCAGAGCTGTTGCTGAATCCAGATGCGAGAATAAGTATTAGTCACGTTGATTCTCTATGGGAACAGGCTGCCGGCGTAATTGAGGACCCTTGTTTTGCCATCGACATGGCAGAGTTCTGGCATCCGTCGCAGATGGGTGCTTTAGGCTATGCATGGCTGGCAAGCTCAACCTTACGGCGTGCTTTTAAACGCTCGGTTAGATATATCCATGTGGTCACAGAAGATTTAAACCTGGAGCTGGCTGATACGCCTGCAGGGCTAAAAATAAGTGTTGATCTGGAAGATTCAATTTTCACTCTACCGCAGCATCATGACCTGGTTCTCACCATATTAATGCATATGTGCCGTTTTAATTTTGGTGGTGAACTGATCGCTAGCCAGATCAGCCTGGCACATCCTGAGCCTGAATGTTCAAAAAAAATAACTGAATACTTTCGAACAGAAGTACAATTTGATGCTGAACAAAGCAGTTTGACCATCGCCAGAGCTGATGCCGACCATGTTCTGCCTTCAGGCAACAAACAAATAGCATTAATGCATGATGAGATGTTAATGAGATATCTTGTCGAAATAAAAAAAGGCGATATTGTTCAACAGGTACAATCTATTATTCTGGATAATTTACCCGATGGCCAGGTTACCGATAGACTGGTTGCTCGGGAGCTGAACTTAAGTGAACGCAGCCTGCAACGCCGCCTGAAAGAACATAAAACAACCTTTAGATATTTACTGGATGGTGTGCGTGAAAGGGTAGCAAAACAATACATCGAAAACCCAGTAAACAGGATGAGTGATATCGCTTTTTTAATAGGGTTTTCTGAGCAAAGTGCATTTTCGCGAGCGTTTAAAAAGTGGACCGGTAAATCACCTGTTGAGTATCGTAATTCATTGAATTAAGCAAGCTCAGATCAGATTTAATTCTGGTGGGGTGGATTCCTGTCAGCTTGTCACGGGTTAACTTATTTCTTTTTTCAATATGCTAAGGACTTCTTCTAATGATGACTGTAACTCAGTAATTGCTTTTTTAGCGTCTTGTGTAGAGCCACTCCGGCCAATGAGTTCTATAGCCTCAGCTTTTTCAGCAAGCCCGAAGGCACCTATGCTGCCACAGGAACTTTTCATCTTGTGGGCGATATTGAATAAAATATCGGCATCCTGATTATTAATTGCTATTTCGATTTCTGTTAATTGCTCAGGCAGGCTTTGTAAGCACATAGCTATTATGTCTTTGAATGCATCACCCATTAATTCTTTCATTTCTGTGAACGCTGTTGCATCCATTGCCGTTTGTGACATATTTATTCCTTCATTTATCTTTATTCAGGCGAGAATGAGAGTCGCCGACCAGTACTGCTTCTGGTACATTGGTTTGTAGTGTATAAACGATATCAGCGTAAATACCGGGTACCGCTTTAAAAGAAACCCAAAGGGTGTTGAGTTTCATATCCATGTTGGCAAATAAAACTTCATTGTTAAATTGCTTGAGTGCAAATTCAATATTAGCTAATGTGTCTTTTATGTATTGTTCAGGTCTGGTTTTAAGTTTTGGAATAATCATTAATAAATCACTGACCGGGCCGCCATCATGATCATGTGTCGGCGCTAGCTTCCACAATGGTTCTGCTGCAGCCAGGTTTACGCTTAGTTTTAAATTTATTTTATCCACACTTAAAAACGTATTTGCCAGAAAGTATTTTTATAACATTTCAATAATAGCCAAAGAATCAGATAAAGGCTAACTTATTTTTAAGGGATCTCAGATTGTAATAACGCAGCGAGTTTGAGGGTGAAGCTATAAACTGTTGATTTATAAGTACATATAAATGATTTTGACCTCCATGGCAGAAAATTAATCCTCGGCAACCGCTCCTCGACAACTGCTCCGTGGTCCTGCTACATATGCGTTGTCCTAATATGACCACCACGGATGGTGGAAGTGCAGATATTGCAGGAGCAAATGTCTGCCTGTCCATCCATGGACATATTGCATTTTCCGCACTTTCCACGTCCATGTGGCTCGGATGGAGGAAATGCAATAGGATTGTAGGAACATCCTTGCCATGTAAGATCTTCAGCAATATTCTGTTGCAGAAGCCTGATAAATTAACAAGCTAAGCCCTAAGAAAACAAAACACTGAGCACTACCGAAGATTTTTATTTAGCTTGAAGTTAGTTGTTAACAGTCATGAGAAAAATTTGCGATAATAAATCACAGTATTTCTGTAAGCCATTGACGAATATGATGAATTTCTTCTATGCAAACAGAATGTCCCATATCATATTCATACCAGTGTACGTCAATACCATGCGTTTCAAGACATTCCATACCCTGTTTTCCATACTCATAAGCGACTACCTCGTCCTGTCGCCCATGTGCCATAAACACGGGGGTTTCGCTTGCGCAGTCACTGATTTCGTCCGATAGCGTCTCAGCTAAAGCAAGATAAGTCGATAGCGCCATAATTCCGGCCAGTGGTTTAGGATAACGACAGCCACAGTGAAGGGCAATGGCGCCGCCCTGTGAAAACCCGGCAATAACAATTCTGCAGGAATCGATACCATTAGCTTCCTGTTCTTCACAAAGTTGTTTTAATATAGCGGAAGATTCTTTTATACCCGCCTCGTCTTCTTCTTCAACAATGGAAAGACTGCTGACGTCATACCAGCCTGGCATTGGGTAACCCTGATTAATGGAAATAGGTCGAATCGGGGCATGTGGAAAAATAAAGCGTACGGCATAATTTGATGGCAATTGCAGCTGCTCAACAATCGGTACAAAGTCGCTGCCGTCCGCGCCCAGACCGTGCAACCAGATGATGGCTGCATCGGGTTGAGTTTGTGTTTCAATGATGATGGAATCAAGTTCTGACATATTTTTTTGTTATAGGGTTGTTTTGGGTGTCATTGTATAGCTACTATTGCAATAATCATCATTAAGTCAACCTTGATAAATTATCATAAATACTAGTGATGCTTTAAGCAACAATAAACGAAATTTTAAATTATAAACAGTGAAAATTTTACTATTACTATCTTTTTTAATGGTCTCTGCCTGTGGTATGCAGGGTGATTTATACCTGCCTGATGATAATCCTGAAGACAGCGCCAATAAAATTAGCAGCAAAAGTAGCGATAAAAATACGATACAAAAAACCTGACGATGGATTATTTTAATTATAAAGAGGGCCGCCTGTGGGCGGAAGATGTGGATATCAGTGCAAACATAGATGTTTGGGAAACCCCCTGTTATGTCTATTCGCGCGCAACCATTGAGCGACACTGGAAAGCTTTTGATTCGGCATTAGGCAAACAACCCCATCTGGTTTGTTATGCAGTGAAAGCTAACTCGAATCTTGCGGTGTTAAATATACTGGCAAAACTGGGCTCAGGATTTGATATTGTCTCTATGGGTGAACTGGAGCGCGTATTACGAGCCGGTGGCAGTGCCAGTAATATCGTGTTTTCAGGCGTCGGTAAAACCGCTGAAGAAATGGCGCGAGCACTGGATGTCGGTATCCGCTGTTTTAATGTGGAATCACAGGCGGAATTATATTTATTAGAACAGGTAGCCGCTGACAAAGGCGTGCAGGCGCCGGTCTCATTACGGGTGAACCCGGATGTTGATGCAAACACACACCCTTATATTTCAACCGGATTAAAAGATAATAAATTTGGTATTGCCATAGATGACGCGCTTGATGTCTATCAAAGCATCGCCGATTCCAGTCATCTGAAAGTAGAGGGCGTTGATTGTCATATAGGTTCCCAGCTAACAGATGTTAGACCTTTTGTTGATGCATTAGATCGTGTGCTAGCGCTGGTTGATCGTCTTGCAGAACAGAACATAAGATTAAAACATCTGGATTTAGGTGGTGGTTTAGGTATTTGTTATCAGGATGAAAAACCACCTTTACCTGAAGAGCAGATGGCTGCTGTACTGCAACGACTGGGTGATCGAGAATTTGAAATACTGATTGAACCCGGACGCGCCATTGTCGGTAATGCGGGTATATTGTTAACCCGGGTTCGATATTTAAAGCATAATGAAGAAAAAAACTTTGCGGTGGTTGATGCAGCGATGAATGATTTGATGCGCCCCGCTTTATATGGAGCCTGGCATGCGATTGAGCCGGTGGTGATGTATTCATCTGATCCGGAACAAGCAAGGGAAAAAGTGCAGACAAAAGTTTATGATGTAGTAGGTCCTATTTGTGAAACGGGTGATTTTCTCGGTAAAGAAAGAACGCTAAGAATTGAACAGGGCGACCTGCTGTCTGTGCGCTCTGCAGGAGCGTATGGATTTACCATGAGTTCTAATTATAACTCTCGTCCTCGTGTTGCTGAGATTATGGTTGATGGTGATAAATATCAGATTGTTCGTCAGCGAGAAACCATTGAGCAGCTTTTTGCAAATGAGTCGGTTTTAGATAATTAATCCGGATATATCATAGGAGCTCTACATGCAAAAAAATTGACTGAAATACCCCATATGAATACGCAGCCGGACTATGACATTGAGCAGCAGGCAACACTGTTGTTTGAAGAAGGTGAGATTCCGTTAAACAAAAAAGAATGGTTTCAGCTAGCCGATTTACTTGTCAAAAGTGAATATGAGCACATCATCGGTGGTGATGCAAATGAAAGCCATTCCGTCTGGGTAAGCCGATATTTTAATGATGTGGCATCGCCTGAAGCGTTAAATTCTTCGTCTAGCGATATTGAAGCTATCGTAATGAGCGAAAAAATGTGTACTTTTTATCGACAATTTACCGGTACAAAAAAACTTTTCTTGCGTCGTTGCCAGGCAAATCGTTTATACCAGGGCGATTATATTGGTGTACACAAAGATCAGGACAGTAGTCCGGATTATTTGGCGACCATAGTGTTTCATTTTAGTGAAAATCATATTGGTGGCTATTTTCAGACAGTTGATTCCGATAACCCGCATCGACGTTACAAACCTCAGGTCCATACGGCACTGGTGAATAATTGCAGCGTTCTTCATCAGGTGACGAAGGTTGTAAGCGGGGAGCGGTTAACACTGGCCTGTTTTTTATCCAGATCATTTGCGCCGAATAAAATATTACCATCAGCCTTTAAAATTAATAATGTCAGTGCCTCATCAATTTAACCTGGTCTAAACACCTTCTGTTAATGCCAAATAATAAGAAATGGCAGATAAGTCTGACAAAAGAGTAAAGAAAATCGAAAAACATGAAATTTTTTCATGTATTTACTGATTTACTCTGTTAATCTGTTTCGACAAGATATGGAGAAATGTAGGAGCTAGAAATGAACCTGTTAAATAAATTAATTGCCCTTTTGTTACTTGTTGGCTTTTACGCCCCGTCTTATGCGGCAGTGGATGACGTCGACCTTATCACCTGTAGTGTTTACAGTGACGATGAAAAAGAAGGCGAGAAAAAAGGTGAGAAGGAAGAAGAGGAAGAACCTGATTGTGACTAATTCCTGAAATTATATATGTCCAGGGATGGACGGTATTCCGCAAAGAGCCATGGAGGCGGTGCGGTTATGTCCAGGGATGGACGGTATTCCGCAAAGAGCCATGGAGGCGGTGCGGTTATGTCCAGGGATGGACGGTATTCCGCAAAGAGCCATGGAGGCGGTGCGGTTATGTCCAGGGATGGACGTGCAAATATGCTCCTGCATTCTGCACTTATCCATGGTGGTCGTATTTCGCAAAGAGCCATGGAGGCGGTGCAGTTATGTCCAGGGATGGACGGTATTCCGCAAAGAGCCATGGAGGCGGTGCGGTTATGTCCAGGGATGGACGGTATTCCGCAAAGAGCCATGGAGGCGGTGCGGTTATGTCCAGGGATGGACGGGCAGAAAATTGCTCCATGCATTTTCCGCACTTCCCACATCCGTGTGGGTCGTATGTCGCAAAGAGCCAGGGAGGCGGTGCGGTTATGTCCAGGGATGGACGGGCAGAAAATTGCTCCATGCATTTTCCGCACTTCCCACATCCGTGTGGGTCGTATGTCGCAAAGAGCCAGGGAGGCGGTGCAGTAAGGACTTTGTCGACCCGAAGTCCAATAAGATTGTCCAATAAAAAAACTAGATAATAATTATTTCCGAGGAGTTTTTAAATATGAAATCAAAATTACTTGTAGCGGCATTTGCTGCTAGTTTAGTGTTCTCTGCTAATGTTAATGCCGGTAAACCTGTTGGTATTACCAAAGACATGATGGATGTAGCAGTTAAACACAATGGTAAAACGGTAAAAATTACCCGTAACCAGGATAATAATAATACCGTTATCGACGCGTTTGCTAAAACATCTCGCCCATGCCCACCATTTTGTATTCAGCCGGCTAATTTAGCGCCGGGTGTTGAAACTATTGCTGAACGTGAAGTAATTGATTATATTGCAAAAATGTCTGGTGGCGATAGCAGTATCCTGGTTGTTGATTCACGTACGCCTGACTGGGTAAAAAAAGGCACAATTCCTGGTGCAGTAAATCTTCCATGGACAAAATTAAACCCAGCTAAAGGCGCTGATCCAATTTCTATATTAGAAATTATGGAAGAGCAATTCGGCGTGACTGAAAATGAAGGCCTGTTAAATTTCTCTGAAGCGAAAACACTGGTTATGTTCTGTAATGGCATGTGGTGTGGCCAATCACCTAATAACATTAAAAACTTACTGAAATTTGGCTATCCAGCACACAAAATAAAATGGTACCGTGGTGGTATGCAGGATTGGGAAATTCTTGGTCTGTCGACTGTTCCAGGCGAATAAAGATCTTCATGTAATATATAGGAAAAAGATTACTTGCCTGGTGAAAAGCCGCTTCTTTTGAAGCGGCTTTTTACGTCCAGGGATGGGCGGTATGTCGCAAGGAGCCAGGAAGGCGGTGAGACGAACGTCCAGGGATGGGCGGTATGTCGCAAGGAGCCAGGAAGGCGGTGAGACGAACGTCCAGGGATGGGTGGGCAGAAAATTGCTCCATGTATTTTCCGCACTTCCCACATCCGTGTGGGTCGTATGTCGCAAGGAGCCAGAGAAAGGCGGTGGAGCTGCTGTGTACTGAAATGATTGAATAAAAGACATGAAGCGTATTGGCTCAGATGATCCGCTTTACTGCTGAAAACACCGACATAGTGGATCCTTTGAATAATTGGCCTGACTGGGAAATTTCGACCCATTTATTTAGGATTATCGTTATCTGCAGCAGGTGCCTGTACGTTAGCAATCAGCGATGCAATGGGTCACAGGGCTTTGTTGACAGAATATATCGACCCGGCAGCACACGATAGACTTTTGACCGGTTTTTCGCTGACGTCGGAGCTAGGGCATTGTATTCGCAAGAATTTGCTCACGATGCTAGTGTCGCGCTGGTCACATTTACCACCTTCCAGCGGGCTGCCGCACACAGGTTTCTAGGGTGTGAGCGGGTCATTTTCGACTTTTGTGCATTCACAACGGCATACCAGATTCTGGACGCAAGCACAACGCACGGGTACGCCACAGTGGTAGCAGATGGAAATTCTGGCCCTATTTGGGGAGGGCACCTGTGCAACGGGTGTAAATGAAATTCACGAACCATTAGCCACATGGGACAGGTCGCTTCGAGCATACCGGAGCCACCCATGGTCCTGCTTATAGCTTCAGGTCTTGTGGTAATCGCGGTAGCAAGAAGGAAAGTGCACGCATAAAACCGGGCGTATCGTTGTGTTCATCATTACGAGAACCCCGCCAACGTGCGGGGTTTTGTTTGTCTGACAGTCCGAGTTTGTAGATAGACTTGGATTTTTTGCACTCAGACAGCTCCTTAATAGCTGGTTTTGCCCTGTCAGACCTTTATTATCCTGATAAATGTAGTTTAATCTTTGTATTATTTGCCGCAAAAATACTTTTTTCACGAGGCAATAAATTTAGATTACAATCTGCTTTATTCTGAATAAAACAAAGACCCAATAAGCAGATGGCTGTATACCTTGATGGAAATTAAATTTACAAAAATGCATGGTCTGGGTAATGATTTTGTGGTCATTGATGCAATCTCCCAGGCCATTAATTTAACAACTGAGCAGATAATCTTGATATCCGACAGACATTTCGGTGTCGGTTGTGATCAGTTGTTGCTGGTGGAAAAACCATTAGACGTGCGAGCAGAATTTCGTTATCGTATTTTTAATGCTGATGGTGGTGAAGTTGAACAGTGCGGCAATGGTGCACGTTGTTTCGCAGTATTTGTTAGAGAGCAGGGCTTAACCACGAACAACGTTATTTCAGTAGAAACAGCGGGTGGACTGATTGAGCTGATCGTTGAGCAGGATCAGGTAACTGTTGATATGGGTATGCCGAACTTCCACCCAAGCAGCCTGCCTTTTTTAGTAGATAGTCAGGCTGAAAGTTATAATATTATGGTCAATGACGCTGTATATGCTATAGGTGCTGTATCAATGGGCAATCCGCATGCTGTGTTGCAGGTGGATGATATAAATAAAGCAGATGTAGAATCGGTAGGTGCGGCAATTGAAAGCCATCAACTATTTCCCAGGCGTGTAAATGTTGGCTTTATGGAAATAGTTAACCGCGATGAAATTCGTCTACGGGTTTATGAGCGCGGTGCGGGTGAAACCCTGGCCTGTGGTACAGGTGCCTGCGCAGCAGTGGCAGTTGGACGTATAGTTAGGTAAATTAAATGAACAGGTTACAGTACAACTTCATGGTGGCAGCTTAAACATTCGCTGGCAAGGTGAAGGATGTACATTATTAATGACAGGACCGGTTACTACGGTTTTTTCTGGGAAAATAAATATAGACAATAAAAGGGCAAGTGTGTGAGTGAAATAACAACAAAAACAATAGAAACAGAATTAAATAACGAAGAAACAACTGAGCATGAACTTCAGCTGGCGGTAGATTTAGAAATAATTAGTTTATTACGGGAAAACGCTGGCGTTTTGCAGCGACATCCGGAGTTGCTAACCGTGCTTGAGGTGCCGCATCAATCGGGGCAGGCTGTTTCATTAATTGAGAGACAGGTTAGCCTTTTACGCCAGCAAACACAGGCGCAGGATAAACGTTTGCGTGAACTGATGAATGTTGCCAGAGATAATGAGCGCTTAGCTGAAAGTCGTCATGGTCTCGCGCTCAATTTATTAGCTGCGCACGATCTAAACGATGTAGTCAGTACGGTACTGGATGCTCTAAGTAATGAGCTGTCAGCGGATTATGCCGTGATAAAACTGTTTAGTGACGATAAAGACCGTATTGAACAGTCATCCGGTTTATTTGTTGACAGCAGCGATGAAGCATTAACAGCGTTTAAAACCATGTTAGAGCAAAAAAATACCGTTTGCGGTAAAGCGATAACGGAGCAGAAAGCATTTTTGTTTGAAGAAAATGTAGACAATATTAAATCTGTTGCGGTAATACCGCTGGTGGCTGGTGCAAATCTGGGTCTGATAGGTTTAGGTGCAAATGATGTTGAACGCTTTAAGCCTTCAATGGGAACCGATTTTCTTTCTCAAATTGGCGATCTGATTAGTGCTTCACTTGCGATTCACCTGGAAAATTAACAGATGCCAGAAGAAATATTAAAGGATGACTTGCAAAGATTTTTTCAGCTATTTGCAATCTGAACGCCGATATTCTTCACATACCGTATCAGCCTATCGTCGAGATATAAAACATTTTATTCATTGCTGTGGTCTGGATGAACAGCAAGAAGTTAACTGGGATGATATTAAACAGCTTAGTATTCGGCAATGTGTCGCAAAATTACATCGCCAGGGTTTGTCCGGAAAAAGTTTACAACGCTGGTTATCTTCCATCAGAAGCCTATTTAATTTTTTATGTCGTTTTCATCGAGCAACACATAATCCTGCTATAGGCGTTCCCGCACCAAAAATTGCAAAACGCTTACCTAAAACATTAAACGTTGATGAAATTAACCAGTTGTTAAATGTTAAAAATAGTAAAACGAGTAAAAATAATATAACCGGCCAGGTTGTATCTGATAGAGATAACGCCATGATGGAATTAATGTATGCCTGTGGATTGCGTTTATCTGAGTTGAGTGGTTGCAACCAGCAGGACATAGACTGGCAACAGCAAACAATTATCGTTACCGGTAAAGGGCAAAAGCAACGCCGTATTCCTTTTGGAAAAAAAGCAAACGAAGCAATAAGCAACTGGTTAAAACAACGTGTTTTGCTGGCTAATGAAAATGAAGAGGCTTTGTTTGTTAGTACCCGTGGTACTCGTTTAAGTAATAGCAGTATCCAGAAACAATTAAAAAAAATGGCGTTAAAACAAGGTTTAAATATCAATGTTTATCCACACATGTTGCGGCATTCATTTGCCTCACATATTTTAGAGTCATCAAAAGACTTACGCGCGGTGCAGGAGCTGCTGGGACATGCCAACTTAAGTACCACGCAAATATATACCCATCTGGATTTTCAGCACCTTGCCGGTGTTTACGATAGCTCCCATCCCCGTGCAAGAAAAAAATAATGGTAGATTGGGCGCGGTTAATGTCTCTACGTAGTGTATTATAATGATGTTTTATATTTTTATTACTACTGAAACGAAATAAAAGGATACCCTGTATTCAAGATTGACTGTAGCATGGATGCTATGTCAATCTACATGAAGATTTACGGTGCATCTTGAATACAGGGTATCTTTTTCAGGTATCTCAGTAATATAAACCACTGAAACACTAAACTGAGAAGCGAATGATAATCACCCTGTCACCATCAAAAGGCCAGGATTTTGAAACAACCAGCCTTTCAAATAAACACACAAAACCTGCTAACTTAAAAGATTCTGAATTGCTCATAAAAGAGTTACGGAAAACAAAAAGCAAAAAGCTACAGGAAATGATGGCGATTAGTGAAAACATTGCAACATTAAATGTTGATCGATATAAAACATTTACAACGCCGTTCACTACAAAAAATGCCAAACAGGCTATCTTCGCATTTAAGGGTGATGTTTATGGTGGTCTGGAGCTTGAATCATTTGACGAAGATGATTACGCCTACGCGCAAGACCATCTGAGAATTCTTTCCGGTCTTTATGGTTGTTTGCGGCCAATGGATTTAATTCAGCCTTACCGCCTGGAAATGAAAACCAGATTAAAAAATGATCGCGGTGAAAATCTATACCAGTTCTGGGGTGACCGTATTACTAAAAGCATAAACAAAGAGCTAAAAAAACAGAAAGAACCGGTACTGGTTAACCTGGCATCCAATGAATATTTCAAATCAGTAAAACCTAAATTGCTTGATGGTCGTTTATTAAATATAAGCTTTAAAGAAACGAAAGAGGGGAAAACACGTGTTGTAGCAATTTTTGCCAAACGTGCGCGGGGCATGATGGCAGATTATATAATTCGCAATCGTGTAGAGAGACCGGAAGATCTTAAAAAGTTTAAAGCGGGTGGTTATAAGTTTAACAAGGTTCTGTCAGATGATAAGCAGTGGACTTTTGAGCGCCCGCAGCCGTAGACTTTTTTCTATTTTGTAACCCCAACCCACTCATGGTATGAGCAATCCCTTCTATAGTGTAAAATTCACCTTATTTAAACGCAGGTAATATAAACCTGTAGCTAATCCCCAGAATTTGGAGTTGAAAAAGTGGAAACATTTCACGGTACAACCATCTTAACTGTGCGTCGCGGTGGAAAAGTTGCTGTTGGTGGCGATGGTCAGGTGACGTTGGGTAATACCATAATGAAGGGTAATGCCACAAAAGTGAGAAAAATTTTCAGTGATAAAGTGATAGTCGGTTTTGCCGGTGCTACGGCAGACGCCTTTACATTATTAGAGCGTTTTGAAGCCATGCTTGAGCGCCATAATGGCCAGCTAAAGCGAGCAGCGGTTGAACTGGCAAAGGACTGGCGCACAGATCGTGTTTTGCGCAAGCTGGAAGCTATGTTGATTGTTGCAGATAAAGAAGCCTCTTTGCTGGTTTCTGGAACCGGCGATGTGATTGAAGCATTTGATGATTTAATCGCTATTGGTTCAGGCGGGCCTTATGCGCAGTCTGCTGCCAGAGCCTTATTTAATAGCACTGAGTTGTCCGCCAGGGACATCGTCGAAAAAAGTCTGGAAATTGCAGGCGATATTTGCATTTATACCAATCACAGCCGCACAATAGAAGAGATTTAGCGACATTCATCGCATTTATCCACATTATATAGAATTTTAAACAAGGTAAGCCTTTATGTCTGAAATGACACCCCGAGAAATCGTTCAGGAATTAGATAAACATATCATCGGTCAGGATGATGCTAAACGTGCTGTGGCAATTGCTTTGCGCAACCGCTGGCGTCGCATGCAGATTGATGAAGTTTTGCGCGAAGAAATAACGCCAAAAAATATATTGATGATCGGTCCAACAGGTGTGGGTAAAACTGAAATTGCTCGCCGGCTGGCGCATCTGGCAAATGCACCATTTGTTAAGGTTGAAGCAACAAAATTCACCGAAGTTGGTTATGTTGGTCGCGAAGTTGATTCGATTATACGTGATCTTGTAGACATGTCGGTAAAGACTACGCGTGAACAGGAGGTGGCAAAAGTTCGTCATCTTGCAGAGCAGGCTGCTGAAGAACGCATTTTAGATGTTTTGTTGCCGCCAGCGAGGAATGAGTTCGGCGAACCTGAAGATAAAGAAAACTCAACACGCCAGAAATTCAGAGAAAAATTACGAAATGGTGAGCTGGATAATAAAGAGATCGAAATGGAAATCTCTGCTTCGCCAGTTGGCATAGAGATTATGGCACCACCAGGTATGGAAGAAATGACTTCTCAGTTACAGAGCATGTTTCAGAACATGGGCAGTGATAAGAAGAAAACCAGCAAACTACGTATCGAAAAAGCTCGAAAAATTATACTGGATGAAGAAGCCGGTAAGCTGCTGAAAGAAGATGAATTAAAGACACGTGCCGTAGAAAATGCCGAGCAAAATGGCATCGTGTTTATTGATGAAATAGATAAAGTGGCGAAACGCGCTGAAAGTGGTGGTGGAGCTGATGTGTCGCGCGAAGGTGTGCAACGTGACCTGTTGCCGCTGGTTGAAGGCTGCACCGTGACAACTAAATATGGCATGGTCAAAACCGATCATATTTTATTTATTGCTTCGGGCGCCTTTCATTTAACTAAACCCAGCGACCTTATTCCTGAGTTGCAGGGACGTTTACCTATTCGCGTTGAGTTAACGGCATTGAATGCAGATGATTTTGAACGTATATTGACCGAGCCCGATGCGGCTTTAACCGTACAATATAAAGCCTTGATGAATACCGAAGGTTTAAGCATAGACTTTACCGAGGATGGCATAAAACAAATTGCACAATCCGCGTTTGATGTAAATGAAAGTACCGAAAATATTGGCGCCCGGCGTTTGCATACCGTCATGGAACGCTTGCTTGAGGAAATCTCATTTTCAGCACCGGATAAATCAGGTCAGTCGGTAACCATCGATGCTGAGTATGTTAATGAAAGTTTAAGTGAGTTAGTTAATGATGAAGATTTGAGCCGATATATTTTATAGATCAAGATACCCTCCCTCTCATAAATGTAAGATCCGAGACTTATGAAACCAGTTAACATAAATTTACACCAGAAAAGCCGTGTTTTAGAAATAGAATATGAGGACGGCTCAGTTTTTCAATTGCCCTGTGAGTATCTGCGCGTGTATTCACCTTCAGCAGAAGTAACCGGTCATGGTCCCGGGCAGGAAATTTTACAGTTAAATAAAGAAGAAGTTACTATCGAATCGATAGAGCCACAGGGAAATTATGCGCTGAAGTTTGCATTTGATGATAAACATGATACCGGTATTTTTACCTGGGAATATCTATACGAACTGGGTTCAAACTATGAAAAAAAATGGCAGAACTACCTGGACAGGTTAAAAGAAGCCGGCCTTGAACGTAGAAAAATAGATTAACGGCAAATTTTCCGCAAATGAACGCGAATAAACGCAAATAAAATATTTTTAATAACAAGAAAAATAGATTTTGCGGTGAACTTTTTTTACATTCTTTGTTGATAATGGCACTTAAAAAACATTTGCGTTTATTCGCGTTCATTTGCGGAAGAAAATAAATATGACTAAAAAAGAAACCCACTTTGGTTATAAAACCGTTGATGAAAACGTAAAAGAAAATTTGGTCGCGGGTGTGTTTGATTCAGTCGCCAGCAAATATGACATCATGAATGATGTTATGTCTTTTGGAATTCATCGTATATGGAAAAAAATTGCTATGCAACATACCGGTTTGAAGCCAGGGGAGTTGGCTTTAGACGTTGCCGGAGGCACCGGCGACCTGACCATGCAGATGTCACGGCAGGTTGGCCCGACAGGCAAAATTATCATTTCAGACATTAATGCGGCGATGCTTGAAGAAGGTCGTAAACGCCTGCTTGATAAAGGTTATGCCGGCAACATTGAATTTGTTGAAGCAAATGCTGAAGATCTACCATTTGAAGATAACTATTTTAACTGTGTCACCATCGCCTTTGGTCTGCGCAACGTTACCCATCAGGATAAAGCCCTGCAATCCATGTTTCGTGTACTAAAACCTGGTGGACGTTTACTTATTCTTGAGTTTTCCAAACCGGTTGTGCCGGGCCTGGATAAAATTTACGATTTTTATTCTTTTAACATCCTGCCAAAGATGGGTAAATTAATTACCGGCGATGAAGACAGCTATCGCTATCTTGCTGAATCAATTCGTATGCATCCCAACCAGGAAATATTAAAACAGATGATGCTGGATGCAGGTTTTGAGCGCTGTAGCTATCATAATATGACGGGCGGTATAGTGGCGTTACACAAAGGCTTTAAGTTATAACTATATGTTCATTACTGAAGCGGTCATCAATCGTTATCTGGCACTTGACCCCGAAATGCTGGACCAGCTTGCTCAATTTAATGGCAAGGTTATACAGCTGGAGATGACGGGTATCAATAAAGTATTTTATATGTTACCGAATGCCAGAGGAATACAGGTACTCACTGAATATGAAGGGCCGGCTGATACTGTGTTACGAGGCACACCTGTTTCGTTATTCAAAATGGGGCTGGTATCAAATGCGGCGAACCTGTTGTTAAAAGGTGAAATTGAAATAAGTGGCGATACACGCTTAGGGCATCAATTTAAAAATGTTTTTTCACAAATGGATATCGACTGGTCTGAGCCTCTGGCTAATCTGGTGGGTGACAGCCTTGCATATCAAATTCAACAGTCTGCTATTAAATTTGCCCGCTGGGGAAAAGAGTCGGTTGTATCTTTTTCAACAAGTTTCAGTGAATATCTACAGGAAGAGAGTCGTGACGTAGTTACTGGCACAGAACTTAATATTTTTAATGAAACGGTTGACCAGTTACGAAATGATGTAGACCGTTTGCAGGCCAGAGTAAATGCATTAGTAAATTCGACAGTGATAAATTCACTGCCAAAAAACAACAACTAAAATAAAACAAAAATGCCAATACTCACACCAGGTCAATTTATTCGAATGTTACGCATTAACTGGGTGTTAATGCGACATGGCCTCGATGATATTGTTTTCACTACGCATCTGTTTCGTCCGTTTCGTTTTATTATTTATATTTTTCCGTGGAACTGGTTTCGTCGTAAACGTAAGCCGCGCGCAGTCCGGATGCGAGAAGCGATAGAAGACCTGGGCCCGATCTTTATAAAGTTTGGTCAGATGTTATCAACCAGGCGAGACCTTCTGGCAGACGATATTGCTGATGAGCTACAACGCT
Source organism: uncultured Gammaproteobacteria bacterium (assembly GCA_963759005.1). Classification (GTDB taxonomy): domain Bacteria; phylum Pseudomonadota; class Gammaproteobacteria; order SZUA-229; family SZUA-229. Next base: position 42,618 of record CAVWXQ010000022.1, read on the forward strand.
TGCAGGATGATGTGCCGGCCTTCCCCGGAAAAGACGCCGCTGCGATAATAGAAAAATCTTTTGGTAAAACAGTGGCTGAATTATTTGAAACTTTTAATGAGCAACCATTAGCTTCAGCATCAATAGCACAGGTTCATGCTGCTGTTTTAAAAACCGGCGAAGACGTGGTGGTAAAAGTTTTGCGTCCTGATGTGTTGCCTGTTATTAAGCGTGACATTTCACTGCTATATATAATTGCAGAGCTGGCCGCTAAATATTCATCTCAACTAAGGCGTTTACGGCCGGTTGAAGTAATTGAGGAATATGAAAAAACGATTCTGGATGAACTGGATTTGTTGCGTGAAGCTGCTAATGCTAGTCAGCTACGGCGAAATTTTGAAGGCTCGCCAGATTTATACGTGCCAGAAATTCACTGGGATTATGTGCGTAAAAATGTCCTGGTCATGGAAAGGATTTATGGTACACCGATACGTAATACTGAGTCACTAAAAGAGCAGGGAACAGACATGAAGCGGCTGGCCGCAATGGGTGTGGAGATATTTTTTACCCAGGTATTCACACACAATTTTTTCCATGCGGACATGCATCCCGGCAATATATTTGTTGATACAGATAACCCCAAAAGTCCAAAATACATTGCTGTTGATTTTGGCATTATGGGAACGTTAAGCCAGACTGATAAACATTATCTGGCAGAAAATTTTCTCGCGTTTTTTCAGCGTGACTATTATAAAGTTGCAAAGTTACATGTGGAATCTGGCTGGGTGCCTTCACATACACGAATTGATGAATTTGAATCTGCTATTCGCAGCGTCTGTGAACCTATCTTTGAAAAACCGTTAAAAGAAATATCTTTTGGCCAGTTATTGTTGCGGTTGTTTCAAACAGCGCGACGATTCAACATGGAAGTACAGCCACAACTGGTTTTGTTGCAGAAAACCTTATTAAACATCGAAGGTTTAGGTCGCCAGTTATACCCGGATCTTGATCTCTGGAAAACGGCAAAGCCGTTTTTAGAAAACTGGATGGAAGAACAGGTTGGTCCACGTGCTTTGCTGCGTAATATTAAAGACGACATGCCGTATTTAATCGAGAAGATGCCAGAGATGCCGAGCCTGATTTATAAAAGTCTGAAAGTTTATGCAGGTGGTGAGTATCATTTAAAACAGCTTAAAGAACTGGAAAAAATTCGACAGGAGTTAAATCAGAATCAACAGCGTAGCACTTATATTACCAGTGGATCAGCTACGCTTATTGCTGCATCTGTTATTTATGTTTTTGCTGAATCTGTGCCGATGATTTTCGGTGCACCGGTTCTAGCATGGTTTGCCGGTGTCACCGGTGTATTGTTAGTGATTTATGGACATAAAAAATAATTAGTATTAATAAGCACTGCTGTCTCGCTAACAAAAAAATATTTTCTAAATAGACAAAGTCGAAATAGCAGTGACTAACAATACAAATGAAAAGGATACCCATAGTTCCATTTCAGTAGTAAATATAAAATGAAAATGAAACAGCAGATTGTTTTATTTGTATATTGTTTATTCTTGTTAAATAAAAGTGTGTTTGCTGTCGATCCGGGACTGGACTGGAAAACCATAGAAAGCGAACATATTTATGTGCATTTTGCTGAGGGAAATAAAGTCCTGGCAAAAAGAGTGCTAGCAATTGCAGAAGCAGTCCATAAGTCTTTAACAAAAAAACTTGACTGGAATCCCAAAGAAAAAACACACCTTGTTCTAAGTGATGAAACTGATCAGCCAAATGGTTTTGCCTCGCCCATCTTTTTTAATTACACCGTTATATTTTTAGCGCCGCCAACCAGTGTCAATACCCTGGAAGATTTTGATGACTGGCTTACTACATTAATTACACATGAATATACACATATTATTCATCTGGACAAAAGCGCAGGTTCACCGGAATATTTAAGAAAATTATTTGGTCGTTTCCTTTTTCTTTTTCCAAATCTGTTTCAGCCTTCATGGGTACATGAAGGTCTGGCTACGTATGAAGAGACGGACCTTAAGCGTGGCATTGGTCGTGGACAAAGTAGCCTGTATGCTTCAATGATGCGAGAGGAACTGGCAAATGGTTTACAGCCAGTTTCACATGTCAATTTACCGGTAAGTACCTGGCCCGCCGGCACCACGCGGTATCTGTATGGCGTGTATTTTATTAATTTTCTGGTTGAGAAATATGGCGAAGAAAAAGTGAAGGCATGGGTAGAAGAATACAGTGATAATTTACTGCCATTTTTTATAAATACTAATGCCAAACAAATATTGGGGAAAAATCTGACAGAGTTGTGGCGAGAGTATCAGCAATGGCTGAAAGAAAAATTTCAACCTCAAATAACGGCCATTAAAGCTGAGGGTGTTAAAGCGGGTGAACAATTGTCTGTTGCAGCCTATCGAACAGATTCAGTACGTGCAATATCAACGGCTGAAGGAGATGAAATATATTATGTAAGCAATAGCGGTTATCAGCGGGCGACATTAATGCTTGTTGATGCTGCAGGAAAAACAGAAGAGTTATTAAGCTTAAACAACATTGTTAATCTTGACGTACACCCGCAGTCAGGCCTGCTGCTGACACAAAATGAATATTGTAATAACTATACAATTTATAGCGATATATATTTGTATGATAAAAACAATGATAAGTTAAAGCGTTTAACTGAGTGTGGCCGCTTTTTATTTGCCAGCTGGTTTCCCGATGGTAATCAGATCGCGGCTGTATTTCATGATGCTGGTCATTTTGAATTGCAGTTATTAGATACGGATGCAAAATTAAAGAAGGTACTTTGGCGAGGTTATGACGGTGAGATTATTGGCCAGATAGACGTGTCACCTGATGGCAATAATATTATCGCATCGGTGTGGCGAAAGGGTAAAGGATGGAACATAGAAAGGTTTAATCTAATAGAAAGGTCGTGGCAAAAGGTTACTACAGGGGTGAGTATTGCGGCTAACCCACAATATGACCCGGATGGAAACATCCTGTTTAGCCTGGAAGCTAATGGTGTTTATAATCTACAGCGATACGATCCTGTAACAGCTAAAGTTGATCAGATTACCAATCTTATTGGTGGTGCTTTTCAATCAAGCCAGGCTAGTAGTAATGGGCCTGTTTATTATGCAGGTTATAGTGCTGAAGGTTATGCGATATATAAATTAGACGATACCTCCAGATTTTCTCAAACAGAGGCGTTTACCGATGAGCAGTTACAGTTAATTGATTATTCGATCACGCCGCACAGGCAGCGTGACTATTCTGCCTTATCAAATATGTCTCCACGTTGGTGGTTTCCCACCTGGTTGTTCACCGATCAGCGTTCGCAATTAGGATTAACAACGGCAGGATCAGATGCGTTGGGAATTCATAATTATTTTATAACCGCAAGTTATGATTTTAAGCTTGATAAACCGGCGGCCAAGTTAAGTTATGCATATGCGGATCGTCTATTTCTTTCAGTTGAGAGAGTTAATGATATTAGGCTTGATGTTAATGGCGAAATAAACAGGGTCTCCAAGCGCAGTATCGCAAGCGCGATACTGGCGTTTCCGAACTACTATGTACAGAGGCAAACAAATGTTTTATTCAATCTCACGTATGACAATACCAGTGATGATGAGCTGGTGGCAGGTGTTGCGCCCCTGGATGACTTTGAGGACAATCTTCTGGGTATCGCCTGGTTGTATAATTCAGCGAATATAAACCCATTATCGATCAGCCCTGTAGATGGTTTGAATTTACGCCTGGTTGCAGAAGACAGTGATGCTTTAAATTCAGATTTTAGTGGACAGGTTTATACCCTGGACTGGCGACAATATATCCGCACCGGTAAAGAGAGTGTACTGGCGTTACGATTTTTACAGGGTTGGGGAACGGATCGGCCGCGACCTTTTGAACTAGGTGGCGTAGGTTCCAATGATGCTGCAGCCAGTATTGTGTTTGGTGCTAGCTCGCAGGCCGTGTTTAATGAGCGCAGTTACGCATTACGCGGTTACAAAGAAGGTTTGCCACAGTTGCGTGGACGTCGTGCCCAGGTGCTTAGCAGTGAATGGCGCTTTCCACTGCAGCGCATTGAAAGAGGTTTGATGACGCCGCCAGTCGGTTTAATGCAATGGTTTGGCACGGTGTTCGTTGAAACAGGAAGTGCTTATCATGATTCGCCAGATAAATATTATTCCAGTGCCGGCCTGGAGATAGATGCGGATATTAATATATTCTATGCTGCCGTGTTACGTGCTAGCGTAGGTTATGCGCATGGTTTTGACAGTGATATTGGTGATGATCTAGTCTACCTCAGAATTGGTAGCAGCTTTTAACAGGGTTGTTATTTCAAGCAGTGTTTGATGTGCTAAAGTAAGGTTTTTTACTATTACAGCGATGTTATCTTCATCGCGAATGACAAACAAAACCAGCACATGACAACTGAGCTAAAATCCAAAATCGCCAATATTGATTTCCAGCAAATGGTTAATCAGACCGCAGAAGCAGACATATCACACATCTTAAATGATCTAAATGATGCGCAGCGTCAGGCAGTAACGGCACAGCCAGAGCATATGCTGGTACTGGCAGGAGCCGGCAGCGGTAAAACCCGTGTGCTGGTGCATCGCATCGCCTGGCTCAATCAGGTGGAAGGTGTTTCTCCCTACAATATTTTCGCGGTTACCTTTACCAATAAAGCTGCGGCAGAAATGCGCCATCGTGTTGAGCAGTTGCAGGGTCTCCCCGTTGCGGGTATGTGGGTCGGCACCTTTCATGGTCTGGCGCATCGTTTATTGCGCAACCACTGGAAAGAAGCAAAACTACCACAAAGTTTTCAGATTCTGGATTCTGATGATCAATACCGTCTGGTACGACGAGTTTTAAAAACACTGGAACTGGACGAAGCCAAATGGCCACCAAAACAGGCACAGGCTTTTATTAATGCACGAAAAGATGAAGGCAAGCGGCCTGCACATATCGATACCTCGCGTAATCCGATATATGAGCAGATGGTTAGAATCTATAGCGCTTATCAGGTAGCCTGTGAACGGGCCGGTGTTATTGATTTTGCTGAATTGTTATTACGTACGCTGGAACTGATCCGTGACAATGAATCGTTACAGTCACATTATCAAAAACGCTTTTTACATATTCTGGTGGATGAGTTTCAGGATACCAATACTATTCAGTACGCCTTGATTCAATTATTAGCCGGGCAGTCGAACAAAGTGTTTATTGTGGGTGATGATGATCAGGCGATATATGGCTGGCGTGGTGCACGCGTGGAAAATATTCAACGTTTCCAGCACGATTTTCCGTCGGCTGAAGTGATAAAACTGGAGCAGAACTATCGATCAACCACCACTATTCTTTCCGCGGCCAATGCATTGATTGATAACAATGCCGACCGTATGGGTAAAAAGTTGTGGAGTGGAGGTGAGGATGGTGAGCCGATAATATTCTATAACGCTTATAATGAACGTGACGAAGCACAGTTTGTACTCGACAAAATAAAACAGTTTGTAGCTATGGGTAATGCTCGTGAAGAGGTGGCGATACTCTACCGCTCTAACGCACAGTCTCGAGTATTTGAGGAACGCTTTGTCAGCGAAGGCATTCCCTATCGTGTTTATGGCGGCATGCGATTCTTCGAGCGGGCAGAAATAAAAAATGCGCTGGCGTATTTACGTTTAATGGATAATGCAAATGATGATGCATCCTTTGAACGGGTGATTAATACACCAACGCGAGGCATTGGCGAACGCAGTGTTGAAAAGATTCGTGAAACTGCAAAACAGTTTAATAACTCATTATGGCTGGCGGCAAAACATATTCTTAACAACAAAGGCCTGCCCGCCAGAGCATCAAATGCACTACAGGGTTTTATCGATTTAATAGAAGGCATGCAGGCAGATAGCACAGATATGCCATTACATGAACAGGTTGCGCAGGTAGTACATAATGCAGGTTTGATTGAGTACTATGAAAAAGAAAAAACAGAAAAAGCACAGGCACGGGTAGAAAATATAGAAGAGCTAATTACTGCAGCACGTGGTTTTGATTATGACCAGTCAGAACTTGAAGCGCCAATGAGTGAGTTAACTGCGTTTTTAACTCATGCTGCATTAGAAGCGGGTGAAGGTCAGGCTGCAGAGTGGGATGATTGTGTGCAGCTAATGACCATGCACAGTGCAAAAGGCCTGGAGTTTCCATTAGTGTTTATGGTGGGCATGGAAGAAGGCCTGTTTCCAAGCCAACGTTCACTGGAAGAAGAAGGAAAACTTGAAGAAGAGCGTCGGCTATGTTATGTCGGTATTACCCGCGCACGTCAACAACTGGTAATGAGTTGTGCAGAACATCGTCGTTTATACGGGCAGGATTTATATCCCTCAGCGTCACGTTTTATTAGTGAGATACCTGAGCATTTAGTCAGTGAAATTAGAGGTAAACATAACTTTAGTCATTCGGTGTCGACTACACAATATAAATCATCAGCTTGTAAATCGACGGAAACCGTTAATGGCATCTATGTCGGTCAACGTGTGCACCACGAAAAGTTTGGTGAAGGCATGGTGACCAATTTAGAAGGCAGTGGCAGTCATGCCAGAGTGCAGGTTAACTTCGAACACGAAGGCAGCAAGTGGCTGGTAATGGCGTATGCTAATTTATCACCAGCTTAAAAATATTTAATTATAAGAGAAGAAGTCATAGAGGTTTGCCGCGAAGAACGCAAAGCGCGCAAAGATTTTAATGTAATTAGTGTTTTTTTGTGACGCTTCGCGTGTCTTCGTGGCAAATCAAGTTTTTAAATTAACTAATCAGTTAGGGCATCAGTATGAAACGTCGTGATTTTATTAAACAGGTCAGTGTAGGCGCAGTTGCTACTTCGGTTGCAGTTGCTCCGGCTATTGTCAGCGCCGAGACAAAAATAAAATGGAAGATGGTAACTACCTGGCCAAAAAACTTTCCGGTATTAGGTACCGGGGCAAATCAGCTGGCTAAACTAATTACTGAAATGAGCGATGGTCGTATCAAGGTAAAAGTTTACGGTGCTGGAGAATTAATACCAGCATTTGAAGTGTTTGATGCAGTCTCACGAGGCACTGCGCAAATAGGACATGGTTCTGCTTATTACTGGAAAGGCAAAATAGAAGAAGCACAGTTTTTTTCAACCGTACCCTTTGGCATGAACTCGCAGGAAATGACCGCATGGTTATATTATGGCGGTGGCATGGACTTATGGCGAGAAACCTATGAACCGTTTGGTATTGTTCCTGCGGCTGCAGGTAACACGACAGTGCAGATGGCAGGCTGGTTCAATAAAGAAATAAACAGTAGTAATGATTTAAAAGGATTAAAAATGCGCATTCCGGGCCTGGGTGGCGAAGTATTAAAACGCGCCGGCGGTATACCGGTAAATCTGCCTGGCAGCGAACTGTTTACATCGTTAAAAACGGGGGTGATTGATGCCACTGAATGGGTTGGGCCCTATAATGATTTAGCCTTTGGATTACATAAAGCCGCAAAATATTATTATTATCCTGGCTGGCATGAACCCGGTACGACACTGGAAGCTATCATCAATAAAAAAGCATTAGATGCTTTACCTAAAGATTTAAAAATAATTGTTGATAATGCCTGTAAGGTGGTTAATCAGGATATGTCACTTGAATTTGTCGCAAAAAATAATACAGCACTGGATACATTGATCAATAAACATAATGTCGATGTTCGAAAACTACCAGATGATGTGTTAATTAAGCTTAAAGAATTATCACATGATGTGGTTGCAGAGTTAGCAGCAAAAAACCAGGCGGCACAAAAAATTCATGATTCTTACAATAAGTTTTATAAACAGGTTTCGGCCTGGCATGAGATATCTGAAAAAATCTATTTTAATATAAGATGAGAGCTTTGCACGATGTAGATTTTTCGACATAGTAAGGCAAAAATTGTCGACGTGTTGCAGGAGCAAATTGAACAGCCCTGCTGACCCGAAGGGCGAAGGGCAGGAGCCCGTAGTAAAAAGCGCAGTTTACACGTAGTTTACCGCTTTGCGGCCCCGCATTTTGAGACCATTTTTAACGCCGCTATGGAGGAAAAGATGCTTCATGCAAAGCTCTCAAGATAGAGGTATTAATAACAGTGGTCTTTCCTTGCGTTAATATTATGTTTAGAAGCAGCTGTCTTGATACAAATGATACAGTGAACGATTGATTCTAAAAAACGCGACAACAAGGATAAAACAGCGGGAGATGAAAAATAATTCATATAAGTGATCTGGATTGTTTTTTACATCATAAAATGACAATAAAAAAAATTGTATTTCTGTTTATTTTTTTAGCGATACCAGTACAAATATTGGCGGCTGGCAAGGTTTCGGCCATTGCTGATTTCACCGCAACGGATAACAAGCTTGATCTTCAGCCTTATATTCAAATATTACCTGACCCCGATCACAGTCTGAGCATCAATGATCTTGTAAAAGCTGAGGTGAAAAATAACTTTAAACCGGTTTCTGTTATTGGCAATAATTTTGGATTTACTAAAGCCGCATTTTGGGTGCGTTTTAGCCTGCACCTGGATGAATCTATTGACGAAACGGTTCTGCTGCAACTTGAATACCCTCAAATTGATAATGTGACACTTTTTGTTCCTGACGGGCAAGGCGGATTCAGTGAAAGAATTACCGGGGATATGCTTCCATTCTCCAGTCGTGAGATTAATCATCGTGCCTACCTTTTCCAGCTACCAGAATATAAGGGTGAAAGCCGTACTTATTATATGCGGTTGTACACTGAAGGCTCCATGCAGATCTCGTTATCTTTGTGGCGCTCCAGTGCATTCATTGAACATGTGGATGTCACAAACTTTATGCTGGGGGCGCTATTTTGGCGTTATGCTGTTGTTGTTATTGGGCGCGTTTATTGCGTACCTTAAAGTTCAAGACCGGCTGTTTCTTTTCTATGCGTATACTTATCGAGTTTTCTGTTATTCCTGCTGTCACTGTACGGCTTTAGTTACCAGTACCTGTGGTCGGAATCTCCCTTATTTGCCAGTCGGGTAACCTCGGCACTAATGGGCCTTGCTATTGTCTCTGGGCTGCTCTTTTGCGGCCGCTTTTTACAGATATGGGAGGGTAAACATCCACGCATAAAACACCTTTTTAATGCATTAATGGCCAGCGGTGTTTTAGGCTTACTTATGAGCCTGTTTGGCAGTTATGTCACAGCAGTACAGTTTTCAACATTTGTGGGGTTATTAACACCACCTGTTATTTTGATCGCTGCGATAAGTTCTTTAATTAAAGGTTACAAACCAGCACGATATTTTCTTATTGCCTTTTTTATTCTTCTACTTGGCGTTTTTGTAGCAACACTGCTGGAGTTTGGTTTTTTGCCTCGCACATTCATTACCGTGTATGCTATGCAAATTGGTTCATTATTCGAAATTATTTTACTCAGTTATGCGCTAATGGACAGAATCGATTTGTTACATATTGAAAAAGAACAGGCAATAACACAGGTAGAGAAAAGAACAAAACAGCTGACAGAAAGCGAAGCACAATTACGCACCTTAATTAAAACATTACCTGATATTGTGTGGTGGAAAGATCCTGCTGGCGTCTATATGGGCTGTAATTCAAAATTTGAACGTTTCTTTGGTGCAAAGCAGGTTGAGATTGTTGGTAAAACCGATTACGACTTTTTGGACAGAAAATTAGCTGATTTTTTTCGTGAGAAAGACAGGATAGCGATAGAAGCGGGCGGGCCCAGTGTTAATGAGGAGGAGATTACATTCGCCGATGATGGACACGTAGAATTGCTTGAAACCACAAAGGTGCCGATGTTTTCTCCTAATGGCAAGATTATTGGCGTTTTGGGTGTTGGTCACAACATCACAGAGCGACGGCGTTCAGAACAGGTCTTGCTTAATAGCCAGAAGATGGAGGCGATTGGTCAACTTACGGGTGGTATCGCACATGACTTTAACAATATCCTTGGCATTATCCTTGGTAACCTTAGTATGCTTAAGCCCCAGTTGCTGGCCGATGATAAAGCCAGCAAAAGAATAGGGACTATCCAGAAGTCTGCACAACGGGCTGCCGATCTGACTCGCCAACTACTTAGTTTCTCGCGTAACAAAGCGGACCTGCGGGTCGTTACGGATATTAACCAGGTGCTAAATGATATGGATAGTCTGATTGTTCATTCGATCACTCCGGCCATTGAGGTGAAACATGAATTTGCCAGTGACATGTGGCTTAGCGAAATTGACCCGGGCGATTTTCAGGATGCAGTAATTAATCTGATTATTAATGCACGTGATGCCATGTCAGGCCGTGGCCAGCTAATTTTGCAAACGTCTAATTGTACACTGGACGAAAAAATGTGTGTTTTATGCCCGGAGCTAAAAGCGGGTGATTATGTGCAATTAGCAGTGATTGATGACGGTGTAGGCATATCCAGCGCTCAGCAGGCGCATATTTTTGAACCATTTTATACCACCAAAGAACAGGGTAAGGGGACCGGGCTGGGGCTGGCCATGGTGTTTGGTTTTATTAAACGCGCCGGTGGCTGTGTTACGGTCGAGTCGGAAGTTGGTGTGGGCACCATCATTCGACTTTATTTACCGAAATGCTGTGGTGAGGTGCAAATTAAGGAAGTGGCGGAGACTGATATTATTGATGAGCAACATCGTGGACGAGAAACTATTCTGGTGGTAGACGATGAAGAGGCATTGCTGGAACTGGCCAGGGAAATACTGGAGGAACTGGATTACCGGGTATTAACCGCTAGTAATGGTAAACAGGCATTGCAGGTGTTGGCAAAAGAGCCAGAAATTGCTTTGCTGCTGAGTGATGTTCTTATGCCCGGTGGCATCAATGGCTATGAATTAGCTGAATCTGCGCTGGAGCGTTATCCGGGCCTTAAAGTTCTGCTCGCCTCTGGTTACACCTCTAAGAGTGAAATACATAAGAGCCAGGCACGTTTTTCAGCGAACATGCTGACCAAACCTTACAATCTGTCATCGCTGGCGCAACGTGTTCGACAATTGCTGGATAGTTAATAAACAAACAAAAACTATAATCAGGCGTTCACAAAAAAGCTGTGAGGTTAAAACCGGCCATTAGCGCCAGTTCAAAAACAAGTCAAAAACGATTCACCACAGAGGCACAGAGGACACAGAGAAAAACATTTAAGATTTATTGTTAGTTGCGCCTGCTGCGCAGCTAACAATAAAATTCTTCCTCTGTGCGCTCTGTGCCTCTGTGGTGAAAAGATCTTTTAATGTTTTGACTGTCCGATAAGTGTCGTAAACACCCGGTGAGCTACCATCAGCGAAGTCTTTAAATATTAATCTCCACGCCCGCTATGGCGTCTTCTTGCGTTTGATATTCCGGCTCACATAGAATTAGGCGGTCATGCGCTATAGCGGATTCTTTTATTAAATACTCCTTAATATTTTCCTGTCTTTGTTGTGCAAGGTTAATCAGAGCTGTATTCTGTTCTTTTGAGAGTTGTATTTCTTTATTATCTTCCAGTTTTTCTTTTTGTTGTTCTTTTGGCTGTTCTTTTAAAGCGGGATAAAGTGCGTAATAGTCGGCTGTATTGCTCATGCCACATAGGGTTAAATGAATTTGTGGTTTTTCTGTCATAAGTTTGGCGAGTTTGTCCAGCTTGTCTTTGTGTTCATTAACGATATCAGCAGTGCCTGGCTTAAATTCGACAGGATCAAAATTCATCGCTGTTGCAAGGTTAAATAAAACATTACCGCCAGCATAAGCAAGGCCATAAGGAGTATAAAAGGTAATTAAGGTAACGGTTGCGGCTTTGGATGTGGCTTTAATAATTGCATCCATGGGTTTAAAATTAGGGTTATTGACATCGCCGGTAATAGGGATATCGAGGTGGATGCTGTCATCTTTATCGCGCAGTAATACCAGTGTCTGGTTTAATGGCATACCAAATTTTGCGTCAAGCTTTTCAGCATCTTTTTTGCTGGTGGCCTTGATGTTGAAGTGATACAGCGACAGCCCTATATTGCTATCAAGCTTACCATTTACCGCCAGCAATTTAAGGTCAGCATCCAGTTGACCACTTTTTATGACATGGCCGATGGCTTTTTTAGTGGCAGGCGAAGCAACGCGTAAGTCGAAACCTTTAAGTTTTCCATTGGCATCAAAGGAGATCTTTTCAGCAAATGGCTTCATTGTGCCCTCAATATCTATGGTGCTGCGCTGAGTAGTTTTTGCATGTAGTTTAAAAGGACTGTTTGAATCAGGTTTGGCCGTATAAAGATGACTTATGTCTAATGCAAGATTTTGCAATCCTATTTCCATCGCGGGTTCCGTGCTGTTATCGGTAAATAAAATTTTCCTGTCTGAAGTAATGTTTCCTTTATTTAAAGAAATAATAAATGCTTCGTTGTTCGCCGCCTGAAGTTTTGATTCTGCTGGCTCTGTTTCTACAGACTTTGCTTCTGTCGTTTTGTTATCGTTTCTATTATCCAGACGCCATTTATCAAACTCCCAGCTGCCGTTTTTGTTTTTAGAAACGGTGTTGGCTAAGCCTGTTAGTTTAATGGTATTTATGTCGATTTTATTATCTGTATATTTGATATCATTTATGGCAAGCGCCTCAAATGAGGCAGTATTATCACTTTTGTTATTGCTTCGTTGTAAAGCGGCTAATTTCTCGATGTTCAGATTTTCCAGGGAAATATTGCTGATGCTGGAAACTTCCAGGTTAGATAATGTCAGTGACTCGAAGTCGAGCAGAGTACGATCAATTGTATGATTGTGAATGTTTTGCCGTAATAGCTTCAGCTCTCCTTTCGCCAGTATATTGATATCGTCAGCCGTTGAAGATTTAGTGTCATATTTTACTAATCCTTTCCAGTCCAGATTTGCAGAAGTTAAGCAATAATAAAGGGATGGGCTGCTCTCTAAATAACATAAATCTGAATTATTAATACTGATGTTATTTAAAGTAATCTTAAATGATGGTTTATTTGTCGTTTGTTTCTCTGGTTTTTGTTCATCAATAGTTTTGTTAGATTCTGCTGACGTCACTTCTACAGACTTTGCCTCTTTCGTTTTGTTATCGCTTCTATTATCCAGACGCCATTTATCAAACTCCCAGCTGCCGTTTTTGTTTTTAGAAACGGTGTTGGCTAAGCCTGTTAGTTTAATGGTATTTATGTCGATTTCATTATCTGTATATTTGATATCATTAATGGCAAGCGCTTCAAATGAGGCAGTATTTTCATTTTCGCTTCGTTGTAAAGCGGCGAGCTGTTCGATATTAAGATTTTCCAGGGAAATATTACTGATGCTGGATACTTCCAGATTAGATAATGACAGCGACTCGAAGTCGAGCAGAGTACGATCAATTGTATGATTGTGAATGTTTTGCCGTAACAGTTTCAGGTCACCTTTCACCAGTATATTGATATCATCAGCCGTTAAAGATTTAGTATCATATTTTACTGATCCTTTCCAGTCCAGATTTGCAAAAGTTAAGCAATAATAAAGAGATGGGCTGCTCTCTAAATAACATAAATCTGAATTATTAATACTGATGTTATTTAAAGTAATCTTAAATGATGGTTTATTAGTCGTTTGTTTCTCTGGCTTTTGTTCATCAATAGTTTTGCTAGTGGCTGATGAGTGCGGTATCCATTGCTGGTATTCCCAGTCAGCCTGATGCTGCCTGGTCAGGTAGACACCGGGGTTGCTGACGCTGATATTATTTATCAGCAGTGAGTTAAGACTGGATAGTTTTATGTCATCGACGGTTAACTGAGAAAATCGTAGTGAATCTTTATGCTTTTTGTCTTCGCGCTGAAATAACGAAAGATTTTTCATCTCCAGTTGCTTTATATTAATTCTGTTTAATCCGGAAATGATGACGTCATCTAAAGTATTTGTTTGAGAGACTAATAATTGTTTATTTAATTTGTTGTCGGTAATGCTGAGGCCATTAAGGCTAAAGTCACCACTGGAAGATAGTGGAAGATCATCGGTTTTTAGAAGTTTGTCGTCGGTCGCGATAACTTATTGTACCCGCCCAGGATATTTCTTTCAGATCGACACAGTAGTCGACAAATAATGAATTTTTGTTAGCCTGCTCAAGAGGTGCCGTGTGTTGTAAATAACAGATATTTAAGTTTGTAAATATGACTTCGCCAAGTGAAGCGGCCCAGGGTGCTGTTTGTTGGTCTGATTTGTCGCTATCTGCGGGCGGTTGTTCTATTTCGCTGGCCTTGTTTAATGGGATTTTTACGCCACCTATAATAATTTCATCGCTGTATTGCTCAATGTTAACAGTGAACTTATCCAGGCCGACTTTTGTAACAACGATGGTTTTTTTTGATAATGGTTTCCACTGCCAATAAATATCTACCAGCCCGATGTTGAACAATGTCCTGCCGTTTATCTGGCCCTTTGCATTTACCAGCGAGACCGTGCCCTTGATAAGGTTGATTTGTATATCTTCGATACTCGAATCTATGCCCTGGCCTTTCAGCCAGGTGGTCGTGCTGTAAATAATAGTTTGAGGCAGGAGTAGTCGAGCCGTACCCAGAATGAAAGTTAGAATGAGTAAAGTAAGTATTATTCTGCCTTGCCAGCGGTTATTTTTATAGTAGCTTTTTACACGGTCGAGGATTAAGGGTGTTTTTATCATTTTTGACTCGTTGATGTGCGTAACATTTGCAAAATATTATACTGCATATTCTTGTCTAGTAAACGACGTGCATACCTGCCTTCCTTGAGCGCATAGTCGCTTAATTCTAATTTGTCAGACTCATTTATAGAAACGTAACCCAGCTTGATTAACGAGTTAATAAAATTTCCAATTAATTTTTTATCAAAAAAATCAGGCGAGTTAATCTCATACATTAACGAAAGCCGTTGCGCCATCAGGTAGCATAACTCTTCCAGACGCTCGCGTGACAATGTATTAGAACCGTGTTCGGCGAGTAATGCAAAAATCATGTAATAAAGTTCCAGTACGGGTGATATCACCTTGGCAAGGGTAGTAAGTTTGGCATGCTGCTCGGTACTAATAGGCGGTCGGCTAAAACTTCCAGCATCTTCATCATGGCTAATTAAACCGACGCTACTCAAACAGCTTAAGATATTGTCAATGATTTGATCTGCTGCAGATGATGGCCACGGTAAAAAAAATTCAGTCTTCAGAAACGGATAGGCAATTTTTATATATCGCGTAACTGATGCCCGGTTGATAGTCGCTGAATTATTAAAGCAGCAGGCAATAACAGAGGGCATCACCAGCAGATGCAGGATATTATTTCGATAGTATGTGAGCATAATAGCATGCGCTTTATCCAGGTAGATAAAGTCACCCATTTCATGCTTGCGCCGGTGGACCAGGCCTAATGCTTCAGCATGATGTATCTGGCTGGCTGCCTCATAGGGTGTCAATGTGATTCTGTCTGAGTAATCAAGGTGTTTAATTAGCTCCGCCGTAAAAGGATAGAGTGCGTATAAGCTCACCTTCATCCATTGTTTGATTGGGTGCGGCAAGTAATGCGGTAGCAATCAGATTAACCGCGTTTACCGCACAGCTCTGGTTGATGCGCTGCATGATTAAATGTGATACCTGGCTGACAGCAGGTCTTAACCAGTCAGGTCGCTGCAGGTCATCGTATGCCAGGTTTTTCCAGTCAGGCTGTAGTTCGTCTAATGCTTCGTTTAATAAAACCGGCTGACCAAAGTTGGTGGTAACACGGCCATAAAATCCACGAATGTTTAGAATTGAACGTATAGAGTTCATCAGTGATTCTGATTTTTTGTCATCACCTTTGAGTTCGGCCAGGTAAGATTTACTCTCGATCATCTTTTCATAACCGATATAAACCGGAACAAAAGCAATAGGTCGATGTTGATACTTTAAGAAAGCACGTATGGTCATGGCCAGCATGCCCGGCTTTGGCTGCAGCAATCGACCAGTCCGGCTGCGCCCGCCTTCAACAAAATATTCTATTGGCATGCCTCTTGAAAGCTGAGAGGCAAGATATTCAAACATCACCGTTGAGTAAAGCTCGTTGTCCTTAAAACTGCGCCGAATAAAAAATGCGCCGGCTTTTCTCAGTATCGGGCCGATAAAAGGCATGTTCAAATTCCTGCCTGCAGCGATATAGGGAATAGCCAGGCCTTCATTGTGTATCACATAAGACAGTAATAAATAATCGATATGGCTTCGATGACAGGGCACATAAACAAGTTCATGAGACAGGGCAAGTTGATGGAGTCGGCCACTAAAATTGACATCAATACCTGAATAAAACTTATTCCAGAAGCGGGCCAATATGCG
>CAVWXQ010000023.1:0-64091 GCA_963759005.1 uncultured Gammaproteobacteria bacterium
CGGCCGAGCAAGGTCGATTATTCCAGCGGGTGTGATACCCGTCCCGACAAGGCAGGTTAGCCACCGGATAGCAAACATCGGGCAGGCGGAGGTAACTCCAAATGTTAAGCACGGTGTGCGCAAGGCAACAGGCCGTAAGTGTAAGTTGAAGTGATTTAGCCTCGTAAGAACTAAAGTAAGCAGGGCGACAGTTTTCTCGTACTGGAAGCCACCATTCTATGATGTGCATGACAAGTATTGTAGAGCTGCTTCGTAGAGCATAAAGCATCTATGTTACACCTTATGAATAATCGGCAACTCGGGAGATCCTGAGACGTCTTTCAAGAAGAGAGTAAGTTGAACAAGTGATAATAAAACAAGAACAACTGAAGCGGCTCAGGAAGTCGGATGGTGGCGTAGTACCTGTGAAAGAGTGTAATGCATCTGGAGGAAAGGCCATCACGATAACAACGGCGTTACAGGGACACACGCATCATGCACAGTAATGATGAAAGCGTGCAAACGAAACTGCAACGCATAGCGACAAAAGCCAGCAAAGACAAGCGGTGCCAATTCACCAGTTTATTTCATTTAATGAACAAAGAATTGTTGCTGGAATGTTTTACGCAGCTGAAGGGAAATGCAGCGTCAGGCATAGACAATATCAGCAAAGAAAAATACGCCAAAAACCTGGGCGCAAATCTTGATGATTTGATAAAACGTTTACATAAAATGGCGTATAAACCGCAGCCGGTGTTAAGAGTTTACATACCAAAACCGGGAAGCAAGAAGCGGCGACCACTGGGTGTTCCCGCGCTAGAAGATAAGCTGGTACAGGCAGGGCTTGTTAAAATTCTGCAAATGATTTATGAACAAGACTTTATCGACGACTCTTATGGGTTTAGGCCAAAACGATCATGTCATGATGCGCTACGAGCATTAAGTCAGACTGTTGAAAGCCAGCCCGTTCACTACATGGTCGAAGCTGACATAAAAGGTTTCTTCGATAATGTAGATCAGGAACAGTTGATTACCTTTCTGCAGCATCGTATAGCCGACAAGCGAATACTCAGGTACATCAAGCGATTTCTAAAAGCCGGAATCCATGAAGATGGGCAACACAAAGCGAGTGAAAGGGGTACGCCGCAAGGCGGGGTAATATCACCACTGCTTGCTAACATCTATCTTCACTATACATTGGATCTCTGGTTTGAAAAGCGAATAAAACAAAATAGCCAGGGCTATGTCCGTTTGATTCGTTATGCTGATGACTACGTTGCCTGCTTTCAAGATGCGGAAGATGCAAAGCACTTTATGCAAGAAATGAAAACACGGTTAAATAAGTTTCATCTAGAAGTTGCCCCGGAAAAGACCAGGCTGTTTGAGTTTGGGAAATTTGCCCGATCAAAAGCAAAATCCAGAGGTGAAAGAACAGCGACGTTTGATTTCCTGGGGTTAACCCATTACTGTTCACGCAGTCGCGATGGAAAATGTTTTCGCATGAAAAGGAAAACCGTTAGCAAGCGATTTACAGCTAAGTTAAAAGGATACAAAGAATGGCTAAAGGCAAATTAAGTAAGTGCCATTCGGGTAGAGCGCTGTGGTTTACTAATATAGATAACTATGAAATACAAAATAGTCACAAGGAGGTGGAAATGTCACGCAATCCGGGATTTAATTTAATCGGTTTACCGCAGCACGTCATTTAACCTGGCAATAACACGGAACCATGCTTTTATGGGATCGCTGAAGAAGAAGATTGTTATTTGATTCTGTAGTATATTTCTGTAGTATATGAAAACGTTGTTCTGACTCGACTTACCAGACACCAATGCCATGATTTTTTCTGGCAGAATACTTCAAATTGTTTATGCTGTTGAAGTTACAGCCGCTCCGACAATTGGGGTAGGCTGTGAAACCAGATTCTGCAGGCATACATTCGCTGCACTTAACAGGAGACCCGCATGAAAATTCGAACAAATTACAAGCTACCTCTTGCAACATCTGTGTTCTTGCTGGCAACTAGCCAGTTGAACCTGGTACAGGCAGAAGGTTATCCCTATTCAAACCAGAATGCACAGCCCGTATACAACCCGGGCTATCAGAACTACCCTGGCAATCTTACTCCGGGATACACCCGGCCCTACAACGGTGGACGTAATTATGGCCGTGATTCCAACTTCAGTCCCATGGGCGGCAGCGGCCCAGGTTTCAGTGGCCCATGGGACAGTGGCCGTGGTAATAGCATGCCCTGGAAAAGTGGACGCGGCGGTAGCGGTCCAGGCTTCAGTGGCCCTTGGGACAGTGGACGTGGAAATAGCATGCCCTGGGACAGTAGACGCGGTGGTAGCGGGCCAGGTTTCAGCGGCCCGTGGGACAGTGGTCGTGGTGGTCGCAGCATGCCATGGGGCGGCAGTCGTGGCGGTCGCAGCATGCCATGGGATGATAGTGGACGTGGCGGCTGGATGGATAAAGACAGATTTGCAGATCGCTGGGATGACATGTTGAATGCACCGAGCGATATGGGTGAAATGCCGGGGGGCTTTAATGCACCTTCAGTCAGCGTACCAAACCCGGTCGACGTGGGTGACGAGTTCAACGATGCAGCACGCGATGCACCTGATCAAATGCGTAATGTATATGATGAGAATCGCCAATCTGAATAACGGGAAAAGCAAAAGTGAGCAAAAGTGGGATCAGAACACAGTTGTTGCTAATATAGATAACTATTAAAGACAAAATAGTCACAAGGAGGTGGAAATGTCTCGCAAGCCAGGATTTAATTTAATCGGTTTACCGCAACACGTCATTCAACGTGGCAATAACCGAGAATCATGCTTTTATGGGATCGCTGAAGAACAAGGTTGTTATTTGAATTTGTAGTGTATTAGTGAAATCTGCGTTCTGACCCGACTTACCCTGACCCGACTTACCGCATTGAAGTCCTGCAATGAAAAACAGAATACTAAACTGACTTATCGACATTTATGAGCAATAACCGAGAATCATGCTTTATGGGATCGCTGAAGAACAAGGTTGTTATTTTAATTTGTAGTCTATTAGTGAAATCTGCGTTCTGGCCCGACTTACCCTGAACCGACTTACCGCATTGAAGTCCTGCAATGAAAAGCAGAATACTAAACTGACTTATCGACATTTACCGTGAAAAAAAATTGACAACTTGAGGTAAAAAGTGAATTATGCCTCGCATCTGTGTTTATTTATATATCTACGTTCATCAAAGAGTATCAATGTCTTATTCCACTATTATAAATTCTTTTCGTTTTAGTCTTGTTTTACTTGGTTTTATCACTCTCGTTGCCTGTGGTGACGTCGATGAGGCGGCTTTACCTAGCAGTGTGCCCGTTGCCAATGCCGGTGCGGACCAGACTCAGCTGCTTGGTAACACGGTGACCCTTGATGGCAGTGCCTCAACTGATGCCGATGGCGATTTGCTGACTTACAAGTGGTCATTCACCTCGAAACCGGCATCTAGCGCAGCAGCATTGTCTGATCCAACAGCGGTGAGACCCACTTTTGTAATGGACCTGTTTGGTGATTATGTGGTGCAGCTGATCGTTAATGATGATAAGGCGGATAGTGACCCGGATACAGTGACCATTAGCACAAACAACAGTGCCCCTGTTGCCGATGCCGGAGCGGACCAGTCAGTGTTTTTTGGTGACACGGTGATACTTGATGGCAGTGCCTCATCCGATGTTGATAACGATATGCTGACTTACAGCTGGTCATTTATCACGAAACCGCCAGGCAGCGCGGCAGCATTGTCTAATCCAACGGCGGTGAAACCCATCTTTGATATTGATGTGTCGGGTGATTATGTGGTGCAGCTGATTGTTAATGACGGTAGATTAGACAGTGTTGCCGATACAGTAACCATCACTACAAACAACACTGCCCCGTTGCCGATGCCGGACCGAACCAGACCCCGCAGCTTGGTGACACGGTGATACTTGATGGCAGTGCCTCATTTGATGTTGATATCAGTGCCTCAGGTGATGCCGATAGCGATATGCTGACATACCGCTGGTCATTCCTCTTGAACCCAAGCGCAGGGGCAACATTGTCTGATGCGACAGTAGTGAATCCCAGCTTCAACATAGATGAGTTGGGTCCTTATGTGCTGCAGCTGATTGTTAATGACGGTACGGTGGACAGTGACCCGAATACTGTGACGTCACAGCGAATTAAGCGCAGGTTCATGGCCAATGCGGTGCTTCCTGCTAATAACCCTGTCGCAGACGTGTCAACCTTTCCCAGCTTTAGTGCCTGTAGGAAAGGGTGGTCTGTATTAAACGTGGTTTCCACGTTCTAGCGCGATAATCATTTACACTTACAATTAAACCGGGACAGTGAGTAATGGTTACTCTGTTTCTTTTCTGTCGTAATCAGATGTTAATCGCAATAGGAATGCGTCTCGCTCTAAAATTTCCTGCTTTTTCTTCAAATCTGCCTGCTATGACAAAGCCACAGTCGTGGCAGTGCCCCTCTTTGGTTAACGGATACTGATTGATTTGATACCAGTCGCGTTCGATTAATGGCTTCTGATGCGGTGGATACTACCAGGGAAGTCGTACATGATGCTGCCCAGGGTATCGCCGATGCGACCAGGCCAGAGGATATGACAACCGAGGAAGCACTCGAATACATGGATAAGGAGATGGAAAAACTCAAAATGGAAGTAGATCAGTAAACAGCTGAAATCCATTGCCTGATCCAGGCGGGCAGGCGTAAGCCTGGCCGCCTTTTAAATGGAAGTATAGAAAATCTGCCGGACGTGCCGGTAAAAACTGCGCCAGTGTGGATGCAGACGGAAACTGACGTGGCCGGCTGACGAACGTCAAAACCGGCCACGGCGGCTTGGATGTAATTACGACCGTTTTATTGTACCGATGAAACGTTCAGTAAATTCAGCTCTGTAAGCAGTTTATTCACCCGCAAGAATCCCGGCAACATATCCCCGTTTTCC
Source organism: uncultured Gammaproteobacteria bacterium (assembly GCA_963759005.1). Lineage (GTDB taxonomy): Bacteria > Pseudomonadota > Gammaproteobacteria > SZUA-229 > SZUA-229. The sequence continues at coordinate 4,970 of CAVWXQ010000023.1, forward strand.
AGAATGATTGCGGGCGTGCCGCGAACACCGAGTTTTCTGGTCAGTTCCATGTGCTTCACAATCGGATTGTCGCATACTTTGGATTCAATCACGCCGTTTGCATAAGCAACATCGAGCGCCGCTTTTCTGTTGTCAGCGCACCAGACCGAAACTGTCTTGTTGATGTCTTCGTTTCCTTTCAACGGCATGAAAATATAACGAACCTTGATGCTGTTCCCCAGATACTGCGGTATTTCCTTGTGCAGGCGACGGCAATAAGAGCAATCGATGTCGGTCACCACGGTGATGGTGTGTTTGACTGTCTCGGGATTATAGGCCACCATATTACTTTCACCCAATGCATCGATTTCGCTGATGCGTATCGCCGCTTTTGCGTCTTCAGTGTAGTTCTTGTTGGTCGACAGATTCATCAGATCGCCATCAATCATGTACTGCGCATCCTTCGTCATGTAGACCACCTTTGGCCCAACGATGACCTGGTAGAGACCGCTCACCGGCGTTGTATCGATACGTGTACCTCGACCTGGGACATGCGTTTGGCAATTGCCTTTTCGAGTTCCGCGATATCATCCGCGGCGAACAGCATGCAGGAATTGAACCCGAAGGCGAGAATCAGGGTATTGCGTAGCAGTGTCTTCATATTATGTTAACCGGGCCATGTGGGCAAAAATGCTATTCGTATCCGAGCAAGTCTCCATAGGTTACAACGCGTTGACATGAAAATTCCCGTTACAGTCCAAATGGTAGTACCAGTGGCTCCATTTATTTTAGACTTTATATGGTTGTCCGCCGCAATTTATATTCGTGGGTGGTGTTATTGTTCAGTAATTGATCTCTCAAACCGAGACCGGGCTAGATGGCGGAGAAGGAGGGATTTGAACCCTCGGAACCCGTAAGGGTTCACTTGATTTCGAATCAAGCACATTCGGCCGCTCTGTCACTTCTCCGTAATTTTTATTACATCATAAACTGAACTTGTTAGGGTGTTTAATTCGTTTGTGCTAATAACGATAGCAGATATTAAGTTAATGAGCTTTTTCGAACGGTCATATCCAAACACCAGCCACGATAAAATACATAATACCAAAAGGCAGATCGCCACCGCAAAGTAGCCTGTTTATTAAATATGAAGGCTGACATGGTAAGTAAAAGGAATTGCTACAGATTATTAGCAGCCTGATGTTCGTCAGTTTTACAGAAACAAGTGCATAAGTCCTGATTGAGGGTGGCGGTTTGGCTGGCTAAATCGTGAAGATTACTGGTTGCTTGAAGAGGGAGGGGAGTTATATATTGTGGCAGGCAGGTTTGACCTGGGTTAGAAAGGGTGTTTATACTTTCTGTACTTAACTCGGAAGTTTAAGGACCCTTCCCGCATTGTAACTGTCCTATAAACATATGTTTCGCAACCGATTCATTTTGAGTACATAATCAGCCATGCTAAAAAAGATACTGCTACCTTCAATTCTTGTGGTTCTGGCCTGGGGCTTCTGGATCAGCCCTGACTTCAAAGCGATTTCCGCCGGCGTCGCCATTTTTTTGTTCGGCATGCTTTCACTGGAAGAAGGTTTCCGCGCCTTCACCGGTGGCACACTGGAGCGCCTGCTCCGGCGCACAACATCAAGCACATGGAAAAGCGTGGTATTTGGCATTGTCTCCACAACTTTCATGCAATCGAGTTCGCTGGTTTCGGTGATCACAATCTCATTCCTCAGCGCCGGGCTGATTACACTCGGCGCTGGCATCGGCATTATATTCGGCGCTAATCTTGGCACCACCACCGGCGCCTGGCTGATCGCCGGCTTCGGCCTCAAGGTCGATATCGCCGCCTATGCAATGCCAATGCTGGCTTTCGGCGTCATCCTGATATTCCAGTCCTCGAAAGTACTCAAGGGACTCGGCTATATCCTCGCCGGTCTGGGTTTCCTGTTCCTTGGCATCCACTACATGAAGGAAGGCTTTGAGTCCTTTAAATCCACGATCGATCTGTCGCAATACGCCGTGGCCGGCTACCCGGGACTGTTTCTGTTCACTGCGATCGGCGTATTTGCTACCGTGGTGATGCAGTCCAGCCACGCCACGCTGGTGCTGATTATCACCGCGCTAGCAGCGGGCCAGATCACCTACGAGAACGCGCTTGCGCTCGCAATCGGCGCCAATGTCGGCACCACCATCACCGCTATACTCGGGGCGATGAGTGCAAATGAGGCTGGCAAGCGACTGGCGGCGGCGCACCTGCTGTTTAACGTGGTCACCGGTCTAATTGCGATTCTACTGGTTTATCAGCTGGTCGAACTGATCGACTGGATCGCCAACGATATCGGTATTGCGGCTGACGACTACACCCTGAAGCTCGCGGTATTCCATACGATCTTCAATCTGCTTGGTATAACCGTGATGTTGCCTTTCATCGGCATGATGGTGACTACGCTGGAAAAAATCATCCCCGAAAAGAAAGCCGAAATCGATCAGCCCAAATACCTCACAGGATCGTCGGCCGAGTTCCCGGACACCGCCATCGAGGCGCTGCGCCAGGAATCGATCCGTGTGTACGATGCCGCGATACGCATCATTATCGACGCCCTCGGCTTTAAAAAGTCCGATGTGTATTCGGAAGCCGACCTGGTGCAGGCCGCTTCCGCCCAGATGCGCGTACACAGGCTCGACGTCGATTCCGTTTACGAGCGCCACATCAAGGGTATCTACAGCGCGATCATCGCCTTTATCAGCACCACCAGTTTCTCCAGGCAGGATGAACAGTCTGCGAGGATCCACTGGCTGCGTGAAGCCAACAAGAATACGGTCGAAGCGGTGAAAGACACCAAGCACCTGCAGAAAAACCTGCTGCATTATCTCAATTCGGATAACGAAAAAATGCGTGGCGTCTACAACGAGGTCCGCGTCCAGATCGCCAACGTCATCCGCGAACTTGATGAAATGCGCCAGACTGGCGATGTCGGTTTTATCGACATGGTCTCGCTGGATGCACTAAAGCTTATCGTCAACGAAGACCTTGAAAAACTGAACAGCGCGATGTCCACACTTATCGGCCAACGCTCGATCACACCGTTGATGGGCTCCTCGCTGATGAACGACAGCAGCTACGCTTTCGATATTTCAATGAATCTGATATCGGCCGCACAGACGCTGTTCGTGGCCAGAGAGACCGACCTTTCCCATGCGATGCATGATGTGCTGCAGGAACACCATGAACATGAACTGGACAATGTCAGCACGCAGTCGACTGGAACTAACATCATAAATGCAAATAGCGGAGAAATCTGATGGGACTAAAAAAACTGCTTAACAAACTGGGCGATCTACTCAATCCGGCTGTCGAGTTGCGCAGAAAACACCGCAAAAAGCTCAAAGAGATACTCAAGGAACTGAAATCCAGGGAGAAGGCGCTGAAGGCAAAACTGGAATCGACGGATGACGAGCGCAAACGCGACCGGCTACAGAAGGAACTGGAGATTGTGCATGGTCAGCGTATGAAAGGCGTTAACGCTATGCGTAGTGATGGTGGTAAAGACGATAGCATCATTGAGGACAATCAAAACAGCAAGTAAACGCTGTTAACACTGGCAACAATAGAAATCATCTCGATAAAAAATGAAATTCATCGTATTCGAGATTCGCTGAATCAGGAATTAGTATTAGGGCGCGATGATTTTAAAGAGAAGATACAACTGAAATACAACTAATGATGAAAAGACAAGTGAACGCTGAAAAAATGGGCAGGCCTCGGATCGCTGAAGAACAGTGTTGTTATTTGATTTTGTAGTATATTAGGTTCGCAACAATTGCTGTTCTGCCCCGTCTTATCCAGTTATATAGAATCAATAAACTGGGCGCAAGACGTCCTAAATAAAACAATTCATTTTTTAGTTTGGGAAGACTTTTTTAAAGGGTTTGATGGTAACACTGGCATATACACCTGCAGCGACATAAGGATCGGCATCTGCCCAGGCTTTTGCTTCGAGCAGACTTTCAAACTCTGCCACCACCAGGCTACCGCTAAAACCGGCTTCACCTGGATCTTCGCTGTCAATTGACGGGTGAGGGCCTGCCAGTATTAATCGCCCCTGATCTTGCAATGCGGTTAAGCGTTCTATATGTTTTGGTCTGGCGATCAGACGATTTTGCAAGCTGTTTTCTGCATCTTGTGCAATGATGGCGTAGAGCATTATGGCTTCTCCGATTTTTTATCATTGTCACTGCTTTTTACATCATCTTCCGTGATGTGTTGTGACAGGTAAAGTGCCTGCAAAATGACAAAACCAATAGTTAAACCCATTAAACCAAAGAGCTTGAAGTTAACCCAGGTGTCCATGCGGACATCATCGGCAGCACCGAGATTGTAGTAAAAAGCGACGTAAAGATTAGCCGAGCCGCTGATAAAAAAGAACACCACCCAGGACAGGTTGAGGGTTTTCCAGACTTTTTCAGGCAATGATATTTGCCCGCTCATCATGCGTTGAATGATAGGTTTTTCGCCAATAATCATGCTGCCAAGGAATACACCGGCGAACAGCCAGTTTAATACAGTCGGTTTCCATTGAATAAATGCCGGGTTACCGAGAAAGATAGTGATGCTGCCGAGCACGGTAATGAGTACCAGTGAAAACAGATGCATGCGTTCAAATTTACGCGTATTGAACCAGTGGTAGCCGACCTGGATAAAGCTGGCAAGAATAGCTACCGCCGTGGCGATAAGGGTGGCGTTTATAAAGTCCGGTTTATCGGGGTTGATTAGCTGGCCAACAAAGGTGTTTTCGATCAGGAAACTTGCCTGGTAATAGCTGACAAAAAATAGAATAATTGGAAAAAAATCAAAAAGTAACTTCATGTTGTTAATGTCGTTTGTGGTTTATTTGTTTGGCGTCTGTTTTTTCTAAGGAAAGCATTATACCTAAACTTTGGCATAGAGTTTTATGTTGTAAGTTATAAGTTTCAAGTTAAAAGATATAAACTACAACTTTACAACTTACAACTTTTCTAATGAGCCAGTATTTCGAAATCCATCCTGAAAATCCTCAAAAGCGTTTGATCAAACAAGCGGTTGAAATTATCCATAATGGTGGGGTGATTGTGTACCCGACAGATTCAAGTTACGCGCTTGGCTGTCATATCGGGGATAAGAATGCAGTCACGCGTTTGCGTCGTATCCGTCAAATAGATGATAAGCATAATTTAACGCTGGTTTGCCGGGATCTTTCTGAAATTGCGACGTACGCAAAAATCAATAATTCAGATTACCGTTTGCTAAAATCATTAACGCCTGGGCCTTATACCTTTATTATGCCGGCAACCAGTGAGGTGCCACGTGCATTAATGCATCCTAAACGTCGACATATTGGTTTGCGGGTGATGGATCACCCCCTGGTTAATGATTTATTAGAAGAGCTGGGCCAGCCGTTGATAAGCTGTACCCTGGTAATACCGGGGCAGGATCTTCCGGTGACGGATGCAGAAGATGTTCGTTTGTTGCTGGACAAGCAGGTTGATCTGATTATTGATGGTGGGCATTGCGGTATCGAGCCAACAACCGTGATTCGCCTGACGGATAGTGTGCCTGATGTTAGACGCCATGGTAAAGGTAAAGATCATGGGCTTTGAACAGCAGTGAATGACGAATGATGAAAAACCTTATCGATTAAATGTCGAAATGTATAGCAGACTAGTGGTTCCTTTCATAACATCAATGCCATATTAATTCATCACAGCCGTGATGAAACATAATGAATCGTGTAAACTTCGCGTTTACCAAAAAGCTAGCAAAGAAGCTTACACGCAACTAATAATTCTAAATGTCCTCAATTCCTGATATTGCCTATACCATTGCTGTTTGGGCGGCGCCTATTTTATTTGCCATCACTTTGCATGAAGCTGCGCACGGCTGGGTGGCAAACAAATTAGGTGATCCCACTGCAAAAAATCTGGGCAGAATAACCATTAATCCGATAAAGCATATTGATCCTGTGGGTACGGTAGTGGTACCGCTTTTTTTGGCGATGGTCAGTCCATTTGTTATGGGATGGGCAAAACCGGTGCCGATCCAGCCGCGTTACTTTAAATCACCGTTGCTGGATATGGGACTGGTTGCTATTGCCGGACCGGTATCGAATTTTTTCATGGCCTGTTTCTGGGCAATGTTTATCCAGTTGGCAACTATGTTATTGGAGCACTCACATTTGCTGGTTTTTCTGGCAGAAATGGGCAAAAACGGCATTATTATTAACATTATTTTAATGGTGTTAAATCTATTGCCAATTCCACCCCTGGATGGTGGACGTGTGGTTGCGGGTATTTTGCCACCGAATTTAGCTATGCCGTTTATGCAACTGGAAAGATTCGGCATGGTTATTATTTTACTATTACTTGTCAGTGGAATACTCGGTAAAATCATGTGGCCGATTGTGCTGTATTTCGTCAACATTGTTGGCTCTATTTTTGGGCTTAGCTAAAGCTTGCCTAGCAAAGGATTATAAAAACTTGAATACTGTAGCAACACAACATCAGCGCGTTTTATCGGGAATGCGGCCTACCGGTCGTCTGCATTTGGGGCATTATCACGGTGTATTAAAAAATTGGGTGCAGTTACAGCATGAGTATGAGTGTTTCTTTTTTGTTGCCGACTGGCACGCCTTAACCACACATTACGAAGACCCCTCTATTATTGAGAAAAGCACCTGGGAAATGGTGGTTGACTGGTTAGCAGCGGGTATTAGTCCGGGCTCGGCGAAGTTGTTTATTCAGTCACAAGTACCGGAGCATGCGGAGCTGCACACGCTATTGTCGATGATTACACCGTTGAGCTGGCTGGAGCGGGTGCCGACGTATAAAGATCAGCAGGAGATGTTAAAAGAAAAAGATCTGGCGACCTACGGTTTTCTGGGTTACCCGTTGCTGCAAAGCGCCGATATTCTGGCTTATAAGGCGGGTATGGTGCCGGTAGGCGAAGACCAGGTAGCGCATGTTGAGCTAACCCGTGAAGTGGCGCGACGTTTTAATCATCTTTATGGACGCGAGCCGGGCTTTGAGGAAAAAGCGGAGCAGGCTGCAGCTAAAATGGGCAAAAAAAATGCCCGTATGTTCTTTAAGTATCGTAAAAAATATCAGGAAAAAGGTAATGTTGAAGCATTGAGTGTGGCGCAAGCCTTGATTGACTCACAACAGAATATTTCAATTGGTGATAAAGAGCGCCTGTTTGGTTACCTTGAGGGTTCCGGTAAAATAATTTTGCCAGAACCACAGGCCTTGCTAACCCCGGCCTCAAAAATGCCGGGGCTGGATGGCCAGAAAATGTCCAAGTCGTATAATAATACGATTGCATTACGCGATAATCTCGATAAGGTGACTAAAAAAATACGCACCATGCCAACAGACCCGGCCAGAGTGCGGCGTAATGATCCCGGTGATCCTGACAAATGCCCGGTATGGCAATTTCACACTGTTTATTCAGATGAGGATACGCGTGAATGGGTACAGGAGGGCTGTAAAAGTGCCTCGATTGGCTGTGTAGAGTGTAAACAGCCCGTCATTGAATCGGTATTGGCAGAGCTAAAACCAATGCAGGAACGAGCCAGAGAATACGAACAAGATGTATCGGCTGTTAAAGCCATCATTGAAGAAGGAAATGCGGCCGCAAGAGAAGTCGCGCGTGATACACTTGAAGATGTAAGAAAAGCAATGGGCATTGCTTATTTATAATCGTCTGTTTATTAATCAGCGTTGCCTTACGCCTCAAGGCGAATTATCAATAAAGAATAAGCAGCTACTATGACAAATCCAGATATTCAGGAAACTCAGCAGCATCAGGCTTTACAGAAGGAACAAGCAGTTGAAAAAGCAGCTGCTGAAGAGACCACAATTGAGAAAAAAAGGGCTAGAAAGTCAAATAAAAAAGATCAGATTGCCGCCCAGGTAAGTGGACAGGGCGAATTGCCATTTGCACTGGTTCAGGGTGAGCCGCTCACCGTTATTCCACAGGACTTATACATTCCACCCGATGCCCTGGAAGTAATTCTTGAGGCTTTTGAAGGCCCGCTGGATTTACTGCTGTATTTGATCAAACGTCAGAATCTGGATATTCTGAATATTCCACTGGAAGAGATTACGCGCCAGTACATGACCTACATCGATTTGATGCAGAATTTAAAAATAGAACTGGCAGCCGAATATCTGTTGATGGCTGCGATGCTGGCTGAAATTAAATCACGCATGTTGCTGCCACGAGCGGCAGAAAGTGAAGACGAAGATGATCCGCGCGCTGAGTTGATTCGTCGTCTGCAGGAATACGAAGTATTTAAGACTGCCGCACAGGATATTGATGAAATGCCGCGTCTGTGTCGTGAATTTTATCTTACTGATATCGAACCGCCAGAAATACATCAGGATAAACCTGTACCAGAGGTAGATTTGCGTGATCTGTTGCTTGCCTTTAAAGATGCAATGGCGCGTGCTGATATGTATTCACATCATCATATTCAACGTGAGGGTCTGTCGGTACGTGAACGTATGAGCAATGTACTGAGTTTAATCAGTGCTGACGGGTTTACCTGCTACACCAGTTTATTTACCATCGATGAAGGGCGTCGTGGTGTTGTGGTCACACTGCTGGCTATTCTGGAGCTGGTTAAAGAGCAGTTAATCGATCTGGTGCAGGCTGATACGTTCGCACCGATTCATATAAAAGCGGTTGGTTCTCAATCTGATACGGTTCAGCTTGATAATAACGAATAAGATAACAGGGTGAATGATGGATATAACTAAACTTAAAAATATTCTTGAAGCAGTATTATTGGCAGCAGATCGGACACTAACGGTAATTCACCTGGAAGCCTTATTCGAACTTGATGAAGAGCGCCCGACTCGTGATGAAATTCGTCAGGCACTGCATGAAATGGCGGATGATTATGCCTCGCGTGGTTATGAATTAAAACAGGTTGCCAGTGGTTTTCGGTTGCAGGTAAAACAGGAATATGCCACCTGGGTTAGCCGCTTATGGGAAGAAAAGCCAGCACGTTACACACGTGCGTTACTGGAAACGATGGCGCTTATCGCTTATCGCCAACCCATTACACGTGGTGAAATTGAAGAAGTACGCGGCGTTAGCGTCAGCTCAAATATTGTCAAAACCTTACTTGAGCGTGACTGGATTAAAGTTCTGGGGCATAAAGATGTTCCCGGTAAACCATCACTTTATGGAACAACAAAAGAGTTTCTTGATTATTTCAATTTAAACTCACTTGACCAGTTGCCGACACTGGCTGAGATAAAAGAATTAGACAGTATTCATCCTGAGTTAGCCTTAGACGAAGATTCTGCCGAAAACGCTTCTGACCATCCCGATGATAGTCATGAAGGGAAAAACGCCGAGCCGGCAGACGATAACAGTAATGGAAATGACGAATCTTCAGTAGCGGAGTTTTCAGTAGACGATGCCAATGATTCACTGAATGAAGATGATGCGGCCGAAGACAGTAGTATCGAAGAAGTAGGTGAGCAGCAAGTCGCTGAAGAAACCGTTACTGAGGCATCAACATCGGTAGATGATGATCCTGAACAACAGCACGAAGGTGGAAAACAGGTCTTTAATGTATAACGACCTTCTGTAATTCTTTCGTTTTTCTTTTTTGTACTAAGGCTTCCTTTTATTAATAGTTACCAGGTCAGGTCATGTCAGAAGAATTTGTTCGACATAAAGAGTTAAAGCCGGAACGCATACAGAAAGCATTAGCGCGTATGGGTTACGGTTCGCGTCGTGAGATTGAGCGCCTGATAGGCGAACAGAAAATTCGTATCAATGGCCAGCTTGCGAAAATTGGCGATCATGTAAAACAAGGTGACAAGGTCAATATCGGCGATCGCCGTGCTGTCATCACTTCTGATGTTAAACGTATTCGTGTCCTCCTATACAATAAACCGGAAGGTGAAATCTGTACTCAAAAAGATGAAGCAGGACGAAAGACCGTATTCGAAAGTATTGGCAGATTAAAGGAAGGGCGCTGGATATGCATTGGTCGCCTGGATATTAATTCCAGCGGCCTGCTGTTATTTACAAATTATGGTGATCTGGCAAATCATTTGATGCATCCATCCAGTGAAATTGAACGTGAATACGCCGTTCGAGTTAATGGCGAAGTGACCAATGGCATTATTAAAAACTTATTAACAGGAGTTGAGCTGGAAGATGGCCTGCTCAAGTTTGAGCAAATAATTGATGCTGGTGGACAGGGCGCTAACCATTGGTACCACGTGATTTTAAAAGAAGGTAAAAATCGAGAGGTACGTCGGCTCTGGCAATCACAGGATATGCGTGTTAGCCGATTGACCAGAGTACGCTATGGTAATCTGCTGTTACCGCGAGATTTAAAAGTAGGTAAAAAAGTCGAGTTATCACTTGATGAAATAAAATCTTTATTTGATGAGGTCAACCTTAAGTGGCCAGAGTCACGTGATGAGATGGCTTCACTGCGAAGCCATAAAGCTAAAAACCTGTCGATAAAAAACCAACGATTTGGCGGAGCATTAAATTCAAAATCAAAGACTGCGCCTAAAAACAGGAAAACTTCTGCTTCGTCTACAGGTCAAAGTGGCAGGACTGGCTTGAGAAAGAAAGCTAAGTCAGTACAATCTAAAAGATCTACTGCAAAAAGTAAGCATAAGTAAGTTACTTATTATTTAGAGGTGAACTTTCCATGATTAAACTATTTTCATTAAAGTTCGTATTCATTCTTTTTGTTGTATCTTTGATTAATTCGCAACAAACTTATGCAAAATCAGAAGGTGAACTTGCCGCAGGGCATGGTCAATCCTGGACATGCAGAAAAACCGTGCATGGTTTAAAGTCTCCTTTCTTGATCTGTTCGAAGATATTAATGAAGCGGCTGATAATAATAAACGATTGATGATTTATTATTATCAGGACGGTTGTCCTTATTGTGAAAAGTTACTGCAGGATAATTTTGGCCAGCGAAATATTGCTGATAAAACACAACAATATTTTGATGTGGTTGCGATTAATCTGTGGGGTGACCAGGAAGTAACCGTAGGTGATAAACTCTATACAGAAAAGGAGCTTGCAGAAGCTTTAAAGGTTCAGTACACACCCACCTTATTATTCTTTAATGAAGACAGTGAAAGTTGTATTTCGCGCTAACGGTTATTATCCGCCTGAAAAATTCAGTGCCTTATTAGACTACATCGGGGAAAAACAGGAATCAAAACTCAGTTATCAGGATTACATGGCAAAAGTGAATCCTCAACCTTCAACAGGTCGGCTTCATAATGATATTAATACGGTGGTTTCGGTTACTGATTTAAGCAATCAGCATAAACCTCTTCTGGTGATGTTTGAACAAAGAAAATGCAGTACCTGTGATGAGTTACACCTTGATATATTAAAACGTAAAGAGAGTGTAACGTTATTGTCTGGTTTTAATGTGGTGGTGCTGGATATGTGGTCAAATGAAATGATTACTACGCCTGCTGGGGAAAAAATAAAAATACGTGACTGGGCTAAAAAACTGGACGTGAAATATGCACCAAGCCTGTTGTTTTTTAATACAAGGGTGAAGAGATTTTCCGGGCCGATGCTTATCTAAAAGCCTTTCATACGCAGACAGCAATGGACTATGTATCCTCTGGCGCTTATAAAACGCAGAGCAATTTTCAACGTTTTGTAGATACACGTGCAGATCATCTGCGCGAACAGGGTATTGAAATAAATTTGATGGAATAGTACCTGTGAAGAGCATGAGTAAAAAATATTCACCACAGAGGCACAGAGCACACAGAGAAAAACTATTTATTACTTAGTGCGCCGCAGGCGCACAAAAATAAAACCTCTGTGTCCTCTGTGCCTCTGTGGTGAAAAAATCTTTTCCTTTGCCTTAACTCTCAGGTTTAACAAACATGAATGGCTCACTACAGACAATACCGCTAATCAATTTATCACTTGCCTTTATTCCAGCGTTAGTCACCATTGTTATTCTTTTTAAGTGGTCATTAAATTCAACCAATGCGCTTTATGCTATTTCTCGGATGTTAGTGCAGTTACTGCTTATCGGTTATTTCCTGACTTATATTTTTGAATCGGATAGTGCAGGCATTGTCATTGTTATATTGGCAGTGATGGTTTTTGCATCAAGCTGGATTGCTTTGGGAACAGTAGCGGATAAAAGATTGCAGTTATATAAATATGCATTTGTGGCTATCTCATTAGGTGGTGGTTTTACCTTGCTGTTAATCTCACAAGGTGTATTAGCACTGGACCCATGGTACTCGCCTCAGTCGATGATACCTGTTGCAGGAATGATCTTTGCGAATACAATGAATAGCGTTAGTCTTGCGGCTGAACGTCTAAATGCCGAGATTAGCAGAAACGTTTGTTATGATGAAGCTCGACATATTGCGTTTCAGTCTTCTCTTATCCCGGTTATTAATTCCCTGTTTGCAGTTGGGCTGGTCTCATTACCAGGCATGATGACAGGTCAGATTCTGTCTGGTGTTTCACCCTTAATTGCTGTCAGGTATCAAATTATGGTGATGTGTATGATATTCGGCTCGGCAGGTATTGCTACGGCCTTTTTCCTGGTGCTGGTTAAGCCCGTTTTTGAGAAAACATAGAGTTAACCGGGTACAGAAAACGTAAAACCGCTACGGTTATACTCTAATGGTTATATAATCCTAAAAAAATCAGTTGAATCTACTGCGAACGACCAATGCACTGAATCTACAAGACTTTCTCGAACATTTTGAATTCACCGTATGGGTGATACGTTTTCGCTCAAAATAACCGATAAAGTATTGTATATTCAACACCTTGATCGCTCTCGCTACGATCCAACTGATTTATTTAGGATAGTCGATGTCACATCTTCAAAATTAAAAATTTTTCCATGTGAAAATTCACCATTAATTGTTTTACTGTTTTCGCTTAATAAAAAAGCAGCTACTTTGCCGACTTCTTCAGGTCTGGTCAGTGCTGTCGAATCTTCAGCAGGAAAGGCACGGGTTCTGAATGCTGTTTTTACAATACCAGGAAGTAAACCCTTGACGATAATAGAGGTAGACTCCAGTTCGTCGGCCAGGATTTCCATGAAACAGCGTAATCCTGCCTTTGATACACCATAAGCTCCCCAGTACGCCGTGTTTTTGTTATCAAGGGTAAAGACAATAGCGCTGGTGTTTTCATGGTTGAGTAATGGAATACATGTCTGAGTTAACATGAAAGTAGCATTTAAATTAATCTGCAAAACCCGATACCAGAGGTTTAAGTCATATTGCTGAATCGGAGTGGATGCTCCCAGCCAGCCAGCATTATTAAATAAGCCGTCTAACTTGCCAAATTCTTTGGCGATAACCTCTTTTAAGGTGTCGCAGTCCTCGGGTGTTATCTTTTCAAAATCTAATGGATAAATAACAGGTTCGGTATAACCTGCCTGTACTATTTCATCGTACAGAATTTCGAGTTTAGGCTCGGTTTTTCCGTGTATTATCACCGTTGCGCCCTGTTTGGCACACTCTATCGCTGTGGCTTTTCCGATGCCATCGCTAGCGCCGGTGATTAAAATTGTTTTGTCGGTTAATTGCATAATCTGATGATGTGCTTAAAATTGGTGACCTATTTTACTAGGGTACCTCTGGTTAAGTCTATGATGTTTCTGGCTTACAGGCTTACTCGTGATCAAGGCATCATTTTGAAAGCATGTAGGAACCTGGTGAAAAATGATAACGCTGAGTACGGGTAAGCCTGTAAGCCCCTTCGGGCGCGACCTGAAGGGCACATTTGCTGCGTTGCAAAGCTTGTTAAGGACTAAGGCCATTAACTTCACTTTGCGCCTTGCAACTATACCCTTCAGGTCACGCAGAAATATTATAGACTTAACCAGAGGTGCCCTAATCTCAACCTCAAACGGCTATGCAGTATACAAATTTAATCTGGCGTGACGGACAGCCTTACAGTGAATTATTTGATGATATTTATTATTCGTCAAATGCAGGTGAAGTTATTTCAGGCGAAAGTGAGTTTCAATACGTTTTTTTTAAACACAATGGTTTGCCTGAACGCTGGCAGGGACGGAGTGATTTCGTCATCGCCGAGTTAGGTTTTGGCAGTGGTTTAAACTGTATCTTAACCATACGTGAATGGTTAAAACATTGTACAGAATGTAATGAGCAAAAAACGCTGCATTATATTGCCATAGAAAAGCATCCACTTTCAGCAGCAACCATTGTTGACTTGATCTCACGATATCCTGAATTAAAACAATTCTGTGATGAGTTGGTAAAGAACTACCCGCCAGCTATTGAGACAACACACAGTCGCCGCTTATTTAATAATCGCGTGGTTATACATTTTAAGTTTATGGATGTTTGTCACGCTTTAGAAAACCATAAACTAAATGTTGACGCCTGGTTCCTGGATGGGTTTTCGCCTGCAAAAAACCCTGATATGTGGTCGCAGGAACTGTTTTTTCAGATTGCTCTGAATAGTTCTGATGGTTCAACGTGCAGCACATATACGTCGGCTGGATGGGTAAAACGAAATCTCCAGAAGGCTGGTTTTGTAGTTAACAAGGTAAGTGGCTTTGGTAAAAAACGAGAAATGCTTGTCGCTAAACTACCTTTTGAGCAGTTGAATTTTAGCAGAAGGACGAACCTTAGGTATAAGGACAAACCATGGTTTGAGCCACCAGTAAAAAAACCTGCTGCTATAAAAAATGCAACAATAGTCGGGGCAGGTATAGCAGGATTAAGTCTTGCTTATGCTTTTGTGCAACGGGGCTGGACGGTTACTATAGTTGATAAAGATGGTGATAATCAAAAACAGGCTTCTTCTAATCCAGCGCCAATTGTCTATCCGCGTTTATCTATTAATAATGATGTAGATACAGAATTCTTCACTTCAGCTTATTGTTATGCCTTATATGTCTTTAAGTCATTGCAAATAAAAAGTCAGCGGCGCTTCTGGTTAGATGATGGTGTGCTGCAGCTGATAGATAAAAAACGAATCACACAAATAATAAATAAATTTCAGTTTAATAGTGATTTTATTTCAATTGTTGATGGCGTTGATGTTGATAAGGAAGAACAACAGGTAACCGTTAATTATGCATCTGCAGGCGTGGTGCTACCAGCTATATTATGTGATGTTTTAAAAAGTGAATGTGGAAATAAACTAAATATTATCGATGCGGAAGTTGCTCATATCAATTATGACGGTAAAAATTGGCAGTGCTTACAGGGCTCTCAATTAATTAATCAAACTGAGATATTGATTATTGCTAATGGTATGGCGATAAATGATTTAGCTTCGTCGTTGAGATTTCCGCTTGAAGCGATACGCGGCCAGGTTGTAGCGTTAAATGAGACTCGGGTTTCACCTGAAATTACAAAAACACTTAATGCAGATGTTCATATTACCCCTGCGATTAATGGCAAACATTATCTTGGCGCAACATATACCAGGAACAGTGGAGAGTCAGACGTTAGTCAAAAGGAGAACAGGGATTTGCTTGAATCACTTAATAAATATTATCCTGGTAATTTTACAGAAGATGATATTTGTGAAACATGGGTTGGTTTTCGGACAATGTCAAAAGACAGGGTGCCAATTGTTGGTGCTGTACCAGATGAGTCTTTTTTTGCTAAAGAATATGCAGATATACGTCATGGAAATAGCACAAAAACATACCCGCCAGCGAGTTATTTAAATGGTTTATATATTTCAGCGGCACATGGTTCACGAGGTTTTACCAGTAGTTTTTTGTCTGCGGAAATTGTTGCCTCATTAATAAATAGTGAACCCAGCCCTGTTAGTAAAAGAGTGCTTGATTATCTAAGTCCTTCAAGGTTTATTGTTAACAGCTTAAAGCGCAGGTGATTTTCATCCTGGATTTAGCTTAAGAATGGCCTTTGCATCAGCTACTTTTAATTGATTACATTTCAGGACGAATCGCTGTAGAATCCAAGGTGTTAAAAAAAGTCAAAACAAACACCAAATTCCAGTAAGTAAATGAGAAAACTATGTTAAAAACGCTAGTCAATGGTTTATATGTAGTGTTTATTGTTATCCTGGGAATGAGTCCAGCTTTTTCGTCCTGCGAGGATGAAGCTAAACCTGGCGTTAACTGGTCAAATTGTGATTTTTCTGGAAAAGACCTGAAAAACAAAGACTTATCAAGCGCTATATTAACCAGAGCAAATTTTGATAATGCTGATTTTTCTGGCTCGTTACTGGAAAATGCGGATTTCAACTTTGCAAAGCTTGCCAATACACGTTTTGATAATACAAGAATGTCTAACGTTAGAATGGTAGCGGTAAAAGGACAGGGCACGAGTTTTAAAAATGCGGTACTTGAAAATAGCCATTTCAGCCGGTCGCAGCTTAAAAATGCTGATTTCACCGGAGTCAGAGCGGATAAAACAAATTTTTATGACGCCGAGCTTGAATCAGCCGTGTTTACCAGCGCCAGGTTAAATGAATCTAATTTCGAACAAAGTAATTTAAAAAGTGCAAAATTTGACCAGTCGATATTAAATAAATCGATATTCCGCAAATCACGATTACATAATACTAATTTCAACAACGCTGATTTGAGTAAAGCAATACTTGATAAGTCAGATTGCCGTGGCGCTGATTTTAGCAAAGCTAATTTAACCAGGGCCTCCTTCAAACAGGCTGAAATTGAAGAAGCTATTTTTACAGGAGCTATCTTGCGTGACGCAATCTGGTCAGACTATAAACGATGCCGATCCAGCTCGATAGGTACCTGCCAATGAGCAGTTATATTCTTGATGTAACGGCTGAAAAGTTTAACGAAGCCGTGCTAAGTAATTCGCATAAAGGCCCGGTAATGGTGAACTACTGGGCGGAAAATGCCGGGCCGTGTTTACGCCTGTGGCCGGTACTGGAAAAGCTGGCGAAGGATTATAACGGCCAGTTTTTATTAGTGAACGTAGACACCAATAAAGAAAAACAGCTGGCGCATGACTGTGGTATTAACAGTGTGCCGACAGTGAAACTGTATATCAATGGTGAAGTGGTTGATCAGATACATGGTTACGAGTCACCTGACAGCTTTAAGAAAATGCTGGATAAATATCTTGCGCGTGAGTCAGATAAAGATTTAGCAGCAGCAGTGGCGCAATATCAAAATGGTAATAAAGAAGTAGCCTTCGAGCAATTAAATAAACTGGTGTTTATTGATCCTGAAAATTCACGTATCCAGCTTGTTTTTGCAAAATTGTTGATGAAAGAAGAAGCCTATGAGCAGGCTTATGCATTACTTGAAAAAACACCATTAAAAAATGAAAGTGAAGAAGCGGTAGTGTTAATGACGAATGCACTTTTTTTATCAACTGCACAGCAGGCACCAGAGCTGGAAGATCTTCATAAGCAGTTAAAAGACAGGCCTGAAGACCTGACTATGTTGTTTCAGCTCTGCAGCCGCAGAATGATGCAAAGCGATTTTTCTCAAGCAATGGCTGTTTTATTGCAAATTATTAAACTGGATTATTCATGGCGTGGCGGTATTGCCAGCTTATGCCTGCGTGGATTATTTATTATGTTAGGTAAAGAAAATCCACTAGTTATTGAATATCGTCAGAAGTTAATCGATCAACAATCATAGAAAAGATATTTATTATCCACAGATGAACGCAGATGAACACAGATAAAAGCCTTATCAGAAGTTTGTCATCTTGAGTGATAGCGAAAGATCTTGAGTTTGGTGTATAAATGCTATGCTGATAAAGATCCTTCACTATTGTTCAGGATGACAGAAAGTTATTAAAAAGTTATTATCTGTGTTCATCTATGTCGCATCTGTGTTCATCTGTGGACAAATTGTTTTTATTTTTTAACATAAGGTATGTCATAAGCACATTAATTACAAAACTATGAAGCCACTAGAATTTTTAGCCGTAATGGCAGAAACGGCTAATAAGCTGGATCTTGATGCACACATGAATCTTATTTCAAAAGATGTGAGTGTTTATGGTGTGCCTGATTTTGAAGTGATTACTTATGATGACTGGTTCAATCAGTGTAAGTATGAGTTCGACAATAAACTACTTAAAAAAGTCAGTTATCAAGGTTTAAATATCCTTGCCCAGACACCTGATCGTGTCATGTTTAAATCACTTGAAACGGTTGAGGGTAGTGATGGCAGTATTAATACCAACGGCATAGAGTTTATTATTCAAAAGGAAGAGGACGGGCAGTGGCGTGTAGGTCAGGAGCGTATCTTGCCTGCTGATGAGCTGGAAAGTGACAAACGTCGTGGTGCTTTGTAAAACGTCTATGAGAAATTGAAGGTCAGCATATATTAAGGGTTGCCAGACAGCTAGCCATAAGCACCGGTTAAAAACTATTTTAGTCCACAGATGGTCGCTCCTACACATCCATGAGCTTGCGACATTAGTGCTATCCCTGCACGTCAACGCAGATGAACACAGATATTTAAAAGCTTTAAGCTTTATCCTTGTTCATCTGCTTTTTGGTTTTACTGGTAGCCTGCGCAGTCAACGGATCTTCTGGCCAGTAGTGTCTTTTATATTTTCCACGTAGTTCTTTTTTTACTTCATGATAGGTTGTTTGCCAGAAACTGTGTAAATCCTGTGTGACCTGCATAGGACGGCGGGCAGGTGATAACAGATGTATCATTAATTTACAGGATCCATTTAATAATGTAGGTGTTTCGTATAAACCAAATATTTCCTGTAATCTGACTGCGAGTATCGGCATTAGTGGATCGCTGTAATCAATTCGAATGTTTGAACCACTGGGTACCGTTATTTTTTCAGGTGCCAGTTTGTTGATTAATTGCTGTTGTTCCCAGCTAAGTTGATTTAATAGCAGTTTAAACATGTCCAGTTTCTGACATTGTTTGATACTGTTTTCGTTTTTTAGATACGGTTGTAACCATTCAGTCAACGTATTTAACAGGGTTGAATCTGAAAAATCGGGGATATTTATGTCACTCAGTGATTTGTTTGAAACAGACTTATTACAACTCTGCTGATTAATAAACTGCAGACGCTGCTTAAGATTCATTGCCTGTGGCGACCAGTTAAAGCATTGCAGTCCAATGGTTTTGATTGCCGACAACAGGCATTGCTGTATTTCTTCTTTTTTCTCGGAGCTTAAAGGTGTTTCTTTCAGGACAATCTTTCCAATACCTGTTGTCTGCTTAGCTTCAACACGCTGCAGTGAGTCATTCCACTTAACATGCTCAGTTTGTTGTATCAGTTCTGGAAAATAATCATCTAGCTGCTGCTGGCTAATTTCGGCCGCAAGGTAAATACTGGCTTCGCCCTGTCTTGCTTTATCTGGCATAGTGTTAAGATTTGCAATAACAAGAAATTCAGCAGGGTGTTGTTGTAGATGTGGCGGTATTACCGCACCTTTTCCGTTGCTGAGCAAATAACGCGATTCATTTTTAAAACGCTGTTTTGCAATTCTGTCAGGGTAGGCGTGTGCCAGGAGGATGCCACTCACATCATTATCCAGTTTATTATGATAACGAATGTTTGAACTTTTTTTCTGTAATCGTTTAAAAAAATCATCAGCCGTTTTTATTATGCGCCTGCATTGCTGGACATCAATATCTAGCATCTGAGAATTTTTATTTGCAGTGAGATAAAAAGTCTGTAATATATTTAACCTGTGCTGAATGTCGATACTTTTTAGTGCGGCAGGCAGGAACAGGTCTTTCTCGGTAAGTATGCTGGCAATAAGGCAGGCATGATATCCCAGCTTCAAATTATCGTCGAAATTACTGTGGAATTTATCGTTTACCCTGGCGGCAGATAACATCATATGAGCCAGGCGTGGATGGGTGCCGAGTCTTAGCATATCCTGACCATGAGAGGTTATTTTTCCATCACTGCCTAAAGCATTTAGTTGCTGTAATAGAGCTTTCGCCTGTGCGACAGCGCTTGCTGGTGGTGTGTCCAGCCATTGCAGCTCATCGATTTGTACAACCCCCCAGTTTGCCAGTTCCAATACCAGGTTTGATAAATCACTGTGTAAGATTTCTGCGACTGCATGTTTAATTAAGCGTTGCTGTTGTTGCGTCGTCCATAAACGGTAACAGATACCTGCAGACAGGCGTCCGGCGCGGCCGCTACGCTGCCGTGCTGAATCTTGTGAGATGTATTGTGTTTTCAGAGAATTCATGCCGGAAGCAGGGTTATATTCTGCTACGCGTTCCAGTCCTGAGTCGATTACACAGTTAATGCCTTCAATCGTTAAACTGGTTTCAGCGATATTGGTAGCTAACACAATTTTTCGTTTATCAGCAGCCGGTGAAGCAATTGCCTGATCCTGTTGATGTTTAGTTAAGTTCCCATGCAACGGGGCAAGAAGAATGTTTTGAATATTCTCTGTTTTAATGTATTGCTGTATGTGACTGCATAGCTGGTTTATTTCTTTGACACCTGGCAGAAAGACCAGGCAATTACCTTCATGTTTTTGGATGACGTGTTTCACCGAATCGAATAACGTTGAAATAAGTTGTAAATGCCTGTTTTGTTTTGTCTGTTTTATAAGTTTGTCAGCATATTGAATAGCAACCGGAAAACTTCTGCCTTCACTTGAAATAACAGGTGCATGGTTTAATAGCGCAGAGATGCTTTTGGTGTTAAGCGTTGCCGACATGAGCAGAACTTTTAAATCCTGGCGCAGTATTTGCTGACTCTGCAAACATAAGGCCAGTGATAAATCAGCATGTAAATTGCGTTCGTGAAACTCATCGAAAATGACTAATGCAGTATTTGCTAATTCTGGATCAGCCTGTAATCGTCGCGTTAAGATACCTTCTGTGAGAACAAGTATTCTGGTTTTCTGGCTATAACATTTATCCTGTCGAATCTGGTAGCCAACCGTTTCTCCGACTTTTTCATTTAACAAAAAAGCCATACGTGATGCAGCGTTACGCGCGGCCAGTCTTCTAGGTTCAAGTATGATAATTTGTCTACCGCGTAACCAGGGCTGATCGAGTAATGCGATTGGCACCGCAGTGGTTTTACCTGCGCCCGGCGGAGCCTGGAGTACAACGCGGTTGTGTAACTTTAGTGTGTTTTTAATCTCAGGTAAAACGTCATCTATTGGCAGTTTGTGCATGAGGGCATTATATCTGGATATAGTGAAGCAGGTCGTTGTTATATCTATTCCAGGATGAAGATCAACCATAAGTTCACTCAAGCTGGATGACAGGAAAACTGAACAGAGACTTCGTTCCTGAAATACTATTTGTTTTACCGAAAATGACGCACTAAAATGCCGGGAGCATTATGAACGTACGCTAGTACGGTCCGAAGGACGTAGTGCAGGAGGCCGGTAGTAAACAGCGCATAGAAACGCAATTACTGTCATCGCGTTTATCGTAAAATGAATCTGAGTTTGAAAATTTTCAAGCTATTGTGCTCAGGTAGAGAAAAGATGATGCTTAAGGGCTAAAAATATGGTTCTCGATTTGACGATACATTAAATCGGCTGATCCAGAGGTGACAGCCACAATATTTAGAACAATGCATATCGAAGATGCTGCAAGCGCAAGTAGAATACGTTTTTTTGAATTAATCATTCTATATCTCCTTATCAAATTTTCGTTATAGCTAGCCCGGATATTTCATAGGAACGCTGCTAATCTTTCTTAACACTATGATTATTATAAGAAATAGCAGTATAGTTAGAGAAGTACACTATGTGCCTGACAACGCTCGGCAATTGCTCCTGCATTGCCCTACTACCTGCCATCCATGGCAGTATATGCAGTTTTTGGAGAAATATAAGCGGCCCCATGATTAATTTATATTGGGTACGAATCCCCTGTAACCATAGTTACGGCTATGCTTTAATTACGGGCGTCCTGCCCTTTACCCTACGGGCTCACTACGCTCATGTAAAATCGTTGCTACGATTTTATCGGCGAATCGTACAAACTGACTCACTGACCGATTTTATAAAATATGACCCCATTGTCTACATTCCTATGAAATATCCGGGCTAGTTGTTTTCTATGTGGAGCCCTATTATTGAGAAATAAACTACCCGCAGTAAGAAGCGGGGAATCGAATCCTCAGAAAATGAAAATCAGCGTTTTAATAAGCCACATTTAATATTCGCGTTACTCGAAAGCTTAAGGTGTTGCATTAGTACATTTATTTCCAGAAGCTGATCAAAATCAGGATTTAGAAATTTAACGCCAATTTTTTTATGTGTTGAGGAGTAATTCTCATCTTGCCAGCTTTGTTCCGCATTCAACACGGTATGAAGCTGATCACTGTCTTCAGGAGACATAATCAGTAGACTAAAAGCTCCGCATGGTGCGGACTGGTTTTTAGGGATAAGAACAGAGCATTCGTTTCGACTTAGATCAGATAATTCACAATTTGCATTTATTTTACCGAACAACCAGGCAGAGAAAAGATCAATATTAAACAACTTATCACTGCAATCATAAAACTCATTTGCTGTACCAGTCATAGCTTTCACCATTAGTAAGTTAATGTCACATAATAATGATTACACTATTAGGTTTAGGAATAGTGACAGTTTTGTTAAGTTTTTATGATAATACGAAGTGAATTGCGGCTAAAAGCGCGCCGACCTGCAGGATTATTTATCTGGTTCACAGGCTGGGAGCGTGGGAACGATTTTAGCTTAGCAGGGAAACCATATTATATATTCTAAAATACAGTTGCTCTCTGCCCCTGTTTATACTTATAGTGTCCTATGTTTGTAGCTTAAAGAGTCTTTTAGTTAAGAAAATAATGACCAGTTCGCGCGTTCGTTTTGTGTTAGATAATCCATGGCAGTTTACCAGGCGGGTTTTCGCCGGGTTTAGTGCTAATCAGGGTTTTCTGCTTTCAGGTGCGGTGGCTTATTACACTTTGCTGACCATTGTGCCAATGTTCGCCCTCATTTTGGCCGCACTTTCACAATTTCAGGATACACAGGCATTACTTGGTACGCTGCGAGAATACCTGATGTTAATTTCACCGGGGCAGGCTGATGTACTGACTGATCAAATTAGTGCCTTTCTGGATAACTGGAAAGTTGTCGGTTTAACAGGTATTATTATTTTACTTTTTTTCAGTTCGTTTGCTTTTACTTCACTGGAAAATGCTATGTCGGTTATTTTTTTTCATCGTGTAGCAATCCAGCGTCGGCATTTTTTGATCTCGGCAGTAATTCCTTATTGTTATATCCTGTTATTGGGGGTGGGCATGTTCCTGGTTAGTACTGTCAGTGGCAGCCTGCATTCACTCGATGCCAGATCGATGACGGTGATGGGATACTATTGGTCAATGAGTGGTATAGAAACGGTTGTGGTTTACCTACTGGGTATTATTGGTGAAATTCTGTTACTAACTTCAATCTATCTGGTTATGCCAGTTGGCAAACTGTCACTACGCCATGCCTTAATTGGTGGTGTAACAGCGGCTTTGTTATGGGAGATAACAAGACATGTCCTGGTCTGGTATTTTTCGACGCTGTCTCTGGTAAATGTGGTATACGGTGCTTTTGCTACCGTAATTATCATCCTGCTCAGCCTGGAAGCTGGTGCCATTATCCTGCTCCTGGGTGCCCAGGTAATTGCTGAATATGAACGCATTGGTAGCAAATCTACAACCCGGCATGGCTTACAAACCTGATTAACTGACGGGGCATTAACGGCCCTTAGCGCCAGTTCAAAAACAAGTCAAAAACGATTCACCACAGAGCGCACAGAGCGACGAACAAAGAAAAACATTAATATATTTTAGCATTGTGAGCTATGCCTGCCTAGGCTCAAGCTTTAACACATAAAAATTCTTTCTTTGCGTTCTCTGCGTCCTTTGTGGCTAAAATTTTTTTAATGTTTTTGGCTGTACCACTGTGGGTCAACATCGACAGTTTTTAGGGTTTATGCCTTCATGTTTTTTACTGACGAATTAACCACGAATAATTTTGACTCGAAATGAACGACCCTTTAATTTTCCTTCAGTTAATTTTTTCAGCGCAGGTTTAATAACATTCTGACTAACTGCGACAAAAGCTCGATTATCAAAGATATGAATTTTCCCGACCTGTTTTCCTGTGATACCGTTTTTTCCGGTTAAGGCGCCCAGAATATCACCCGGTCGCAGTTTCTGTTTTTTACCTGCATCAATGAGCAGGGTTGCCATTAAAGGTTTAGTCGGTGATTCGTCTAATAACGTGTGTGGCGGCAGGGTTTCGCTGTTTATAATCCTGTCTAAATAATCACCCAGTAAGGCGACTTTATAGTGTTCTTTATCGCTGTATAAAGAACACGCAATGCCTTTGCTACCTGCACGGCCGGTGCGACCGATACGATGAACATGGACTTCAGTATCGCGCGCAATGTGGTAGTTGATGACCAGGTCAATGGCGTTTATGTCCAGCCCGCGTGCGGCGACATCGGTAGCAACCAGCACCGAGATACTTTTGTTGGCAAACCGTACTAGCGTTTGATCACGATCTCTTTGCTCAAGGTCTCCGTGCAGGGCTAGCACGCTGAAGCCATAATCAGTAAGCTTGTCAGCAATTTGCTGAACTTCACGTTTGGTATTACAAAATACTACAGTGGATTCCGGGTGATATTTCAATAACAATAGCCGCAGGGCGGTCAGGCGTTGCTGGTCATCATCTACCTTATAAAAATGTTGCTTTATTATGGTTTCATCATGGCTGGAGCTTACTTGTGCAAGAACCGGGTTTACCATGATGTTTTTGGCAATCGACTTTATCTGAGCGGGAAAGGTTGCACTAAATAACAGGGTTTGGCGTTGCTGTGGTGTTTGTTCAATGATTGCATCCAGCGCAGATTGAAAACCCATCTCAAGCATACGGTCGGCTTCATCAAGTACCAGTATATTTAAATGATTCAGCTTTAACGTGGTTTTGCGTAAGTGTTCTTCGATTCGCCCGGGCGTGCCGACAATTATGTGAGCGCCGTGCTCAAGTGAACCAATTTGCGGTCCGAAGGGCATACCACCACATAATGTTAAAACTTTAATGTTATGGATGCGTCGAGCCAGTTTACGAATCTCTTTAGCCACCTGATCGGCAAGTTCACGGGTAGGACAAAGCACCAGAGATTGTACGCGAAAATGTTTTACCTCAAGCTTTTCCAGCAGGCCAAGGCCAAATGCAGCTGTTTTCCCTGAGCCGGTTTTACCCTGAGCAATCACATCTTTGCCCGCCAGAATGGGCGGCAAGCTCTGCATTTGTATAGCTGTCATCGCGTTATAACCAAGAGAGGACAAATTTTTCAGCAGATCGGCGTTTAAATTAAGCGATGAAAAGGCGGTTTCAGTCAAAGAGTCTAGTGTGGTTGTAGTCATCAGGTGTTTTTTCAGCGAAGAGGATTATATAAATCCTGTTTATTTTCCTAGGGCAACTCTGATTAAGTATCATTAATTAGAGTTACCCTGGATTTAAGTATACAATGAATTAGAGAATGTCTGATTAACTTAATCAACTTCCAGCTAAGAGATATCTTCAATGAGTGATCAAAAAATAGATGTACGTGTTACTGAAACAGACCATATTATGCCCGTAACGGTTTTCAGTAAACGCCCGGACAAAATTGAGGTTGTATTAGGTGAGGGCGTGCATAGTGTGAAATGCGAACTCACAGTTACCGCAAATGGTAATGCTTATGCGGGTTCTGCCATGGGGCGTGAAATTGTGTATGAGCGAAGCCGTGAAGATGTGGTGGCAGACATAACCCTGGAAAACCATGACTACCGGGATTCAAGGCGGCGATAGATGTCATTAACCCGGATATTTCATAGGAATGCAGACAATGGGGTCATATTTTATAAAATCGGTCAGCGAGTCAGGTCGATGTGATGCTCCTGCAAAATCGACACTTCCGACATCCGTGGCGGTCGTTTGTTCGATTCGCCGATAAAATTGTAGGAACGATTTTACATGAGCGAAGCGAGCCCGTAGGATGAAGGGCAAGAAGCCAGTAATTAAAGCATAGCCATTCGGCACACCGCTTCGCTGCTCCATGCATTGCCCTACTACCGTACTTCCTGTACATAAGCTATGGTTACAGGTGAATCGGCTAAAATGGCCGTTTAGATTTTTCCAAAAACTGCATAGTGGTCACGGGTGCTAGTGTTCTTTGCTAATATACAAATATTCCTCAATATAATTATAGATGTTAAGCTGTATTTTCAGAGCAACCTAATGGTGCATCTATTTCGGGGCCGCATATGAGTTTGGCTGCGTGTTATCAGAATAATCCATCATAATTTCAACGCGTCTATTTTTAGAACGACCGACTGAGGTTTCGTTCGAGTCTACCGGTTGGGTTTCTGCGTATGCTGCAATCTTGAATTTTTTATCTCGAAGCGCACTGGTTTTTACCAGTTCATGAATCACACTGACCGCCCTGGATGATGATAACTCCCAGTTAGAACGAAATCGATAGGTTTTAATAGGAATATTATCGGTATGTCCCGATACAACAATAATCCCCGTCGAAGTTTCTGAAAACTTCACTTATTTTGTCAACGATAGTTTTAAATGGTTTGATTATATCTGCACTACCTGAAGGAAAAGAACCTTTTTCTCTGACCCTTAGAATAATGCTTTTTTCAGTCACCTCAAGATCGACTGTACCTTCTTTTATTTCTTTATCTAAAGCTTCACGTACTAACGCACTGTCTTTTTCTATGCGTTCCATTTGCTTAATTTCTTCTTCACTTAAGGTGACATTAGCTTCTGCCTTCTTATCTTGATTTTCCTGTCCCTGTTTCGATGGATCGGTAAAAACTGGATGCAATTTACTTTCATCCGTAGTCATTTGACGTACTTCGTTAATGGCTGTCGGTTGTGGACGACCCGGGCTAAATTCACGCGCAATAATGTTGATACCTCGCGGTGTTTCCTTCGCCTTAATTTCACGTTGCACACCAAAAGCATCTTTTAAAGAACCGGCTAACTCCTTGTATACGGCCTTATCCATTTCTGAAAAGGAAAACAACAAAACAAAAAAGGCAAGTAGTAGCGACATTAAATCTGCAAATGTCATTACCCAGGCTGGTATACCCTCGGGACATTTATGTACAGCATCGCCTGCGTCACTCATAATGTTTTACCTGCTACGCTGCTTCTGCAGTGCTTTCTTTTTCTTTAGATTTCTTGTTGTCGTTGTCGGATAAATATATGCTCAGCAAACCCTCTATCATGCGTGGATTCAAGCCTTCCTGTATTGCACTGATACTCTCTAGAATCATTGATTTACTTAAGCGTTCTTCGTTACTGCGCAGCGCCAGTTTGTCGGCAATAGGTAAAGCAATGACATTAGCGATGACCGCGCCATACAGGGTAGTAAGTAGTGCTACCGCCATCGCAGGGCCAATTGATTTGGGATCACTCATGTTCGACATCATCTGTACCAGGCCAATCAGCGTACCAATCATGCCCATGGCAGGTGCAACATCACCGATCGCTTTAAAAATACTCAGACCCGTTTCGTTGCGTTCAATAGAAAGACTAATTTCTCTGGAAAGAATTTTGTGAACAAGTTCAGGCGGGTTGCCATCGACCACCATACTGATACCCTTGGCAAGAAACTCGTTTTTCACCTCAACGTTTTCCAGGCCAAGAAGACCTTCTTTTCTGGCTACATTCGCTAACTCAACGCTTTGCTCAATAATCTCGCGAGGTTGTTGTGTTTTGTGAATAAAGGCCTTCAGCGCAACGCCAAAAGCCCCTAGCATATTAGTGAGCGAAAATTTCATCATAACGACAGCGATGCTACCTCCTATGACGATCATAATGCTTGGCGCATTGACAAACATGCCCATCTCACCACCCATCATAATGGCTGCAATAATACAGCTTATAGCACCAACAACACCGATAAGAGTCGCTAAATCCACATCTTTTTCCTCATCTTGTATAACATTTAGACTATTCAGGCAGTACCACTGAGATACAGCTGAAACGTTATAAACAATTATGTCCTGTACTATCTAATCGGTTATACAAACAGAATCTTTAATATGAATATAGAGCTTATTTATTAACCAGATACTGAAATAACTGGACTCAATAAATTTAACAAAAACAATAAGCTGGTTTAATTGTAAAGTTTTGTAAATACAGCGAAATTACACTATGAAAGTACGAGGTTAAGTTATAGATTCTCTAAATATAATAACACTCATATAAATTTTGATTTATTCTTCATGCAGTGGTGTAATATTGAGACAAAACATTCCCCCCAGAGAAATTTATTGCCAGGTAAAGGACGTTATGAGCAAAGATAAAATACTATTTGTTGATGATGACCAACGCTTATGCCGACTCGTAAAGCGCTATGTTGAAAATAATGATTATGACTTTGTGTCTGCTCACAGTGCTGATGACGCACATAAAACAATGGTCGATAACGAAGATATATCATTGATACTTCTGGACGTTATGCTGCCAGACAGAGATGGGTTAACACTTGCACAGGAAATTCGTCATCAATCGACAACACCCATTATTTTTCTTACCGCCAAAGCCGAAATTGATGACAAAGTAAGTGGCCTGGAAGCAGGTGCTGATGATTACATAACCAAGCCATTTGAAGAAAAAGAGCTTATCGCCAGAATTCAAACCGTATTACGTCGAACACAGGCATCGCAGGTAACACTAAAAAATAAAACACATGCAAACTTTGCAGGTTGGAGTCTCAACCTGATCAATCAACAGTTATATTCGCCTGATGGTAATAACATAGAGATCACCAGTACTGAATACCGCCTGTTATCAGCACTTATAAGCAGACCTAATATCACCATTCATCGTGAAGAAATACTAAATATATTATCTGGTCGTGAATGGTCGCCACTGGACAGGTCGGCTGATATGGCAATTTCAAAGTTACGCAAAAAACTTACACATAATTCACACCAGCCTAATTTAATTCGAACCATCAGAAATAAAGGTTATCAACTCACCGCCGAGGTTGAGTTTGTTGAAATGCATTAAGCAGTGAATTAGTAAATACAAGAAGGCTGGAGAAAGCGTTCTTTGCGCCTCCGGCATATATACTTATCTTATAGTAACTACTCAGGAAGTATCTCAGCAAGCACTATAGCTAGAGTGACCAGTGTATCTATCTATTTGGTATTTACGCATTTTTTCTGCTAGTGTTGTGCGGCGTAAGCCTAATGATTTAGCTGCATGTGCGATAACACCATCGCTACTATCAAGTGCTTCTTCTATAATTTTTACTTCTACATTGGATATGTAAGTTTTAAGATCGAAACCTTCAACAGGAAAATCTAGCTGTGGGGTATTGATATTATTGAGCTTTATATCGTCAGATTGAAGCTCGTTATCATCTATATTCTGCAATTCAAGCCCTTTGTTCTCTTGTGAAATATTTGCACAAATTCTTGTTGGTAAGTTATTCTCGTTTACCAGTCCATTTGGATGTTTTATTGACATCCGTTCAATAAGATTGGCTAACTCACGGACGTTGCCTGGCCAGTCATATTTAGACATTGCGATAACAGCCATTTTTGTAAAACGAACTGAGTTTTGATTTGCACGTTCCAGTCTTGAGATTAGTTCTTTTGTTAATAGTGGCAGGTCATCGATACGGTCGCGTAGTGCAGGTACTTTGATAGGGAATACGTCTAACCTGAAAAATAAATCCTCGCGGAAGGTGCCCTTTTTAACCATGTCTTCAAGGTTACGATGTGTAGCAGCAACGATTCGGACATCTGCCTGTATAGTCGCCGTTCCACCAACACGTTCAAACACACGTTCTTCCAGAACTCTTAGTAGTTTTACCTGCATAGTCATAGGCATTTCACCAATTTCATCCAGGAAAAGCGTACCTCCTTCAGCCATTGAAAAACGGCCCTGACGAGATGTGATTGCGCCGGTGAATGCCCCTTTTTCATGTCCGAATAATTCAGATTCAAGTAAATCGGGTGGAATAGCACCACAATTTATCGGAACAAAGTTTTTATTACGACGATTGGAAAGGCAATGAATGTTCCGCGCAACAACTTCTTTACCGGTGCCGGACTCGCCGAATATCAAAACATTTGCATTGCAGTTTGCTACTTGTGATATTTCGAGTTGAACTTTTTTCATTGATTGGCTATTGCCAATCAGACTTTTGAATAATGTTATGTTTTGCTGACATTGATTTTGTTGCGTTTCATCTTTGACAATAGCTTCCACGTTGGTAACCCTCTGATGTAATCTAGCTGGATTTTCTATTTTTTAGTCGTTTTGAAAAGCGTTAATGTGTATTAACTTAAAAATAGTTTGTATTTTTGGTTACATTTCGTTTGCTGTCATATGTAGTTATAGTCGTAATGACAAAAAAATGGCGATTCTGAGATGTTTTTAATGTAAATAGTTGTCAAGCGTAAAATAATTAGCTGTTAAAAATCAAGTGCTTGCTGTTGCTGTTATGTAAGCAGTCAAAATTATGTCAGAATGAAGCTGGTGTTTAGTGATTTTCGGCAAGTGCCAGGAAGCAAATATTTGCCCGTACGTCCCGTACATAAACATTGAACCTAAATAAATCAGTTGAATCGTAGCGAGAGCGATCAAGGTGTTGAATATACAATACTTTATCGGTTATTTTGAGCGAAAACGTATCACCCATACGGTTTTCAGCAAGGATGCTGTTATATCGCGGATGCAGGATGCATAAGAGCGTGAGTTCAAAATGTTCGAGAAAGTCTTGTAGATTCAGTGCATTGGGCGTTCGCAGTAGGTTCAACTGATTTATTTAGGTTGAACTAATACCGACGGTCACATTAACTGCCAGAGACGTGAGATGGTAAATTTATGGCGCGCACGGCACACCCTACGGTTTACTTACGCGACCCCGGAAGATCAAGAATTAATCACTGCCTGCTAGTGACTGGTTAATGCTTTCGGTTAATTCAAACTTGTTGTAGGGTTTGGGTAACAGTTGAAAGTTGTGATTTCTGACCGGTTGTTTACTGCCAGGTGTATTTTCCATAGCGGTGGTTAGCAGTATTTTAAGCTCAGGATATTTCTTATTTGCCCAGCCGGCAAGTTCATGCCCATTCATATCACCAGGCATGAGCACATCAGTAAATAATAAATCGATATCTTTATTGGTTTCTAAAAGTCCTCTTGCTTCAGCGGCATCTTGAGCCTGTAGAATGTTAATGCCTGGTTTGTTTAGACATCGTACGGCAAACTGCCTTACGTATGGCTGATCTTCAACAATAAGGATGGTTGCCTTTATATCAGGTAGTGAGTTTACTGTTTCTGTTTTAATTTGTTCAGTTGATAAGTTTTCATATATCGGGAATTGCAGATAAATGGTTGTTCCTTTTAGAGGTTTACTGTGTATTACCAGTTCGCCACCGGATTGTTTGATGAATCCATACACCATACTTAAGCCCAGACCTGTGCCTATGGTTTTACTGGTTGTGTAAAATGGTTCAATTGCATGGCTCAGTATATGCTCATTCATACCGATACCATCATCTTTTACATATAGACATATGCATTGATCGCTAAGATCATTATCGGCATTGCGAATGATTTCCTGTGAACGTTGTGTCGCCATAATTTCAGCATTAATACTTACGTGTCCACCTTCAGGTATTGCATTTCTGGCATTAATAATTATGTTTAACAGCGAGCTTTCAAATTGTGTTGGATCGACAAGGATATTGGGCAAGTTAGGATGGATATTTATGACTAATTTTATTGATCCACCAACGGTGTTTTTAAATAGCTTGTGGAATCTGTTTATGGTGTTCTCAATATTGACAGAAACAGGTGCTATTGGTTTTTTGCGTGAAAAAGCTAATAACTGTTTGGTTAATTCAACACTGTCTTTAATCGCTGAGTGGGCATCTTCAATTAACTCCAGGCATTCTGCATTTATGTGAGTGTTTTCAGAAATGGATTCTTTAAGAAGGTCCATATTGCCCTTAGCGATAGTCATCAAGTTGCCAAAATCATGCGCTACACCACTGGTCAGCTGGCCTATTGCATCCATTTTATTATTATGAACTTCCTGCTCTTTTTTAATGTGTGCATCTGTTATGTCTTGCACGATGCCATTTACTTCGAGTAGCTCGTTATTCTCATCATATGTACCGACACATTCTTCATGTAACCATCTGATATTTAGTGAAGCTGTTTTTATTCGATGATCAAATTGATAAGATTTGCTCGTTTTATTCAGAATATTTTCAAATAGATTGAAACGCTGTGAATCTTCTTCAAATACAATTTCATAAAACTTCTCACAATCGGGTTCCCAGCGGTTAGATTGATAACCGTATATTCGATAAATTTCGTCGGACCAGGACAGTTCGTTTGTTCTGACGTTCCAGTTCCAGTTACCTAAATGACCTATTTTCTGTGCCTGCTTTAATAGTCGTTCACTTTTATGTAGTTTTTCTGTTAAAAGATAACGAGATAACACGCCGGTCAGGCGGAGGCCTATTTTGTAAAATGTTTCTTCGTCTAAATTGGTCCATTTTGAGTATTCTGTACATTGCTGAACGACTAAATACCAGATTTTATTTTCCTGTAAATGCAGTGCTTTTATCATTTGTTGTTTGATATTGGTGTCATATTCAGGTGCTTGAGTGTTCAAATTAAATTTTGACACAATGGGGTATTCTGAATGTTCAGCACGGTACAGGGTATTACTGCCATCTGCGTTAAAAAGTGAACCTTGAATATTCTGAATGCTGTCAGCATGGTCGGATGTTGCTTCTGAATAGGTTTGAAAATAGCTCATTAACAGGCTGGTCAGGTTTAATGATAAACGCACGGTCAGCAGAATAGATTTTTATAATGACCGACATCACCTCATGCATCATGTCTTCCTGGTTTTTGTTTTGCGTAATGATGCGAGAAACTTGCTCAATATGTTGCAGGTGCAATTCCTGATATTTTGTTTCTATGATCGCATTCCTTGCTTTAATAAGGTATTGAATGCGATAAGGGAAAGTGTCCCAGTTAATGGGCTTACTGATAAAATCGGTTGCGCCTAAGCCATAAGCTTGTTCGATGGAAGCAGAGTCATCAAGTCCGGTGACCATAACGATAGAGATATCAGTGTCACCATAAAGCCTGCGAATTTTATAACACACCTCAAAACCATTTATACCGGGCATATTGACGTCAAGTAAAACCAGGTCGGGTTGATGTTTTTTTATACGTTCCAGTGCGTCCTTTCCATTTTCCGCTTCTTCAATTGAGTATTGTTCATCGGTTAAGAAATCCCTCATCAATAGTCGGATGGTGGCATCGTCATCAATGATCAATATATTGGGTTTTATGGAGGCACTGTTTTGGTATGGCATACTTAAAATGATTTTTTCCTGGGGACCGGTGATTACGTTTAGAGATTTCCCAATTGTACACAGAATAGACCGATTAAAACAAATGTTATCACTGCTGGTCGAGTACTCCCGTTAACGGTTAGAGACATAAATCGGGAGCATCTATCTACGACCTTCACCTGCATAGCAGGTTTTTTGCTCTCGGCAATAGCTCCTCGACAACTTACCGTTCTTCCATGGGCATATGCGTTGTCCTGGTACGACTACCATGGATGGTGGAAGTGCAGATATTGCAGGAGCAGTAGCTGTCCGTACGTCCTGTAAATATGCATTGCCCTAATAAGTTACATCCATGTAATGATGCAAAATCGACACTTCCAGCATCCGTGGCGGTCATTAGAATAATTTGTTGATAATTCTGTTCAAGGCATTTTATTGGTTTCTGGCATAATTATAATTAAACCTAACTCAGCAGTAACGGGGCGTTATATTGAAAATTCCCAAAGATTCCTTAAGCAGATACAAATAAAGCGGCAAATAAACAGCAATTATTTGCTGATTTACTGTACATTGTCTATTATCGACTAGAGGTCTTAGTGTTTTAAGCAGGGAAAACCAGATCAACTACAATTATTTTAGAATTGTTAAAATTTAATAAGAGGTGCCCTTAACTTAAGCAGAGATTTATTACGTTTAATTTGAATAGTACGGGCGTGCAAAGGCACAAAATGTAATGAAAACTGAGCAAAATACCAGTGAAGATATCTCTTCACTGGTTACTAAAAAGCAGATAGAGCTGATATACGATAATCAGCCATTCGCTTTGTTTACCACGTTACTGGTCGTAATATTAGTCTTTGGCTTCATTTATTCTTCAGACATTATTTATAGCCTGACAGTTTGTTTTATATTATTTATATTGGTCACCCTGTTTCGTTCATATATTAACTGGCGTTATATTAAGGCGCGTAAAAATAATGCAGTTGATGTTAGCAGGGCGGAAAAATTAATTCTTTTGGGTATTGTCTTATCCGCAATGGTATGGGGCATAATAACATTATTGTTATTTCCTGTTGTTGATCTTAACGGCCAGATTCTATTGTTACTTGTTGTAATGGGCATTGCGGCTGCGGCACATACAACAATTGGTTTTTTGAGAGCACCTATAATCAGCTTTATCATATTATTAACGCTGCCACTGATGTTTGTGGTTTACCATTCTGATTTTCCTAATGCCGCAGCAATTCTTGTTGCAATAGCTATATATTCTATATTTATGTTGCGTTCATCATTACTGTTTTACAACTCAACATTAAACCTGTTGCGTTTAAATGAGATTTCTATACGACATGAACATAAACTGATGTTACAAACGGCAAAGGCAAAATCTGCCAGCGAAGAGAAATCAAAATTTTTATACCGTATTAGCCACGAATTACGTACACCATTAAATGCAATTCTTGGCATGAATGAATTATTGTTGCATGATAAAAAAGAGCCTTTGACAGAAAAACAATGTGGCCGGTCAAAAAAGATAGGTGAAGCTGGAAAATACCTGCTATCAATAGTTGATGATGTTCTGGATTTATCACGTATTGAAGCGGGTAACGTTGATGTAGTTATGGGCTTGATAGATTGTCAGGCGGTGATACACGATTCAATAAAACTGGTAGAGGGTAAAGCTGAACAGAGAAACATTAAAATTTCCAGCATGTTTGAACGGCCAGATGTTTTTGCAAAGGCAGATAGTAAACGTCTGAGACAGGTCATCGTTAACCTGTTAGATAACGCCATTAAATATAATAAACCAGGCGGACAGGTCTCAATTATTTTAAATGTTGAAAATAATAATAATGTACGTATATCTATAATTGATACAGGTTACGGTATCACTGAAGACTCTATCGATAAATTATTTCAGCCGTTCTCAAGATTAAGGACCGGTGGGCCAGGCATAGATGGTACAGGTATTGGTTTAAGTTTATGCAAACAATTTATTGAATTAATGCATGGTCAAATTGGTGTCGATTGCTGTCTGGGTAAAGGCTGCTGTTTCTGGATTGAATTGTCTTATGTTGAACATACAGTTGATATTGAATCAAAACAAGTTGCGGATAATAATATTGTCATATTAAACACAGGCAAACAGAGAAAAATACTACTGGTTGAGGATAATCTGGTGAACTGTGAAGTTGCTCTTGATATGTTAGAAGAAATTGGATTTGAGGCAGATGTGGTTCATGATGGCAAGCAGGCTGTAGAAGCGGCTAAAGTGAGCCAATACGCTTTAATTTTAATGGATTGTGAAATGCCAGTGATGAATGGTTTCGCTGCGACAAAACAAATCAGGAATAATGAAACTCTATTACAAACAAAGCCAACGCCAATTATTGCACTAACAGCACACGCAATTGCAGGTGCAAGAGATAAATGCATCACCAGTGGAATGGATGATTTTTTAAGCAAACCATTTAGTTTGTCTTCATTGCAATCAATAGTAAACAAATGGCTGTTAATTAGTCAGGCCGCATCAATTAAAAGTTTAAATTCAAACAAAAACAGACAATTAAAGCAGGATAATTTACATGTTATGAACCACCTGAATAATGATTTGACCATCCTCGATCAGAATATTTTAGATCGGCTTCGTAAAAAGAAAAAAAGGGACGGTTCAAGTCTCGCAGAAAAAGTAGTAAATATCTATTTAGAACAATCATCCCGGTTTGCTTGAAGAATTAACTCAAGCAACACAGAGAGCAGATGTTGAAGCAGTGAGAGGAATATCGCACGCCTTAAAGTCTTCCAGCATGAATGTAGGCGCTACCGGGTTATCAGTTTTATGCAGGAATGTTGAGCATGCCTGTGAACAGGGGATTATTGAAAATGCATTAGTCGATCAAGTGCATAAAACGTATATTGATGTGGCAGAAGCGCTTAATGAAGTTCTACAGAAAGTAAAATAATTTTTATCCATCACCTGACACTCAAAAACTTAAAGATATTTCACCACGGTGAATTGTTTTTGAATTTGTTATGTATCCATCGCTCAGACTGGTACCGGACCTGTTAGTCCATACCCACAAGTAAGACGGAAATAACAGTTTGCCACTCATGATATATACGATTATTGCAGATCTTATGAATATGACAACAGCAACTTCTGTGTTTCAGCAACATTCCCCCATGTCCAAATATCTTTGGCATGAATATTGCTCACATAAAAACTAAAGTCAGTTATTTGACGGTAGGATTAAAAGATGGATTCTTTCAATTACAACATATAACGATAGTGAATTTATTTATCATGAGTTTTGAAATATGTTCAATATGAATTATGAGCCGGAGATCCAGGAAGTTATTTTATCGGGTAAATCGTTAAATGTACTTATTGTGGATGACAGTAAAATTATACGTACAGCGATAAGAGAAATTCTTGAAATTGGTAATATACAGGTTACGGAAGCATGTGACGGTAAAGATGCACTGGAATCTATTAATAATAATTTACCTGATCTTGTATTGCTGGATGCAATAATGCCCAAAATTGATGGTATTTCTGTTTTAAAGGCCCTTCGAAAAACATTTTCAAAGATACAGTTACCCATTATCCTGATTGCTCCACAGGGTTCACCACGTGAAATGGTGCAGGCACTTGACCTGGGTGCAAATGATTATGTAACCAAACCTATAGATTTTGATGTTTTATGGGCGAGACTAACTAATCAGTTAATGCAGAAGCAGGCAGCGGAATTTCTGCGTTCAGCGAAACATAGTCTGGAAAAACAAATTAAACAAAGAACTTCAGAATTAAAATCAAGTAATCAGCGATTAGAAAAAGAAATAAAAGTTAGATTGCAGGCAGAAGATAGATTACAAAAACAGGCAAGTTATGATGAATTAACCGGCTTACCCAACCGAAGTTTAGCGTCTGATCGACTTCAGCAAACGCTGGTAAAGGCTAAACGACATAACTTGAATCCATGTGTCACTTTTCTTGACCTGGATAATTTCAAATATATTAATGATACATTCGGTCATGCCGCAGGTGATGATTTATTGAGACAGGCAGCGACAAGATTATCCAGCTGTGCACGAGGCAGTGATACCGTCGCCCGACTGGGTGGTGATGAATTTTTACTTATTCTTGATGACGATGACATGACTAAAGCGCATCAGCCTGAATCAGGTGTCAGGCACGTTGCTGAGCGTATAATTGAAAATTTTGCAAAACCATTTCTAATAGAAGGCCAGGAATTAAGGATTACCCCAAGTATTGGTTTTGCCATATATCCAAAAGATGGCGAAGACAGTAATGAGTTAATGCGCCATGCTGACGCAGCGATGTATCGCTCAAAAAATGAAGGTAAAAACACATATTGTTTCTATTCACCCGAGATGACAGTAGAGGCAAAATTACGCATGAATGTGGAGGCGCAGCTTAGACGGGCGTTGGAACGTAATGAGTTATCTATACATTATCAACCGATTGTTAATTCAAAAAGCCGTGAAATCGTTAAAGCAGAAGCTTTATTAAGATGGGACTGTGATGAGTTAGGCATGATAACACCGGATTATTTTATTCCTATTGCAGAAGAGACGGGAATGATTTTGCCGATGGGAAATTGGGTAGTTAAAAAGGCATGTGAGCAGGTGAAAAATTGGCGTAATTTAGGCTGGCCAAATATTTGCGTTACCATCAATGTTTCAGCACGACAATTCAAATCAGATTCGTCTTTGGTGGAAACTGTTGCTGAGGCTCTTAAACAGAATAATTTACCGGCAGATGCAATCCAGCTCGAATTAACAGAGGGAACATTATTAGAAGAGACCAGTGATTCTGCGGTAATAATGAAACAAATCGAAGATATTGGCATTAAGCTATTAATTGATGATTTTGGTACAGGTTATGCTTCACTGTCTTATTTGCAGCGTTATAATTTTGACTCACTAAAAATTGATCGTAGTTATATCAATAAAGTGTTACACAATGAGCAGGATGCAAAACTGGTCAAAGCGGTGATCGTCATGGCAAATAGCCTGGGTATGTCTGTAGTATCAGAAGGTGTTGAGACGAAAGCACAACTGGAATTTTTGCTTGATGCTGATTGTGAATATGTGCAGGGATATTATTTTAGTAAACCTGTTGCAGCTGATGAGTTTATTGCACTTTTAAAAAAAATAAATCGGACACTGGTTAAAGAGAAATCACCTGAATTGATTACATGAATAGGCAACAGGCTGAGTTCAAACTTGAGGTCGATGATGCCAACCTTACGGTTTTGTCATGCCGGCATGATTGTAGCGGGTATCCATCCGAATAACCCGACCCCACCTTACTGATGGATACTGGCCTGATTCGAGGGCTAAATAAGATCTACCTCAGTTAATATTAATTATTTCTATCATCTCCCTAAGGCTTTTCTAAGGTCTGCCGATATAGTTCATTGTGAAGTTATTCTTTCTTATAGCTTGATTCAATGTTTTGGAGGTAAATTATGTCAGTAAGTCAGGAAGTGTCAAACGATGGCAAAAAAGTACTAATCAATATTTCAGGACGGTTCGATTATAAGGTTTCGCAGGAATTTCGCGATACTTATCGTCAGGTTCCTGGACAGGAAGGTGTTGCTTATTATGTGAATTTAAGTGATGCCAGTTACATGGATAGTTCAGCACTCGGTATGTTATTGCTGCTACGCGAACATGCAAAATGCCGTGGCGGATCTGTATTCATCGAACGCCCTAGTGAGCAAGTGGATAGCATCTTAAAAGTGGCAAATTTTGAGCAACTTTTTACCATTAACTATGCAAACCTTTCATCAGTTGAGATGAAAACAGGCACAGGTGCATGAGACAGAGTTTGATGGTCGCTGCTATTGATAACGGCACTGCTTTAAGCCAGGGCTGTATACTGGTTGTAAGCAATTCAAGCGAAACCATCGCAAGTGTTGATATCAATCTGTTGCCGCAAGGGTTTGATGTTCTACTAGCCAGTGAAGGAGCATCAGCATTACGCCTGTTTGAAGATAAAAGCATAAACTTTATTCTAATTGAAGCTGATCGTATTGACGTACCGATTGATGAGCTTGTTTATACATTACGTGTTCGAGCCGGTAATGTTTTTATTCCTATCATTATTCTTGCGTCAGCTGAGGACGAAAATCTTCTGTCAGAGTGCCTGGCTGCAGGTTGTGACGATTTTCTATTTAAGCCGTTCACAGCAACAGCACTAAAAGCCAGGTTTTCATCATTGCAGCAGGTATGCGAATTAAAAGAATTATATAAAAGTTCTATAACTGAGCAGTTAGTAGCCAAACAAATATTAACTTATGCATTATCTGAAAGAAATATTCAATTTGAAGAAATTCAGTTACTAAGTAAATCAAAGGCTGTTTTTAGTGGTGATCTTTTTTTAACGGCAAGACGGCCAGATGGTGGTTTGCACATACTGCTAGCAGATTTTACCGGACATGGCCTTTCCGCTGCTATTGGCGCATTACCGGTTGCCGACATATTTAGTGTTATGACTGACAAAGGCTTCGAGCTAGAAGACATTCTTGAGAATATTAACAATAAATTACATACATTATTACCAGTAAGCATGTTTATGGCATGCAGCATGTTAAGGATACATAACGATTTAAAACATGCAAGTGTGTGGAACGGGGGGATGCCTGATATTTATTTACGAGATAGCCAGACAGGTGAAATAAAAAATAAAATAAAAGCCAGTCATATACCGCTGGGTATCGATGAAGCAACAATCAACAATTTTAAACTAGAAACTATAAATATAATACTTAATGACCAGTTTATTATTTATACGGATGGTTTAACCGAAGCTGAAAATGCCAACGGTGATATGTTTGGAAACCAGTATCTGGATAAATGCCTGGAGAATAGTCGAACAAAAGAATTCGTTTTTGCAAATATTGTTACTACGTTTAACAAGTTTTGTGGAGATATAGCACCCGATGATGATGTAACCCTTGCCTGTATTACCTGTACAGATAACATTGCAGAAGTAAATGACACATATCCTGTAAATAATAAGCAGATCACGAGTAATCGTGATGAAGGTCGGAGTTGGTGATGAAATTTAGGGGTGCAAATTTACCAGCGGGGACTAGAAATACAAGGAACAATGCGATTTTACTGGACGATGAATTAACAGTTTCAATTTATTACCATGGAAGAGGGAATCGTGTAGCAGGAATTGTCAATGAGCGACTGTAGGTTAGTATTGATATGACAGAAAAAAAACCAGTCGTATTAGTTGTTGATGATGAGATATTTAATCTGGATCTTATAACAGATTATCTAAATGAGTCTGATATTGATGTTGTGTGTGTAGAAAGAGGCGTGCAAGCTTTAGCTGTGTTGCAGGAATCCCCCGATCGTTTTAGTAGCGTTCTGCTCGACCGAATGATGCCTGGAATGGATGGTATAGAAGTACTGGCACACATTAAAAAAGACGAAAAGACTAACCGCTTGCCTGTCATCATGCAAACAGCTAGTTCAGGCAAGAAAAAAATGCTTGAAGGTTTAAACGCAGGTGCTTATTATTACTTGTCTAAACCTTATGATCAGGAAACACTTATTGCAATAGTAAAAACGGCAATACGTGATTATCAGCATTATGTGCATATACAGGAAAACCTGAAACAATCTGTACAAACATTAAAGATGATGGACAAAGGCTTGTTTAAATTCAAGTCACTAGAAGAGGGTAGGAATCTTGCAATATTATTGGCAAACGCGTGCCCGAACTCTGAGCGTGTTATTCTTGGGTTGACAGAATTAATAACCAATGCAGTGGAGCATGGGAATTTGGGAATTACCTATGAGGAAAAGTCCAGATTAAATGCAAAAGGCGACTGGGAAAGTGAGGTTGAAAACCGGTTAGCTTTACCATCTAATAAAGATAAATATGCGACTGTGGAATTTAATCGTAATGACAATAAAATAACATTAGTTATTACCGATCAGGGAAATGGTTTCGACTGGCGTAAGTTTATGACAGTTAGTCCAGAACGTGCCTTTGATAGTCACGGTCGTGGTATAGCACTGGCGAATTCGATTAGTTTTAAACACGTTGAGTATCTAAACAATGGTAACAAAGTGTGTGTAACTGTGCCTTTGCAGTGAGGAATAGATGAAAACGTCTTCAGATAATGAAATAAAAAAGAGTTACGAAAAAAATAAAACAAGTGTTGACGATTCAAATGAAAACATCAATGTAAATCATGTTTTGAAAGAAATAGTTAACCAGTTAATATTGCCAGCTGCATCTGGAAATGACAAGTTCGAAGTAGTAAAAGCGCTCAATAGTTCTGATGATAAAATAGAAAAAGACATTATTCAAAAATTCGTATGGTTAATCAATAAAAGTATTAGCACCGTAGAACAGGAAAAGCAGGATCTTGAAACATACTTAAGTAAAATTAGTACACAGCTGGTAGATATTGAGTCATTTATGAATGTAATGCGTCTGGATAATGATGAAGCAAAATTCAGGTCATTATCATTAAAGGATTCTGTAGAAACAGGCGTATCCAGTATCGAAAAAACCATTACAAAGTCGACAGATTTAACAAGACTTAAACACGATGTGTCGGCAAACTTAATGGAAATTCGCAAACATGTTGAAGATTATAAACACGCAGAAGTAGAAAAAAAGGACATTTCCTCACAAAGTTATGCAAAAATTATAGAGGAGCTTTCTCGTTCGCAAAAAGAGTCAGAGAAATTACAGGCACAGTTACATGAAAGTAAGATACAACTTTTACGTGATCCGTTGACCGGTATTGCAAATCGACTGGCTTATGACGAAAGAATTATTGTAGAGTATAACCGCTGGAAGCGCACCAACTCACCATTGTGTCTTGCTTTATGGGACCTGGATCATTTTAAGAAAATTAATGACAGGTATGGTCATGGTGTTGGCGATCGTGTCTTAAAATTATTTGCAGACATAATCCAGTCAAGAATTAGAAAGGTAGATCTATTTGCAAGAGTTGGTGGAGAGGAATTTACTTTGTTAATGCCGGACACATCTATCGAAAATGCCATTAATTTAAATAATAAATTACGGGTAATGCTTGAAGAGTGTAATTTTCATTATGAAGGACGGCATTGCCGAATTACATCATCAGTTGGTATAGCTGAATTTCGAAGAGGTGATAAAGCTGAAACTGTTTTAGAAAGAGCAGATAAAGCCCTCTATCAGAGTAAAAATAATGGTAGAAACAGGTGTACTGCTTTTAAAGAAGACCATTAACTTAGTTCTGAATAATCTGCAGTTAAAAACATAAAAATTACAAACATTTACTTTCCACAGAGGTCACTCTTTCACACATAAATGCGTATGAGCGACCTCTGTGGTAAAAATGCTTTTTAGTTTTTGACCTTTATCTGGCAATAAGTAATGGTCATATAAAGTCTGAGACATTGTATGCAAGCTACTGAAATACATAATTTATCTTATTTTATTTACTTAAAATGTAACTAACCATTCATCGGTTTGTACGGACATTTTGTCGAATTATTAATAGATTTTTCTAGAATTGGTATATCATTCGTTAACTTTAAGCAAAACGTGCTTATCGTACTCAAATGTCAGTCATGGTTCTCGTGGCTGAGCAAGAAACTCCAAATCAAATTCAAAAAACATTATTACATCTAAGCGATGTATCAATTTATTTACATACGGGATGTATATAGATGAAAATTATGATGAATATATATCATGTGAAAACGCTGTCCATTAAAGTGGCCTTATTGACGACTGCATTCGGTCTAGTAGGGTGTGACCCTGGTCTACCAGAAGGCAGCTCTGGCTTTAATGCCACCGGGTTTGCAGCACCTCTCAGTCAGGCAGAATTTAATGCTCTGCCGCCAGAAGAACAATATCAGGTCGCCAGTAAATTATACGGGACGATGTACCGCGGTATTTCAGCGGAAGATTTTTTTGATCTGAACGCAGGTACTACCAATTTAACTCCTAAGAGCAGCACCTTCCTAAACGATACAAAACAGGCCTTAAGCCAGCCTTTATCAAACCATGCCTTAGTTGCGGCTAATACCTTGATCGAAGGTCTTGATAGCGAAGGTAACCCGAACGAGGCTGATGCTAAATATTCTTTTAATGATGATTCAGATGCAGATGAAAATGAAAGAGCCATGCAGATACCGCTTGGCGCGAATTAAAGAGTACCCGATCAGTCGTGATCTATACGTGCAGTGGATGGCGTATTTTTTAAGTAATACCATCATGTATTCACCAGCGGTTGAAATGGAAACTACGGATACGGTTGATGCGCAAAATATGTTTAGTTTTTTAAGTTCGAGAATTAAAGATAAGCAGTCTGTCAGAGATATGATTCGTTCGAATTTGCCTTCATTAGCAAGATGGCGTGTTTCTCGTTCTTCTGAAAATCATGCTCTGGAAGCTTATGAGCTTTACCTGGGATTATTCGAAACGGAAGAAGATTCGGTGAAGGGTGGTATAGCGTGTAAAGATTTTTATCTAACTGATGAAGACTTCAGGTTACATATTCAGTAATAACGGTAACAGAATACCGAACCACAACTTATTCTTGAAACATCATTTATAACTACCTGCAATGATTTATATGATGTTATTGCGGGTCATCCACTGGTAATGCCTCGTGCGGTTGAGGTGTTGGTTAATTATTTATTCTCGGGTCGTTCGCGTGAAGATAGAGTAGAAATAATTAATTCTATCGCCAGTAGTGGTGCAGAGACGTACGAAGATATATTTACCGCAATGATTTTCTCAAGAGAGTATTTATTGAATACTGAACGACCAAGATCATTTGAAGAAAGCTTATTGCCGCTTTTGGATGCATTGAAGTGGGATCCAGCAGCCAGATCTAGGTGATAGAGTTGGTAAACGAATCTTTGAGAATCTGGTTACTGATTCTAATGATAGCAATAGGTTGTATCTCGGTAATAAAGGCTGGAATACAATGACATTGAAAATTGGACGTTTACCTGATGTGCCTATGGATGCATTAAGTTTTGCAAATTATCATAAAGGCATACGTGAACATTTGTTAATGAATGAAAGCAGTTATCACGGAAATTATGACGGTATACCGGGTTTGATTTATAACGGTGATGGTGGCAATGATGATGAGAGTTTGCGTGATGTTGTTTCACAGCTGAGTTTAACGGATTAC
This sequence comes from uncultured Gammaproteobacteria bacterium, assembly GCA_963759005.1. Taxonomy (GTDB): domain Bacteria; phylum Pseudomonadota; class Gammaproteobacteria; order SZUA-229; family SZUA-229. The sequence goes on from CAVWXQ010000023.1 coordinate 49,510, forward strand.
GTTCACTTTCTGTTTTTAAATACCCTGCAAAGAAAAGCAAGTGCTGAAGAAATTGATGGGTTGATTACCATCTATGAGTGGATGGACATCTCAACAGACACAAATGGCGAGAAAATTGTTAGGCCAGATTCTGGTAATAATCGTCACAATGACATCGCTGAAATAACCTTTGACTATATATCGAGATTGCCTGAGCTCTATTATTTCAAGGCGATCAATTAAAGGCGAATCTATAAGGAACAAATATGGCTTATCTTTGTTAACTACTGATACAGATGGAAATCAAATAATTAATCCAAGTACATCTGATAATCGTCATAATAATATTGCTGATGTCACTTTTGACTATATTTCCAGATTGCCAGAGTTTTATTACTTCAAGGCGATAAATTAAAGGAATGAAACATGAATAAAAGAAACTTTCTTAAGAGTATTGCTGCATTAGGTGGTTCTGCACTTTTGCCTTCTTCAATGAATCCACTGGCAATGTATAAAACAGCAAGTGCAGCGGTTGATTATTCTGCAGCAACTGTTCTTGCACCAGCAGTCATGCCGCAGGTGATTAACATCTTTTTATACGGTGGGCCATCTGAACTTTCGGGTAATTTAACCAACATTGTTGATATTGATGCTAATTCACAAAATTCGTATGCCGCTGCTTTTGGTGGACGAATTTTAACTAATGATACTGATGGATTAGCTACAAATGGATTTATTACTAAAAATGGTTTTTGGCGTGGAACGCCCAATAATAATAATCCGCATTTAGATGATAATGGTGCCGGTGGTCGTGCCATGCAGTTTATGGTTGATAACAACTATATGTCTGTCTATCGTACATTAATGAAAAGGCTTGATGGCACCCGTTCTCATCGTGAAAGCCTGTTACAAAGTTTTAAAGGTTCATTAGATATAGAAGGAAGTGCTGGCGTAGGAACCAAAGTTGCAGCTACCTTATATCAGCATCGCGCCCAATATGAAGGCACGACTACCCTTGCAGATGGTACTGCGATAGGTGATATTGTAAATGATCTGTTATTGCCCTTTGTTTCATTCGAAGGCGATACGCGTGCATTCCAGCAAGACCCCAATTTTCAGATACCGCTATTGTATCGAGGGATTACTCTGGACCAGAATTTTAATAATCCTTATAGCAGGGGTAGCAATAACAATGACGCTGTACTCGAAGCCCTTGCAAATACCAGAAGAACGGCTGCATACAATGCCCGATATTCAAAAGCGGCAAACAGTTTTGATTTAAGAGCTTTTCTAGAGAGTAAAATTGATAATATCGGTACTGCTGATGATCCTGCCAACTTGCCATTTATTACAGATCCTGTAGATGCTGCAGCTGTAGGTTTAACAGCTGGCCAGCAACTTGTTTATCCAAATACGCAGTACACCTCAAGAGTTCGTGCTGCAGTAACGTTAGCACTGGTTAATCCTGGTTCACTCTATTTAACCGTTGGTGGCGGATTAGGTGGCTGGGATGATCATAATAATGGCATTGATAATTACCGTAACCGAATGAATGCTTTACTTGAAACGTTGAAAGCAGCAATGTTACATATAAAGTATTCAGATCAATCTCAAAATGGCGGTGCGTTTACCACACTGGATGGCAATACGCGATCAACCGATAATATTGTAATCAATATGTTTGGTGATTTTGGTCGACGTGTAAATCTGAATGGTAATCAGGGTTGGGATCACGGTAACAATCAAAATCTATTTACTTTTGGTGGTGCTGGTGTCAGAGCGGGTGGTGCTGCTGCTTTAGGAAAAGTTGTTGGTAGAACAGTACGAGTTGGTGCCGGCGGTACTAATAACCAGGTAACCGAACCCGCTCCGGGAAGTTATGAAGCTGAGCCGATGTCAGTCGCATCAACGGTTTTTTCTTATTATGGTGTGCAGGACCCGGAATTACTAACTCGAGATGATGAGTTAAATCCACTTGGTGTTCCAGCTATTAACGAAAACACACCTGGTGAACCGAATCTGTTTTAATCAATATACACATTTAATTAGTATTAAATAAACTCCGCATATTGCGGAGTTTATTTATTGTAGGATGAAAACTTAAGTATTTTATTGAACAGAAAGGCCGGTATCCAGATTCCATAAAAGATGAGTCCAAGTTTGTCATGCCGGCAAATGCCGGTATCCATAGACAGCAAAAGAGTCATAGTACCATACAGGAATGGACTCCATCCTTAGGCCGTAACTGTGCGCCCATGCACCGCTACTCAGTCCAGTATCAGCATGACGGACGAGTATTAGTTGTAGCATAAAGACTGAGGTACGTAAGTACAAAGTCTAAGGTTCGTCATGCAGGCGAATGCCGGTATCCATGTTCAGTAAAGGTGTGCTTACATTTCATAAGTACCAGACAGGCATGGATTACTGTTTTCGCCTGAGCAACGAGTAATTACCGGCACTCTTATTACAAATTACTTTTATATAAATCATCCCATTGTGGATTGGACTCTTCAATCCTTGTGATCTTCCACTCTCGTTTCCAGTTTTTTATTTTTTCACGGTTAAGTGCAGATATTCATGTAGTCATGTAGTTCATACCAGACTAATTTATGAACACTATATTTTTAGTAAAACCTTCAACAACATTACTTTTATGTTCGCATATGCGTTTTACAAGATTAGAAGTAACGCCAACATAGCTAGCAAAGGCGTGCATAAGTATTTCATTGTCCTGGTCTCTGTGGTCAATAATTATTGTATTTTCCAGATCAAAACGAAAAACTCCGCAATATTGCGGAGTTTTTTATGAAAAAGTTTAAGCTGTAAATGCAATTTAGAATGTTTTACTATAAGCAATCTGGAATATGATTGCTTTGTTGGTATCGAACTCGGAATGATCAAATGACTGGTGCATGTATTCCAGTCGTGCACGTATATGTCCATTTATCCCAATTTCTCTACCATAGCGTATACCAGTTGTGATGCTTTTCATATCATCAAGTCGATAATCAGCACTGATGTATTCAGGGAATAAGGTTGTAGGATCAAGACCTGCAACGTTATCTACAAAAAATTGATTCTGATAAAAGAAAGCCTTACTTTGCTGGTAAAGTCGAATTCTTGGTTCTATATAATTAGTGTTCGCTAAAGTAAAACGGTAATTAAAATCAAACGTATGCGAGTCAACTTCCCAGTCATCTGTGTAGTATCTATAAGACCCATGAATGATGTTATTAGCCGGGTATGTTTGATGGTTTAACTTGAATGTTAAACTTGTTCTTTGTCTTGACCCGGGCCTGCCTTCATAATAACTTGAGTCATCAATAGGTAGATTGGTGGTTCTATCAACAACACTGAAAACTTTGTATGGATCGGTGTGATAACCATTTGATACACTGTAAGCAAGATTAATTTGCCCTACCGTTCTACGATTGATTATGTGGGTTAGACCCAGTATGAGGTCGGTTGAATCTTTCTCACCTTCACCAGCAAACTGATTATCACCAATTTGAGTTAGCGGCACCGGTGTGTTTCCAGCGCCAACGCGAAATATTTGATCATACGTCCCCGCTAAACCTACAGTAAAACGATAATCTTTTTTCTGAGTTTCCTTGCTAACCGTTACAGCGCCACTATATGAGCGATAGTCGTTTTCAATGGAAACAGCGGCGTTATAGTCAACAGTCCAGTTGTTATCATGTGCATGTGTCCAGGTTAAACTATTGGCAAGACGGGTGTCATCAAATTTAGCTAATGCAGACGCATTAGGATCAGTTACTGCTGTACCGCCTCCGCCAGAAGCACCAGATGTGGTATTGGAGCCACCACTGGCTATTACCGCACCTGAAGGGGTAGAGCCAGACATGGTGTCTAAAACCATCTGTATATTGACACGATCTCTACCGGTTACATCACCACCGACAGCGGCAACAAACTTTACTACATCAACGCGATCATCGGCTTCAGAGTAATACAGTAAGGAGCTATCAATCTCCCATGCATTCTCAATGGCTAAAGCATTACCACTTTGTTGAGATAACAACGTGCAGGTGGCCACGGTTAATTGATTCTTAATTGATTTCATTGTATATCCTTAACCCGAATATTTCACAGGGATGCATTTGTTGGGGAGATGTCATTGTTTAGTTTGCTAAATTTATAAGTGAACTGTTCAAAATGGCCGCTTATATTTCCCCCAAAACCGCCTGGTTTTTTCGGGTGTATTGTGTATTTTTTAAAGTAGTTTTACTTTTTAATGAAACATAAGGTTTACTAAAAAGTGTAGCGTTGCTATGGAATATTTGGCTTGTATTAATTGCAGCCACAACCGCCGCCGCCAACACCATTGCCGCCTGTTGATGCTTCTTTACTGAAAAAGATGTGCTCATCACTAAATGAGAACATTTTATCCTGAGGAAATTGCATAGCTTGCTGTGCAAGAATATCCTTTTCCCAGGGTTTAACTTCTTCACCGACGCTCATATTTTTTACCGTTGAACAGGCGGATGTGAGTAAGCAAATCAGAATTATTGAAATTTTATGCATAATGGTTCGGTCTATTTAGAGACTATATTGAATTAATTAGTTTGTTTATTTTATTTTCTATTTCATTTGAGTCGCCTTCTCTATAACCTTTGTGGGTAAATATGAGCTCACCTTTTTTGTCGATTAAATAGGAGCCAGGCATGACTTTTAAATTGTATTTACTTGCAACCGAGCCTTCAGGGTCATAAGCAATATCAAAATTAGCGGGTATGTTTTGTAGAAACTTTAATGCATCAGCTTTAGACGAATCCAGATTAACCGCAACAATGGCGAACTTATTGCTGTCATATCTTGATTGCATCTCATTCATCCAGGGGAATGACTTACGGCAGGGAACACACCATGATGCCCAAAAATCAAGATAGACTACCTTACCCTTAAGGTTTTCGAGATTGATGCTTTTATTGTTACCGGGTAGTTCAAAAACTGGTGCTTTTTGCGCATAGCCGTATGAGCTGAGAAAAAGAGTTAAACAAATCGAAATGTTTGTTATAAGTTTTTGATTTGTCATAGATAATAGCGCTTATTCTTTGAAGAAAAGCATGGTCTGGTTGCAAATATTAACTAAGAGTATAGACAGGTAAAGTTTAAAAGGAGGATTTTTTGCGCATTTTAATGCCATTATTTCAATAGTTTTTTTACGAAAAGCCAACACATTTTTTACCTGATTCTGCTAAATGTCACATCATTTAAGAATACACATAAGACTGTTAGTCCTATAAAATACACACAGAATTTAAAGCAGATGCATTTCTCTTTTTAAGCTGAATATTTCATAAAATATGTAGTGTCTCTTCTATACTAGGCAGTTAATTAATAATTGAGAATAGTTTCCTTAACAAATAAAACAGGATTTTAAAATGATAACACCGGTAATTTTATCGGGTGGCTCAGGAACACGCTTGTGGCCACTTTCCAGAAAAGCGCATCCAAAACAACTTCTGCCATTATTAAATCAGACATCATTATTGCAGGACACAATAAATCGTCTGGATGGCCTTAAAGATATCGCCAATACCGTTGTTATTTGCAATGAAGAGTACCGTTTCATGGTTGCAGAGCAGACTCATGCAACCCGCATTGGCGCGGATGCGATAATTCTGGAACCGGTCGGTCGTAATACAGCGCCTGCTATCGCTTTGGCTGCGTTCAATGCGATGCTAACTGATGAAGATGCAGTATTACTGGTATTGCCAGCGGATCATGACATAAAAAATGTGAGTGAATTTCATAAAGCAATAGAAACTGGTTTACATCAGGCGTTAAACAATCACTTTGTTACATTTGGTATTGTTCCAGACAGTCCTGAAACAGGATACGGTTATATTAAGTCGGTAGACACAGTAGCAGTCAATGAAGTTGCTGCAATTGAAAAATTCGTTGAGAAGCCAGATCTGGATACCGCCACAAAATATCTTAACGAAGGCGGTTACTACTGGAATAGCGGTATGTTTATGTTTAAAGCATCTGAATATTTAAACGCGCTACAGGAATTTTCACCTGAAATATACAACGCCAGTCAAAATGCAATTAATAATGCAGTGAGAGATATGGATTTTATTCGTATCGGTGCTGAGGAATTTAAAAAGTGTCCGAGCGACTCAATTGATTATGCGGTCATGGAAAAGGTCAAAAACGCTGTCGTCATACCAGTTGATATTGGTTGGAGCGATGTTGGCTCATGGTCAGCTTTACACGAAATTGGTGAATTAGATGAAAATAATAATGTTTTTATCGGTGACACCAAATGTGTATCAACAACAAATTGTTATGTGCGAGCAGAAAATAAACTGGTGACAACCCTGGGTATTGACGATTTGATCATTGTTGATACCGATGATGCCTTACTGGTTGCCAGTAAAAGTCATGTGCAGGACATAAAAATCATTGTTGAATCGTTGACCAGTGAAAAAAGAGAAGAAGTTGTAGTACATAAACGAGTATGTCGCCCCTGGGGTTGTTACCAGGGCATAGACAGCTCAGATCGATTCCAGGTAAAAAGAATAACAGTAAATCCGGGGGCAACACTGTCTTTACAATTGCATCATCATCGTGCTGAACACTGGGTTATTGTTAACGGCACAGCAAAAGTAACAAAAGGCGAAGAAGTGTTTATACTAACTGAAAACGAATCAACCTATATTCCATTAGGCACAAAACATCGGCTTGAAAATATAGGGAAAATCCCCCTGGAATTAATAGAAGTGCAAACCGGTAGTTATCTTGGCGAAGACGATATTGTACGTTTTGATGATATATACGGAAGAGAAGGTAAAACAACATGAAAGGACCAGGTATGAAAGCATTAGTAACAGGTGGTGCTGGTTTTATCGGTTCGCATATTGTTGATCGTTTATTGAAAGATGGCCATGAAGTGGTTGTTCTGGATGATTTTTCAACAGGCCACCGCAGCAACTTACCCGATAATAAAAAACTGACAATTATAGAAGGTGATATAAGCAACCAGGATACGGTTAAAGAATGCATGCAAGGTATTGACTGGGTATTTCATAAAGCGGCCGTCGCATCAGTGCCAAAGACTGTGAATGATCCCGTTGGCAGTAGCGCAGTAAACTATCAGGGCACATTGCACTTATTAGAAGCCGCAACAGACAACAACGTAAAACGTTTTGTATTCGCATCAAGCGCGGCATTGTATGGTGATGAACCAACACTACCAAAAATAGAAACCATGTGCCCGGTCACTTTATCGCCTTATGCAGTTGATAAATTAGCCTCAGAATTTGCCTGTGGCATGTACACAAAATTATATGGATTAGAAACCGTTTGTTTAAGGTATTTTAATGTTTATGGACCAAAACAGGATCCTTCCTCACCTTATTCCGGTGTTATTTCCATTTTTACAGATAAACTTAAAAATAAACAAACCCCCACCATATTTGGCGATGGTCAGCAAACAAGAGATTTCGTATTTGTAAGTGACGTTGTTGAAGCCAATATGAAAGCGGTAACAACGCAACAGGGCACCGGGCAATATTATAATATTGCAACAGGCAAAAAAATCACCTTAAACCAGTTATTAGAAACATTGTGTGAGATCTATAATGTAGATTTTAATGTGAATTATGGTGATATCAGAAAAGGTGACATTAAAGAGTCTTACGCCGTTATAGAAAAAGCAAATTCAATATTGAAGTGGACTCCATCGGTTGAATTAAGCCAGGGATTAAAAATCCTTTGCGAAAGCTTATAGGGTTTTAACTAATAGAAAAACACAAACATTTATTCACCACAGAGGTCGCTCTTGTGTATCCGTACACCTGCGACATTAGTGCATCCGTGCACGTCGCACAGAGGGCACAGAGTAAACCTTTTAATTTTAAACAACCACCAGCATTAAGACTTGCTGCTTTTATTTTAAAAAATAACATATAAATCAAAGCGTTGTATTAATTACTTAATATATTACTTTAGAAATATATCTTCGCTTTTAAAACTAAAAAAACTTTTCTCTGTGCTCTTCGTGCGACGTGCATGGATGCGCTAATGTCGCGCTCATATGGATGTGAAAGAGTGACCTCTGTGGTGAATAAATATTTGTAGTTTTTAGATTTAAAAATAAAAAGAAAAATAACGTATTGGAACAATAATTATGAAACAACAATTAATAAATAAATTAGCAGACAAATCAGCAATTATCGGTATCGTGGGCCTGGGTTATGTCGGTATTCCTCTGGCATTACGTTATGCCGAAGCTGGTTATAAAGTTGTCGGTTTTGACATTGATCCTGAAAAAGTTGAAAAAATATCTTCAGGTAAAACTTATATTAAGCACATTCCCGACGAAGACATTCAATCTGCTGTAGACAGGGGGTTCGAAGCCACCATTGATTTCACCCGTGCGACGGCTGCCGATGCATTAATCCTGTGTGTACCAACGCCACTCGATTTGCACCGCGAGCCAGATCTTAGCTACGTATTAGATACAATGGACAGTCTTCTTCCTTATTTGCGAGCCGGCCATGTGGTTTCACTAGAAAGTACAACCTACCCGGGCACAACGGATGAAGAATTAAAACCACGCATTGAAAGCACTGGTTTGAGCGTTGGAGACGATGTATTCCTGGTTTATTCACCAGAACGAGAAGATCCCGGCAATAAAAATTTCAATACACAAACCATTCCCAAAGTTTGTGGCGGCGATACCGAAGCCTGTCAGCAAGTTGGTGTTGCATTATATAGTCATGTTATCGATAAAGTTGTTTCAGTCAGTTCTACACGAGCCGCAGAAATGACTAAATTGCTGGAGAACATTCATCGCGCCGTTAACATTGGCCTGGTTAACGAATTAAAAATTGTTGCAGACAAAATGGACATTGATATTTACGAAGTGATCGATGCTGCCGCCACTAAACCATTTGGTTTTGTACCTTATTATCCCGGTCCGGGTCTGGGTGGACATTGTATCCCAATCGATCCATTTTATTTAACCTGGAAAGCACGTGAATATGGCATTAATACCCGATTCATTGAACTGGCTGGTGAAGTAAACAGCTCCATGCCCGAGTATGTTTTAAACAAAATTGTTTCAGGTTTGAATGACCAGAAAAAAGCCATCAATGGTAGCCGCATTCTTATGTTGGGCATTGCATATAAAAAGAACATAGATGATATGCGCGAATCACCTTCAGTAGAAATCATGCAGCTTATTCAAAACTGTGGCGCAGAAATAAACTATTCAGATCCTTACGTGCCAGTATTCCCGAAAATGCGCCGTTATAGTTTTAATATGAACAGTGTGGAAGCAAGCAGTGAAAACATTAAAACCTATGATTGCATTGTAGTAGGTACCGATCATGTAGATTTTGATTATGAAATGATTCGTGAAAATGCAAAATTAATTGTTGATACCCGTGGTATGTACCGTGGCAAATATAAAAATGTAGTACATGCATAAAGTATATAATCACAAACTTATTTTCACCACAGAGGCACAGAGCGCACAGAGAAAAACATTTTATCGTTTAGTTTAAAAATAAAAATAGTTCTCCTCTGTGCCCTTTGTGTCTCTGTGGTGAACAATAGTTTTTAGTTTGTGATTTGTAGTTTTAACAATAAAAGTTTACCTTTGTGTGCTCTGTGCAACGTGCATGGATGCACTAATGTCGCAGGTGATCTGAGCCTCTGTGGTGATAAAGTTTTTAGTTTTTAAATATAAAAAAGGTTCCTCGTGTTCTGTGCCTCTGTGGTGAACAATAGTGTGTAAAGTTTTTAGAATATATTAGGAGTAAGTATGAATGTTGTAATGATTGGTTCAGGTTATGTAGGCCTTGTATCAGGCGCGTGTTTTGCCGAGTTCGGCGCAAATGTAACGTGTATTGATAAGGATGAAAGCAAAATAAACGCGCTGCTAAATGGCAAAATACCTATATATGAACCGGGGCTGGATACCTTCGTTGCTAAAAATATAGAAGCAGGCCGTCTGGGATTTTCGACAGAACTAAAAGAAAAGGTTGCAGAGGCCGAGTTAGTGTTTATCGCAGTAGGCACCCCGACAAGACACGGTGATGGCCATGCTGATCTGCAATATGTCTATGCTGCTGCAGAAGAACTTGCAGGCTATTTAAAAGGTTATACAGTGATTGTTGATAAATCGACTGTCCCCGTTGGCACAGCTCGACAGGTACATCGAATTATCAGCACTGCAAATCCGGATGCAGATTTTGATGTGGCTTCTAATCCTGAGTTTCTAAGAGAAGGTTCAGCACTTGATGATTTTATGCGTCCTGACAGGGTGGTTTTAGGTGTTGAGTCTGAACGTGCCGAAGCCTTATTGCGCGAACTGTACAGACCGCTTAACTTAATCGAAGCACCCATTCACGTAACCAATCTTGAAAGTGCAGAACTGATTAAATATGCAGCCAATGCCTTTCTCGCTACAAAAATCAGCTTTATCAATGAAATGTCTCAATTGTGTGAGAAAGTAGGTGCCGATGTACACTCTATCGCAAAAGGCATGGGGCTGGACGGACGTATCGGTAAAAAATTCTTACATGCAGGCCCTGGTTATGGCGGTTCATGTTTCCCCAAAGACACACTTGCGCTCATACGCATAGCACAGGAACATGGCTCATCATGTCGTATTGTAGAATCAGTGGTCGAAGTAAATGCCGCTCAGAAAGCCAGGATGGTTTCAAAAATAAGAGACGCATTAGGAGGCTCAGAAGCAGGTAAAACCATCGCAGTCCTGGGCCTTACCTTTAAGCCAGAAACAGATGACATGCGTGATTCGCCATCACTAGCCATACTGCCAGCACTGTCTGACAAAGGCGCAACAATACGCGCCCATGACCCGGAAGGCATGGAAGAAGCGAAAAAATTATTACCCGATAATATACAGTACTTTGATTCAATATATGAAATGTTTGAAAATGTAGATGCAGTTGTATTGATGACAGAATGGAACCAGTACCGTGCACTTGATCTTGAAAAAGTCAAAAGCTTGATGAAAGGCAATGTGTTTGTGGATCTACGCAACGTATACGAGAAAGACACCATGGAGCAGAAAGGTTTTAACTACCATTGTGTAGGGCGTTAAATATATTCACCACAGAGGCACAGAGGTCACAGAGGAAAACGATTGTTGTTTTAAATAAGCACCAACTACAACTGCCTGATGCACAAGTAGCAAGATCGTTTCTACTAGCATGTGTCAAGATGAACAGCAGTGTAGTGTTGACAACATTAATAGTTTCGTTCACATGTACTAGCTTGTGAACAGGAAACAGGGTAGATAGTTTATAGCTTTTAAGCAATTAAAAGGTTTTCCTCTGTGCACTCTGTGTCTCTGTGGTGAACAATAGTTTTTAGTTTATGATTTGTAGTTTTAACAATAAAAGTTTACCTCTGTGACACTGTGGTGAATCAAATTGTTTAGAAAAAGGAGATGTAAATGATAAAAGGAAATCAACTAACAAGCGAGATCATAGGTTCTGCAATTGAAGTGCATCGTAATCTTGGCCCCGGGTTACTGGAGTCAACCTATGAAGAATGTATGGCATTTGAATTACAGGAAAGAAAATTAATAGTACAACGACAACATGAGATACCTGTTTTATACAAAGGAAATAAACTAGACCAAAATTACCGTATTGATCTTTTAGTGAACAATCAAGTGATCATTGAACTAAAATCAATTAAAAAGATAGAACCAATCCATGATGCCCAGCTACTAACATACTTGAAACTGGCAAACATAAGATATGGATTATTATTAAATTTTAACGTACCAGTAATGAAACAAGGCATTAAAAGATTATTAAACGGATAAGCATATTAACCACAGGTTTATGCACATAAGACAAACAAGTGTTATATGTTATTTGTTTTTAACAATAAATAGCTTTTCTCTGTGTCCTCTGTGGTGAATAAGTTTTCTAAGCCTCTGTGTAATATGTTTTTAGTTTTAATATAAAAGGTTTTCCTCTGTGCACTCTGTGCCTCTGTGGTGAATAAGTTTGTTAATATTTAAATATAAAAGGTTTTCCTCTGTGCACTCTGTGCCTCTGTGGTGAATAAAGTGTTTTATATGTTTTTAAATATTAAAAAGGTTTTCCTCTGTGCACTCTGTGCCTCTGTGGTGAATAAATGTTTATGGTGAATAATTAAATGAAAATATTAGTAACAGGTGTAGCCGGTTTCATCGGCATGAGTGTAGCCAAAGCGCTACTGGAAAGAGGCGACGAAGTCGTTGGCATAGATAATCTAAATGATTATTACGACGTACAACTAAAACACGACCGTTTAAAATTAATCGAAGATTATGAGATGTTCACCTTCATAAAAATGGATATTTCAGATCGTGAAGCCATGAAAACACTGTTTGAAAAACAAAACTTCCAGCGCGTATTTAATTCAGCGGCACAAGCAGGTGTGCGTTATTCATTAGAAAACCCGCATGCTTATGTAGACAGCAACCTGGTCGGTTTCGTTAATATATTAGAAGGCTGTCGGCAGACAAAAGTCGAACACCTGGTCTATGCCAGCAGTTCGAGTGTCTACGGCGCAAATACAAACATGCCATTTAGCGTGCACGACAATGTTGATCACCAGGTAAGCCTGTATGCCGCAACAAAAAAATCCAACGAGTTAATGGCGCATACCTACAGTCATTTATACAACATACCCACAACCGGTCTGCGCTTCTTTACAGTATATGGACCGTGGGGCAGACCGGATATGTCACCCTCATTGTTTACAGGCGCAATATTGCGTGATGAGCCAATCAATGTCTTCAACGAAGGAAAAATGAAGCGTGACTTCACCTATATTGACGATATTGTAGAAGGTGTTGTACGCGTAATCGACAAAACAGCAGAGCCAAACCCGGATTATGATAATAACAACGCTGACCCGGCAACCTCCTATGCACCCTACAGAGTGTATAACATCGGCAATAATGACGTAGTACAGCTTATGGATTTCATAGAAACCATAGAAAATGCAGTCGGCAAAAAAGCCGAAAAGAACATGATGGGAATGCAGGACGGAGACGTAGTTGCAACCTATGCAAACATAGATGCATTAATCGATGCGGTTGGTTTTAAACCAGCCACACCATTAAAAGATGGTATCAAGAAATTTGTAGATTGGTACAAGGAGTACCATGGCTATAATTAATAGAATGTTCACTACAGGGATGCAGAGAGTACAGAGAAAATTTTTATTTTGTCATGCTGGCGTAGGCCAGTATCCATTTATCAGGTGAATATGGATTATCAGGATTAATGCCAGGATAAGCGATGGATACCGGCTAGAAGCATACCTGCATGACGGTAATCCATTTGTTTGTCATTTTAATTCATGTCTTTCGCGTATTCTATGACCCCATAAAAGCTTTTCTCTACGTCTCTGTGGTGAATCGCCTCTAAAGTCTTGACTTTGACTCCCTTTAATCCAATAGACAGTTTATAATAAAAAAATAATTTTTCAGATATAAATACGGATGTAAACAATGGCAAAAGTAGCATTAATAACAGGCATCACCGGGCAGGATGGTGCCTACCTGGCGGAATTTCTTCTAGACAAAGGGTATGTTGTACACGGCATTAAACGCCGGGCATCATCGTTTAATACCGACCGCGTAGATCACCTGTACCAGGATCCGCATGAAAAAGAACAGAAGTTTATTCTTCATTACGGAGATTTAACCGATTCCATGAACCTGGTGCGTATTATCCAGCAAATACAGCCAGATGAAGTATACAACCTGGCAGCGCAAAGCCATGTAGCGGTTTCTTTCGAGTGCCCTGAATATACTGCAGATACGGTTGGTATGGGTGCACTTAGAATACTGGATGCCATTCGAATTTCAGGCCTGGAAAAGAAAACCCGTTATTACCAGGCATCAACTTCAGAATTGTACGGTGAAGTACAGGAGATCCCGCAAACAGAAAAAACACCGTTTTATCCACGTTCACCCTATGCAGTAGCAAAACTGTACGCCTACTGGATTACAGTTAATTACAGAGAAGCTTATGGTATATATGCCTGTAATGGAATTCTGTTCAACCATGAATCACCCATACGTGGAGAAACATTCGTTACTCGAAAAATTACCCGCGCATTTGCAAGAATTAAACTGGATCTACAGGATAAGTTATTTCTGGGTAATTTAAGTGCTAAACGTGACTGGGGACATGCAAAAGATTATGTTGAAATGCAGTGGTTAATGTTGCAGCAGGATAATCCGGAAGATTTTGTCATCGCCACCGGCGTTCAATACTCAGTAAGAGACTTTGTAAATAAAGCAGCCAAAGCCGTGGATATAGAAATGGAATGGAAAGGCGAGGGGATAGATGAAAAAGGCTATGATAAAGCGACAGGAAAATGTCTGGTAGAAGTCGATCCAAGATACTTCAGACCAACAGAAGTAGAAACCCTGCTAGGTGATCCGACTAAAGCAAAAGAAAAACTGGGCTGGGTACCTAAAATTACATTGGATGAGATGGTCACCGAAATGGTAGAAAATGACCTGATGATTGCCAAACGTGATGCCCTGTGTGAAAAAGAAGGTTTCAGAACCAATAGATATTTTG
>CAVWXQ010000024.1:0-99886 GCA_963759005.1 uncultured Gammaproteobacteria bacterium
AAATAATTTTATCCGCGACTAAATTGAAAACTCTATGGGGTGTAGATTCTCTTTCTCTTTATCAAAATCTGCCCATAACTCTTTGTAACGAATACCGGTTTCAGGGTGTTTTAACTCTGGCGCTATCTCTGTCAGTGGCCACAATACAAAGGCATTTTTTAAAATTTCATCGCGAGGCAACTTCAGGCCTTTTTCATCAAGCTGCAGATCATCATATAGCAGCAAGTCCAGATCCAGCGTTCGCGATGAAAATCTGGGGCCACTACGGTCACGACCATTAGCATCTTCGATATCGCGTAATATCTGGTTGGTCAGATGAACCGGTGTATCAACTTCACAGGCAATTACCATGTTATAAAACGCATCACCGTCAAACCCCACCGCCTCACTTTCGTAAACCGAGGACAGGGTCAAATCACCAAACACCCGCCTTAATGCAGCAATGCCTGCACGGGTATTTTCCTCACGGTTAATATTACTGCCAAGACTGATATAAATAGTGGCCATGATCTAATAATATCCCAAAACATCCGTCAGCGTTGACCGCGTTCAATAATAACGCCCACTGATCGGGATCCTGTCACCGCGCCTAACTTACTGAGTTTTAAGCGGCACCAGGGCACGTTAAATTCATGCAAAATAATTTCTGCCAGGCGTTCTGCCAGCGTTTCCACTAGTTGAAACTGACTTTTTTCGGTAAATGCAATTAAAGACTTGGCAACGGCCTTGTAATTTAATGCATCATCAATACTTTCTGTAGAAGCCGGTTTGGTATTATCCGCCGCCATCTCAATATCCAGTGAGATGACCTGCTTAACTTCCCGTTCCCAGTCATAAATACCAATAATGGTATCAATGCGTAAATCTTCTATAAATACGATATCTAACGCCATTTTTAATAGTCTCTAGCCTGTTACCTACAATTCGCCCTGTTACCGACCACACCGGGTGAGCCTGAGACATATTATACATAGCTACGGGCAGCAGCATAAACACCTAATATCAGCCAGACAATTTAACTTGTCAGGGAAGTTATTCTCCGTTAGAATTACCGGCTCACAATTCAGAGGTCTCGCATTGTATCGAGGCCTTCATTATTCGTATTAGTTGTTTGGAGTAATTACAATGTCTAGAGTATGTCAGGTCACTGGAAAACGCCCAGTCTCCGGTAACAACGTATCCCATGCTCACAATAAAACAAGGCGTCGTTTCTTGCCTAATTTGCACAACCACCGTTTCTGGGTTGAAAGTGAGAATCGTCACGTAAAACTGCGCGTTACCGCCAACGGCATGCGCATTATCGATAAAAAAGGTATCGATGCAGTTTTATCTGAAATGCGCTCTCGTGGCGAGAAAGTTTAACTTTAAGGTTTTAGGGGAATATCATGCGCGATAAAATTAAAATGGTTTCATCTGCGAAAACGGGTCATTATTACACTACGACCAAAAACAAACGTACTATGCCTGAAAAACTGGAAATGAAAAAATTCGATCCAGTTGTCCGTAAATATGTGATGTATAAGGAAGCCAAGATTAAATAAAACAGTTAAGTAATTTTCTGGCAGAGCGATACAACAATAAAAAACCCGGCACTGCCGGGTTTTTTATTGCACAAAACAGCTGAAATATAATAACCTTTAATTAATTTTGAAAATAGCAGACTATCGATAAATAATAAATATGATGCTCGTCAAATAATTATAGCCAACTATCTGTTAATCTTATTAATTATTCACCTCAAACTAAGCGTAAAGGTTCATGGACACTAAAAATACAACGACTACTAAACCTGCCACTAAAATAGCCTCAACTGACGAAGCCTCAACTGATAAAGCTTCAAGTGGCAAAATCCATACTCAAATGCGCACTAAAAAAGGCCTGAAGGAAATTCTTGCCAATATGTCAGACCCTAAACAAGTACTGGCATCACCGGATATGATCTCCAGCAGTGATTTACTAAAGGTCAGTTATAAACTTGGTGAGTACCCTTACCCTAAAAAAATCAGCACCAATGAATATGAAAAAGAAAAACGGCTGTTACAATCTGAGCTATTAAAGGTTCAGGCCTGGGCAAAAGAGGAACAAAAACGTATCGCCGGCTTTTTCGAAGGCCGTGATGCTGCGGGCAAAGGCGGTACTATCAAACGTTTTATGGAGCATTTGAATCCTCGTGCTGCGCATGTTATTGCATTAGAGAAACCTACCGAAACAGAACTAGGGCAATGGTATTTCCAGCGTTACCTACAGCATATGCCAACCAACGGGGAAATCGTACTGTTTGACCGCTCCTGGTACAACCGGGCAGGGGTAGAACGGGTAATGCGTTTTTGTACACCAGGAGAACACCTGGAGTTTTTACGCACAGCACCCGAGCTGGAACGTATGCTGGTTCACTCAGGTTTGATCTTGCGTAAGTACTGGTTCTCAGTCAGTCGCCATGAACAGTTACGCCGTTTTCACTCGCGCTCACATGACATATTAAAACACTGGAAACTCAGTCCGATTGACCTGGAGTCACTGGACAAATGGGAAGACTACACCGAAGCCAGACGCAGTATGTTCTTCCACACCGATACTGCAGATGCGCCATGGGTCGTGATTAAATCAGACGACAAGAAGCGAGCGCGTATAAACTGCATGCGCCATTTCCTGCACAGTCTGAACTATCCTGAAAAAGATCCAGCTGTGGTATACAAACCTGATGAGAAAATCGTTGGCACCGTTGATTCTTTGTACCCAAAGAAACAAGGAAAATATCATTAAGCAACTCCGTTCGATCTGGATATCGCCGAATCACAGCGCTCTTGCTTTCTGAAATCGCTGATGGGCACACCCATACTCGTCAAATCCGCTCCTACAAGTCTACTCCAGCCCTTGGGAGCGGAGTTTATTCCGCGATCTTTCTCCGGACGATAAACAAAAAATTAAGCCACATACTTCCGCGACAGCGCCGCATAAACATTATCCTGAAAACTCGGGCTATCGGCATCTAACGCCTTCATTATATCCACCAGATATTCGTTATCTTCGCGACCATTCCAGACTTTATTGTAGCTACCTTCTTTATAACCATTATCCTGGCGAAACATATTCAATACATTCTTACCGACATAGATTTCATATAATTCATCAAAAGTCATATCAAGATACTTCATGATTCCCGCAATGAAAGTAAAATGCGCGCCCTGATCCGTCAAGGTTAACAAGGCAAGACATTCAATACTTTTTCGAATATCTTCTGCCTGCATGAAATTTTCAAAATCCCTGGCGATTAGTTCAGCTGCATCATCTATTGACTGATTCTGCTCAAGGCGAATACTCAAGGCGAAATGTACAATATCAACCACTTCCAGCTTCACCTGCATTATTTCCGGCTCCTGCTTTTTCCACCATTTCCAGCCATAGTGCTCCAGCATTTCAGACGCTTCCATCCAGATAGCGCGATACCATTCATTACCTGCACTACGCCAGTCTTCATTTACTTTAGAATTCATCGAGTCCTGCAACTCAAGCATATTGATTATTTTCTGTTTCATAACGGTTTCACAATGGTTAAATAGCGTGCAGTTAATTAATGCGTCAATACTAAATAGATTGCTTCACTGAATCAAACCTTTTATGAAGCGTATTTAAAAATACCCGGCTAAAGCAGAACACTGCTCCTTTAATTTTTCAGTCCTGTAAATACGATGGTTTCAGGATGAAAAGCATACCAGGCAAACCAGTAACTCTGCACCACCGGGACAACAAAACCATTTTCATCTAACAGGTAACCAGACTGTTCTTTTTTGTCCCAGTGGATGGTGAAAGACTTGCCATTGACAGAATCGACAAAGCTTTCTTTATTATGTTTATTCAGCTCAATAAACGGATAAGCCTTATAAGTATCTTCCTAAACAAGACCTAATACTCTTTCTTTTGGATGGTATTTTTTTGGAGCCTTATTAAACACCGGAAAATATAGATGCTGCGACTGCTCATACCCGCTATAAGGGTTTCTGCTATAACTGCGCTTGTAACCTGTGTTTTTTGACAGCACGAGTGTTGCCGGATGTAAATATTTCCAGTCAGCCCACGTGGTATGTTTTACCGGTAACATTTTCAAACTTTCGCCCCTGTATTTACCGGTTACCGCCTTTGACAATAACTGCGACCACAATGATTCAGTTTCACGGTCATAAAGCAGAACATCACTATTATAAAGAAGCCCTGAAACACCAAAACTCAGAACCTGGCCATCAATGCTGCTATCGAACGCAACACCGCTGCCACACAATGGACAGTAGGTTATAGCAAAAAATACTTCCCTAATTGAGTCGTTAACAATTTCATGCCAGTTAAGAATTTTTACTGGATAAGCTTTAGATACACCATTGATAGTAATACCAAGTACCCGATCTTCATCCTTTATAAAATCCGCATCTGGCACTTTTACAAATTCTGGATTATCAAGCGAAGGAATACCGTCTTTATCAGGTCCGCCAGAATAAATTTGTGAAGGAGGTATTAGCGCATCTTCAAGACTGAAACCATTTAGCCCTTTTGCACTTGCTGCTGTAAACAGCAACAATGTTATAATGGCAAGGCCCGTTTTTTACAATGGATGCGGTGACTCATAAAATTGTGACAACGGTTTGTATGTACGTTCAGCAGAGCATGCAGCAGAAATATTTAAACAAATGAGTGGTTTCGTAATTAAGAATAACAGAATATTATTTACCGCCATAACGATGCTCGCCACTTGTGTACGAACTTCCAAACTGTTGATAATGATGGTTTCTCAACAACTCGCTAGTTATCGCTATTTAACAGGTTAATTGAAATCGTGAGCGGTGCGCGTTCATGTATGGATAACTCTTCCAGAGAGCCGACTTTCAAATGACTCCTGCCCTGAATTAAATTTCCCAGCCACATAACGGAGGTATCAGGGTCAATGGCAACAAATTCTTTTGGCGTTTCCGTCATACTGTACTGCTCATTTGAACAACGGTACTTTTCAATACCATCAATTTCAAATGTTTATTTTTTAGCAATCCTGTTGGTTCATTTTTAGATTGTTGTTCTGGCGAAAGATCTGACCAGAGCTTATGGTTATATACTTCACTGTCAAAATCAGCAGACGCTGGTGATACCGCGTTATTTTGCTCGCCACCACCACCGTTACAGGCTGCTAAATTTAGGGCCAGTGCCAGCAAAATAGTCGAACTCAATATTTGATGCGCTGGTTTTAAGGTTAATTTCTGCATTTCATTGTTGGTCTGTGTTTTCATCTGACCGTCCCCTATTTTAAATTGATTAAATAAGCAGAAATAATTCTGCCTTCAACTTATAAAGCGACAAGCCGCTACAAATCACCTCATAATCTTTATAAAAACAATAAACAACAAATAAAACAACGATTTATCTTCTTTTATTGGTACCATAAACATTGTTTTTACCCCCCTTTATCCGCTATTATCTGTAAATCATTCATTAACCCAGCTATCGGCATTGCAATGAACAAGGAAGACATGGAAAAAGTTCAGATTTACTTTGAAGCGGCTTTGGCTATGCCCGCAGAGAAACGAAATGCTTTTCTGGCAGATATTTGTGGCGAAGAAAACAAAATACGTCATCAAGTTGAAGCATTATTAAATGCGGACTCGCAAAGCAAAATATGGGATTCAGACGAACCGTTCGATATCACTCTGGAGCAGACAAATACTTTTCAGGCCGATGATGAAATTGGGCACTACAGATTATTGAGAAATTGGTGAAGGGATGGGGTTATTTACAAGGACGATAAAAAATTGCAGGAAGTTGACTTAAATTATGATGTTAGTATGAATAGGATGACATATGGAAGCTTTATTGCAGAAGTGTGCTGATACAATGATATTAATATTTGTGTATTATGATGTTAGTGAAATGGATGGAAGATGTATATATATGCTCTGTTATGAAGGTGAAACACTTGCGAAACGCATAACTCGTGGCTCAATAGCACAAATAGAAGCAATTGATATAACCATCCAGGTCGCGCAGGGGCTTGCCTGTGCACATGCTAATAAAATTGTGCACCGCGACATTAAACCGGCCAATATTATGCTACGCACAACGCTGGCGTTAAAGTGCTGGACTTTGGCATCGCCAAAGTAGAAAACATTCATTTAACACAAACCGGTATGAACATTGGCACACTAGCTTATATGTCTCCGGAAATACTACGTGGCGAGGCAATAGATGCCCGCACAGATATATGGGCACTGGGTGTAGTTCTTTTTGAAGCACTCACTGGCAAACAGGCGTTTCCTGCCAAAGCACTGACCGGCATTTTGCAATCAGTATTAAATGAAACTGATAGCACAGTTGAAACACTTGCCAACAAACTACCTTCATCACTATATTGGACCTATCGCACAAACCCTGATTAGACGACATGCAGTTAACGCTTCATCTTTACTACAACTATTTGATACCCTGGCACAACATCTTGGCAGCGATAAAGATAAGCAGATTTTTTTTACAGAAGATGGTTACACTACTTGAAATCAACTAATATAGCTTTTCTTGACGATAAAAATGACAAAAATTTATACTCTGCTTTCACTGTTCTGCTTATCTTCCTTTGGCGTAACCAGCATCTATGCAACAGAAAACTGGCAACTAATTTTAGCGAAAGACCCACTCTCAAAACAAAGCGCCTGCCTGATGGTCTCTGCAACCAAAAAAACTGAAGATGGTCAGGCAACAACGCCCGTTAGTCTTATTTATAATGGCAATGCATTTATTGCACAAACAGACTCCAATATTGATCTCAGTTATCAGGGCATTGGTCTTCAGATAGATCACAATAAGAAACATAACATTGATCGTCTACATAATAAAATCAGTGCCGTGTTTGAAACAAAAACACAACAAATCCATGGTGAGTTTGTAAACGGCTTAAGCGCTAAACTAACACTTGGCTTTTGGCCCACCTGGCCTAAAACCAGAAGTTATACTACCAAATTTGATTTGCGTGGTTTTACAAAAACCTATAAAACATTTCAGCATTGCCAGAAAACGGGTAAAGTTCTTTAAGGAATCTCTGATTAATTTGATTAGCCCTATTGATTAAGATAGGGGAGCAGGAATTGTGTTCGTATGTTTCACGAAGTTAGCAGTAATAGTTATTCTATTGCTGCGATCTTCAGGCAATATACGGGTAATAGACGGGTAATTTTAACAAGTCTAAAATAATTGGACTTGATCAGAGCTTCCTTAAATAACAAGAGTACATAACAATGAGTTTGCGTACAAAATTTAATCTAGTGATGTTGGCAGCATTTTTTCTAGGTATGACCGGCGCTGGTTTTGTTTCTAACGAAGTATTGCAACGTAATGCACGAGAGGAAATACTCCATACAGCAGGTATTTTAATGGAAAGCGCTATGGCGGTTCGCACTTATACAGTAACCGAAATACGTCCACTTTTATCGGTTCAAATAAAACGTGACTTTCTACCGCAAACGGTACCGGCTTATGCGGCTACCACCAATATTCAAAACTTAAGAAAAAAATACCCGGAATACAGCTACAAAGAAGCCACCTTAAATCCAACCAATCCTGCATCACGCGCAACCGACTGGGAAAGCACCATCATTGATTATTTTCGTAACGACCTCAAGCAACAGGAAATTATTGGCGAACACGATACGGCGACCGGTCCAATGCTTTATATGGCTCGTCCCATTCAGATTAAGAATGACAACTGTTTAAGCTGTCACGGCAAAGTCGAAGACGCGCCTGAAACCATGCTGGCGCGTTATGGCAGAGCAAATGGTTTTGGCTGGAAATTAAACGAGGTGGTTGGTTCGCAAATAGTCAGTGTGCCCATGTCGTTATCACTTGCTCGTGCTGACAATACATTTGTTACCTTCATGATTGCATTAGCGATTGTATTCATTGGTGTTTTTATTATTTTAAATCTATTGTTACAATTTATTGTCATTCAACCAATGAAAAAAATATCCAGTATCGCACATGATGTAAGTATGGGGAAAATGGAAGTGCCAGAATGTGACACCAACGGCAAGGACGAAATTGCCACACTGGGGCGTTCTTTTAATCGCATGCGACGCAGTTTAACTAATGCGATTGCAATGTTAGATGATTAATCCGGATATTTCATAGGAGTGCAGAATATTGGGGAAATCTCAGCGAGTCAGTTTTGCCGATTCAGCGAAAAGCATAGCCATTCGGCAATTGCTCCATGCATTGCCCTACTACCGTACTTCCTGTACATAAGCTATGGTTACAGGTGAATCGGCTAAAATGGCCGTTGAGATTTTTCCAAAAACTGCATAGTGGTCTCGGGTACATAGTGTACTTTGCTAATATACAAATATTCATCAATATAATCATAATGTTAAGCTGTATTTTTAGCGTTCCTATGATATATCCGGGTTAACCCGAATATTTTAATTATTTTTCTTTGTTATCGTTCAGGGCACATTGCAACCATGCCCTGGAAAATCGTAGTTCGCGATCAACGGTTGCCGCAGAAATAGCTAGCACCTCGGCTATTTCATCATAGGTTAAACCTCCATAAATATTCAGCTCAATAATTTTTGCTTTACGCTCATCGACTTTGGCCAGGTTATTAAGCGCCTCTTCAATATCAAGCACTCCCGGTTCTGATTGTTTATCTGCAATTTGAGCTTCATACAATGTTACCTGTAGATCATTGCCGCCGCGCTTTTGCCGGTGTTTTGCAAGTGGCACGATCATTTCCAGACCGGTGTGGTCACGGGATGATGACCGTCTGGCATTTAAAACCTTTCAGGCCGGTTGCAGCTCTAAACTGTATACAGCATCATCAACTGAGCATAATGTCATGCTCATCCCTGAGGATGAGTGTCAGTCCAACTTTGTATACTAAGTAATTGAACAGTGTGTCATGCTGACCTGAGCAAAAAGCCGGCAAATCAGGCGGACTTTTTGCTTAATCTCGCCATAGTGTTATTCTTTTATAAAAGCAATCAAATATCATGCTCTAAAGCCCGCTTCAATAACGTCCGTGCTCCTTCATGATATAGTTGTTCATCTCGACAAATTGCTGGTTCATTCTAAGCAGCGTCTGATGACCTGAGCGAATAATCATCCGCATCACTTTGTAAACCAGCTGGGGATGAGCATCTACCATGCCTTCCAGGGCATCTCGATGCAATGTAAGAACGTACGAATCTTTGTTTGCACGTAATGTGGCTGAATGACTGCTGCCGTCGATGAAACCCATTGCGCCGGCAATATCACCGGCTTTCAGATGACTCAGGATAACGTACTCATCCCCTCCCGCGTCACGTGTTGCAACAAGGTCACCATCAATGACAATATGCAGGGCATCATCCTGCTTGCCTTCCCGCAACAGGATTTCACCCGATTGTGAGTTTTTGTAACTGAAATGCGGCGGTAAGAAGCACACACTCATCTTCAGTAATATCCTCATTCAATAAGGTTGCACAAGTGGTAACGAACTGTTCGACATCTTTCATAATCATTCTCCAATAATTAATTGAATAAAAGTTATATCCTCATCACCGCTATGCAACGAGCAGTAATCATATACACTATCCAAACGTATCCATGGTAATACTGTCGTACCAGCCTTTAGCATAACGCGCTTCCTGTAAGCGGTAGGCAGCATCAGCATCTAACGGACTAGCACCACTACTGGTTTTATAGAGACCCTTATTTCTTCTATATCGATAAACCGCGCCCACAGAAATACCGTAATCCGGTGATAACAGGCTATAACAGGTATTTACATATGAAGGATCGGACATAGCCACGCCTCTCAGTGAAGAAGCAACCGCCGCCGCACACACTTTAGCCTGACTGTTTGCAGCAAAACCGGATTTAGGCATCTCTCCGGCGATACAGGCATCACCAATAATATGTATATGCTTGTGTACTTTCGACTCAAACGTTGGTTGATGCACAGAACACCAGCCATCGCCATTAGTCAGGCCAGCATTCTCGGCAATCATTCCTGCTTTTTGCGGAGGAATAAAATTCACCACATCGCCTTTGTGCTTATCACCCGATTCTGTATGCAGGGTACGCCTGGCAACATCAACCTCATCAACACGACCGCCTTTACTGGCACTTACCCACTCGATCATTCCGGGGTAAAGTTTTTTCCAACCCTGCATAAACAGGGCCTGCTTGGAAAACTTGTCCTTGGCATCAAGCACCAGGATTTTTGATTTGGGTTTATGTTGCGTTAAATAATGCGCAATCAGACTGATACGTTCATAGGGTCCGGGTGGGCAGCTATAAGGATTTACCGGCGGCGCAACAATCACCACACCGCCATCATCCATTGCCTTAAGTTGATTACGCAGCAATGTCGTTTGTGCTCCCGCTTTCCAGGCATGGGGAATAATTTCAGTATCCCTTTTGTCCATACCTTCGACATCATTCCATTTAAAATCGATACCGGGCGAAAGCACCAGTCTGTCGTACTGGAGCACATCGCCACTATCGAGCGCGACCATCCTTACCGATGCATCCACCGCCCGCACCCGGGTATGCAACACATTGATACCGCGATTTGTTTGCGCCGTGTAACCCTGGCTAATGCTATCTATGGTTTGCATACCGCTAATTACCATGTTGCTGAACGGGCAGGTAATAAATTGTCTGGACGGCTCAATCAGGGTGATATTCAGACTACGCTCAAACCTGCGCAGATACCTGGCACAGGTAGAACCACCAAAACCGCCACCAACGATCACAACCCTTGCCCGTGACCCTTTACCGCATGAGGATATCAGTCCCGGTGCTGAAATCAACGCGCCCGATCCAGCCAGGCGTTTTATAAATTTTCTGCGGCTAAAACTTTTCATTTCACATACCTAACCCGGATATTTCATAGGAACGCAGTTGTTGGGGCTATGTTTTTTTAAAATCGGCAGTGAGTCAGGTCGAGGAGCAGTTGCCGAGGGGCAATCTTTCAGCGTGCACTTTTCTAATATAACTGCATTTCTTATTATATTCATAGTATTAAGTGAGATTAGCAGCGTACCTATGAAATATCCGGATTAAGGCCGGCTGGAAAAATAATTGGCAATGAGCCGAATTTCTTCATCACTATAACCCGCTGCATGCCACCCCATAACTGTTGCAGGACGTTTACCATCTTGAAAGTCATGTAACGCCTGCACAATAAACTTCGCTGACTTACGGTAAATACTCGGAATTGCACCAGGACTTTTTCCATCGGTACCATGACATGCTGCACAGGAGTTACTCAATATCATTCCACGTGAGATATCCAATGCCAAAATCTCATTGACATAAGTAACAGAACAGAACAAAAACACGGTTAATAACAGAAAATGTCGCATAAGATATTACGTAAAGTTAAAAAGTACCCAGTATCTCAATATTTTGTATATAGTAACAGAAGTAATATTGAACAGAGTCAATCAAGTAGAAGAAACCTGGATAAAAATTCACCTTCAAAAACGATTCACCACAGAGAGTTGCTGTTATCGAGACCAGAGTAGTGGTACATGGATGCACCGTTAACGGACCAAAGAATGGAGTCCATCATACCTTACAACTCATTTACCCGAATATTTACAAAATCGTAGCATTGATTATCCGCCAAATGAGAAGGTTTAACATTTTGCAGGCTACGCAAAATCATCTCTGAGCGTCCAGGATTTTCCTGCTCCCATTGGGCTATCATATTTTTCACTACCTGGCGTTGCATGTTTTTCTGCGAACCACATAGATTGCATGGAATGATCGGGTATTTTTTTATTGCTGCATAAGCGGCAATGTCCTTTTCCTTAGATAAGGCCAACGGTCGAATAACAACATGCTTTTTATTGTCACTTAATAACTTTGGCGGCATCGCCTTTAACTGCGCGTTAAAAAACATATTTAAAAAAAACGTTTCCACAATATCATCCTGATGATGCCCTAAGGCAATTTTGCTGGCACCGATTTTTTCTGCAAAACGATATAAAATTCCACGACGCAAGCGTGAGCATAATCCGCAGGTGGTTTTTCCTTCTGGTATTTTATCTTTAACGATACTGTATGTATCTTGCTCAATTATGTGATGTTCGATACCCAGATCATTTAGATAGCCTGGTAATATATTTTCTGGAAACCCAGGTTGTTTTTGATCGAGATTAACCGCAACCAGCTCAAATGATATCGGCGCTTTTTTCTGCAGTGCCTGCAATATTTCCAGCATGACATAACTATCTTTGCCGCCTGAGAGGCATACCATTACTTTATCGCCATCTTCAATCATGTTGTAACGCAAAACAGCATCGCCGACGTTATGCTTCAGCCGCTTAAATAAAGATTTCAACAAGCGCTGCTCAGACACGGCTTGCATTCATCGGTTCTATCGTTATGGAATGACTAGTCATAAACCGAGTCCTGACCTTCAGGACGGGTTTGAAAATATCGTAGCATCCAGAAATATTGCAACGGGCACTGGTTAATTGCCTGCTCGATGGCTTTATTCATATTAATACTATCTTTTTTGTCATCGCCACTGGGCATATCTTCTATTTTTGGCATCAGCTTGACCGAGTAACGCCTGTTTTCTTTCTCGTAACAACTGACACACGGCAATACCACAGCATCACATGATTTTGCCAGGCGACCAAGCACCGGAATAGTCGCTTTTGGCACGCCAAAAAAAGGCACAAAAATTGAATTCTCCGCGCCCAGATCCTCATCCGCCAGATAGATCAAAACTTTGCCGGCACGTGTTTCGCGTATTAATGGCCTTAAACCATCTTCACGGGTAAATAACTTGCCGCCACTTTTACTAGCGAAACGCAATCTTCCTTTTGCAATCATCCAGTCAATCACCGGATTTCGCATCACTTTATAAGGACCGTTTGCACTATAATCCATGGTTATGGCGGTCACAGCAAAATCCAGACCGACATTATGTACTAACAAAATAATGACCCTTTTACCCTGCTGCTGATAAGTCGATATTTGATCAAATCCTGTGGTATGTATTTTTTTTCTTAACGTAGATTCCGGGCGCCACCACAAAATGAAATAATGCAGCAGGCTTTGAAGCTGTGCCTGAAAAGATTTGACCACCATTTTCTCCAGTTCAGAATTATCACGATCAGGAAAACATAAAGAAAGATTTGTTTTAACGATATTAAAACGTTTTTTATTTTTAGCTGCGGCGATACTGCCCAGACGAGAGCCCAGCCAGTCAATAACAGCCAACGGTAGCAGGGTAACGATAAAAAACACAGCAAGTCCAGTCCAGGTTGGCCAGTGACGTGGATATAATAATTTCAAGCGAAAACGGTATCTATCCTGGTTATTATTGATGTTCATTTGAATTCATCTATTTACTTGCGCCAGAATGCAGGCATAAACAATACTAACAGGGTAAATATCTCAAGACGGCCAAGCAACATGGAAAAGCATAATAATAATTTATTAAATCCTGACAGGCTAGCGTAATTGGCACTGACCTCACCTAAACCCGGCCCAAGATTGTTGATGGTCGCCGCAACCGCTGAAAAAGCGGTAACCTGATCCAGGCCATTGAACATTAATATCAGCATGATCAAGGCAAACATTGCCACGTATGCAGCAAAGAAACCCCAAACTGCATCAATAATCGAATTGTTTACTGGTTGCTGACCAATTTTCACAGTAACCTGCGCATTCGGGTGTATCAGCCGCAAAATTTCGCGCTGTCCCTGTTTAATTAACAATAAAACCCGAATCACTTTCATACCACCACCAGTAGACCCGGCACAACCACCGATAAAACTGGAAAACAATAATAGCACCGGAATAAAAACCGGCCAGGCAGAATAATCCGCCGTGACAAAACCCGAGGTCGTTGCTATCGATACTGCCTGAAACAAACCGGCACGAAACGCATTTAAAAAATCAGGGTATACAGACTGGCTGTATAAAACATAAACACAAAGTCCGGCAATAATAATTAATAAACCGGCGTACAACTTAAATTCTGAATCGTGTAAATAAGGCATCAGACTTTTTGAGCGCACCACAGAAAAATGCAGTGCAAAATTAATCGCGCCAAGAAACATAAAAACAATCGCCACATCTTCTATTGCCTGGTTATCAAAATAACCAAGACTTGCATCATGGGTAGAAAAACCACCGATAGCTACTGTAGAAAAACTATGGGCCACCGCATCAAATAAGTCCATGCCGGCTACCCAGTAAGCGACCGCGCAGGCCACGGTTAATCCCAGGTAAATATACCAGAGAGTTTTCGCTGTTTCTGCGATTCGTGGTGTTAATTTATTATCTTTTACCGGGCCGGGGGCTTCCGCTTTATACAGCTGCATGCCACCAATACCCAGCATTGGCATCACTGCGACAGCCAGCACGATAATACCCATGCCGCCTAACCACTGTAATTCCTGCCGGTAAAATAAAATACTGTGCGGCAAATCATCCAGTCCGATCAATACCGTCGCGCCGGTTGTCGTCAGACCGGAAACAGATTCAAACAGCGCATCAACAAGACTAATATCCATGCTTTGATAAAGATAAAAAGGTATTGCACCGGCAGCACCTAATACCAGCCAGAATAAAACAACAACAACAAAACCATCACGCAGGCGTAAATCACTTTTTGTATTTTTTACTGGAAGAAATAATAAAAAACCAATACTTAATAATAATAAATAGCTATAAAAAAAAGCCTGCGCGGCATCTTCCTGATATAAAAGATCAATAACTACGGGCGGTAACAAGGTGATGCTGAACAACATCAAAAACTGTCCCATAATGCGTTGTATGATGGCTACATGCATATTTAGAAAAACGAGACAGGAACCTGAAACAGTTTTTCAATCGCATTAAATTTACTTTTATCCAGTAAAAATAAAATGATGTGGTCTTCATTTTCGATTTTAATATCATGGTGCGCCATTATTACTTCTTCACCACGGATGATTGCTCCTATTGTTGTGCCCTCCGGCAACTTGATCTGCTCAACTGTTTTACCAACAACTTTTGAGTTTTCGCTATCACCATGTGCGATGGCCTCAATGGCTTCTGCTGCACCACGACGCAATGAATGCACTGCTACCACATCACCACGACGCACATGTGCCAGTAAACCGCTAATGGTAATTTGCTGTGGTGAAATAGCCACATCGATAGTACCTTCACTTTCCATCAAATCAACATAGGCATGACGATTGATTAATGACATCACTTTTCTGGCGCCTAAACGTTTGACCAGCATTGACGATAAAATATTGGCTTCATCATCATTGGTTAATGCACAGAACACATCCATCTGATCAACATTTTCTTCCAGCAACAAGGCTTCATCTGCGGTATCGCCGGACAACACAATGGTTTTATTCAAGTCACAGGATAATTCTTTTGCGCGCTCGGTGTTATGCTCCAGTATTTTTACGTTGTATTTATTTTCCAGTGATTGTGCGAGACGTTTACCAATGTTTCCACCACCTGCCAGCATGATGCGTTTGATTGGTTTATCCAGATTTCGCAGTTCAGACATCACCGCACGAATATCTTTTCGAGCTGCTATAAAAAAAACTTCATCATCCGCTTCTATCACCTGATGACCGTCAGGCACAATGCCTTTGCCACGACGAAAGATAGCCGCCACGCGTGCATCAATGCCCGGCATATGTTTTCTTAAATCAGCAATTTCATGCCCCACAAGCGGTCCGCCATAATATGCCTTAACACCAACCAGACGAGCACGACCATCAGCAAAGTCCAGTACCTGTAAAGCACCGGGGTATTCAATTAAACGTTGTATATGCTCCGCAATTAACTGTTCAGGACTGATTAAGACGTCTATTGGTAAATCATTATCGTTAAACAGCTCTTGATATTTAAGATATTCCTGAGAACGGACTCGCGCAATTTTTGTCGGTGTGTGAAACAGGCTATGCGCAATCTGACAGGCAACAATATTAGTTTCATCACTATTGGTTACCGCGACCAGCATGTCGGCATCAGCGATACCGGCTTTCATTAATGTACTAGGATGAGAAGCATGACCAACGACGGTCTGAATATCCAGGCGCTCACTTAGATCATGAAGTAAAACAGCATTTGAATCTATCAGAGTAATATCATTGGCTTCCGACGCCAGATTTTCAGCAACACTTGCGCCAACCTGACCTGCGCCTAAAATAAGAATATTCATGGGTAACTACTCAGTTAATTTTGTACTACTCGCTGGTAGCTATACTCATAGTTGCTTTAAGATTATGCGTTAACTAAGAGGTGTTCAGTTTTCATATACCGAAGTCTACCTTTAATTTTCATACTTTTCTTAAGAAAGTTTTCTTAGCCGGCAAAAATAAAAGCCATCTGCATCCTGTTCGCCGGGCAATAACTGGCGACCATATTCACATGATTCACCCCAGTTTGCTTCTATTTTAATTTCTGCAGCATCACTATTAGCCGTAAGAAAACGCGCCATTTGATTTTGATTTTCATCTTTAAACACAGAGCAGGTGACATACAGCAATTCTCCACCAGGTGCTAACATTTGCCAGGCAGAACTCAAAATTTCAGCCTGTAATATTAGCAGTTGTTCTATATCTGACTCACGGCGTAAGGTTTTAATATCGGGATGTCGTCGAATCACACCACTGGCCGAACATGGTGCATCAATTAATATGCGATCAAATTTATCGCCCTGCCACCATTGTTTATATTGCCTCGCATCCGCGACAATTAATTGTGTCCTTGACTCAAGTTTAAGGCGCTGTAAGTTTTCACTGACACGCTGCATTCTTTGCTCATCAAGCTCTACTGCGAACAATTTGTCGATGTTATTATAGCGTTCCAGAATGATGACAGGTTTTTCCTCCCGGTGCTGCGCATAAGTCAAGCACCCTTGAAGATTCAGCAACATTAAGTAATTCCGCTGCCAGCTGAGCACCGGCATCCTGAACGGATACCGCTCCCTCGGCAAAACCGGGCAATAATCGCACATCTATTCCGTGACTTAGTTTTAAGGCAAAATCAGTCAACGCCACAGAGGTATCTGCGTCAAATTCAATTTCCTCTTTGCCAAGTAATTGCTGGTATTGTGCAACACTATATAAAGACTGATTAATACGTAACCAGAAAGCAGGTCGCTGGTTATTCGCGATTAAAATCTGCTGCCAATTTTCTGGCCAGTCGGTTTTTATCTTTTCTAAAATCCATTGTGGATGCGAGTAACGGGCCTGGCTATCATTTGTTGACAGCGAATTCACCAATACAAGCAAGGCTTCTTTCTCACGCAGGTATCGCCTTAATACCGCATTGACCAGTCCAGAAGCCCAGCTTTTACCTGCTTTTTTTACCAGCTCAACCGCGTCATTGATGATGGCATAATCCGGAGTGCGACACGCATTTAATTCATACAGAGCCATTAACAGAATCAACTGCACATCACTGTCTTTTTGTTTGAGTGGTTTCGATATCAAACGTGAAACAAAAAACTCCAGCTGCCAGCGCCAGCGCAGTACGCCATTAACAACCTCGCCAGCCAGCCCGCGATCTCGCCTGTCTTCGAGTGTATCGATAGTACGTTGTTGCACAGCAGACAATGACTGACCACTAAAAACCTGTTTTAACGCTTTTAAAGCAGCCTGCCGCGCAAGGCTGACTCTGGCTTTTTTCTTTACAGGAGAGGATGATTTTTCCACGTATCACTTCAATATTTGATTAACTAAAGAGTTTGCATTAAGAAAATCGGCAACCGACATTCTACGTTTACCTTCTGCCTGTAATTGAGTGATACGAAGCACACCTTCACCGGTTGCCACATCAATGCCCTGTGCCGATTCAGCAATGACTTTACCCGGTATTGCATCCCTTGCCGGAACCGCATGCATATCAAACTGTGCTTGCCAGAGACGTAATTTTGATGCCTTGTTATTTTTCTGGTAGGAACAATAAGCTACTGGCCACGAATTATAGGCGCGAATTGCTCGTTGAATTTCTTCAGCCGATAGCGACCAGTTAATTTTTGCTTCTGCTTTATTTAATTTGTCAGCATAACAGGCGGTTGCATCATCCTGTTTCGTTCTATTCTGGCTTTGCTCGGCAATCGCAGGCAAAACCGAGATTAGCGTTTCTGCACCCAGAACCATTAATTTATCATGCAAACTTGAGCCGGTATCATCAGCAGCAATTTCACATTCGGCAACAGCCAGCATATCACCGGTATCCAGGCCTTCGTCCATTTGCATGATAGTAATACCGGTTATTTTGTCTGCCGCTAATATAGCTCGCTGTATCGGTGCCGCACCCCGCCAGCGCGGCAGTAATGATGCATGGATATTGATACAACCCAGACGTGGCGCTGCAAGCACTGCAGCCGGCAGCAATAAACCATAAGCGGCAACTATCATTAAATCGGCATTTAAGGCTTTTAATTCGCGCTGCACCTTCTCATCTTTCAATGATTTTGGCTGGTACACAGGAATATTGTATTCCAGCGCTTTTTCTTTTACCGGTGATACCTGCAAACCACGGCCTCGACCTGCAGGACGATCCGGCTGGGTGTACACGGCAACCACATCATAAGAAGCGTCGATTAGGGCCTGCAGCGCAGCCACTGAAAAATCCGGTGTACCGGCATAGATAATACGAAGAGGATCACTCACAACTGGACGCCAACTATCACTTTAAAACTTTGTAAAAATAAAAAATTAGAGAGCCTTGCACGATGTAGATTATTATTCGGCATATGATCCCACCCCTTCATGGCTGGTAATCAAAATCGTTGCAGACGATTTAATCGTAGCGCCATGCACCGTGTCGATGTATTGTCCAGAGCTACTTAAGCAGCTCTGCTGAACCAAAGGACGCAGGGCAGTAGCCCGAAGTAATACTGCAGTTTACACGTAGTTTGACACTTCGTGTCTGCGCATTTTTAGACCATTTTTAGCGCCGCTATAATGGAAAAGATGCTTCGTGCAAAGCTCTCTACATTTTAACCGCAGCACTACGGCTTTCCTCACGATGAGTTTTAAGCAAACGTTTTTTAATACGCTGCTGCTTAAGAGGAGATAAATAATCAACAAACAGCTTGCCTTTTAAATGATCAATTTCATGCTGGATACAGACCGCCAGCATTTCATCCGCATGCAAGGTATATTTATCCCCGTTTTGATCCATCGCTTTTACCGTGATTTTTTCACTGCGCTGCACCGTTTCATATATATCCGGCACTGACAAACAACCTTCGTCACAACTCTCGGTGCCCTCTTCAGCGATAATCTCAGGGTTAATCAAACACAGCGGCTGACTTTTATCTTCAGACACGTCAATCACTATCACCTGTTGATGTACGTTAACCTGGGTGGCTGCCAAACCGATTCCTGGCGCGAGATACATGGTTTCAAACATATCATCCACCAGTTTTTTAATAATATCATCCACTTCTTCTACGGGTTTAGCCACCGTACGCAGGCGCTTATCCGGGTAATTTAAAATGTCTAGTATTGCCATAAATTTTTCATTTTTTGACTGCTATTGTTAGCTGATAATAATAAGGGCATGTCTTATTAAATTCAATTATTCCCTAACTGAAATCCTTGCTAATCATCACGTCTATTATTATTTCTGCTACACTCAATAAAAAACTTGCTTTAGCAATCAAAACTTATCTACTAAACCATTGAGAATAGTAAGAAAATAAGTGCCCTCAATGCTATAAAACAAATGAACTTCCAGGGCAAAAAATCGGGGAATAAAAATAACAATGAACAACTCAAATACTCCCAATCCAGGTATTATTGTACCCTTTTTCATGCTTTTAGGGCTACTTACGGTTACCACTGCATCAATCACCGGCTGTAGTGCATCTAAACCAGACCCCGTTAGCCTGGTTGAACCTGAGCAGACAGGAACTATCGCAGCCACTGAAAAAATAGCAGTGCCGGCAAAAGAAATCCGCCTAAAAGCCTCATACCCAAGACAATATACGGTTAAAAAAGGCGATACTTTATGGGGAATCTCCAGTTTATTCCTGCAGGATCCCTGGTACTGGCCTGAAATCTGGCAGAAAAACGCACAAATTCAAAACCCCCACTTAATCTTTCCGGGTGATGTATTAACGCTGGTTTATGTTAATGGCCAGCCACAAATGTTGCTTAATGAAGCACAGCACAAAATGATACAGCAAAACAGTGGCGGGTTACCGGTTAAAAAACTCAGCCCTGGCATACGCAAAAAAGCGTTACAGGCCAGCATCCCCAGCATTCCTGGTGATGCCATCCGACAGTTTTTAAGCAAACCACGTGTTGTCACCAGGGAACAGCTCGACAATGCACCACGCATTATCGCCAGCGATGAAAAACATCTTATATTAGGCACTGGCGATCGTGTTTATATTCGTGGTGAAATGGACAAAGAACGCGTTCGTTTTTCTGTGTTCAGACCGGGAGATGAACTACGTGACCCTGTCAGCAATGACCTGTTAGGGTATGAAGCAAAATATTCAGGTGATGTGCACATCGTCACCTATGACGACCCGGCTTCCGGCGACCTTAGTTATACGACTCAAGAAGTATTAATTGGTGACCGCCTGCTACCAGAAGATAAAAGTAAACTGGAAAATCTATTTTTCCCCCATATTCCTGACAAAGATGTCGATGCGCAAATAATCTCATTGTATGACGCATTGTTTGGCGTCGCCCAATACCAGATTGTGGTTATCAATAAAGGCGAACGCGATGGCATTGAAGTCGGTCATTTACTCGCGACGTTCACCCAGGGTGACATCGCCCGTGATTACTTTGACAAACATCGCAGTGAACCGGTAAAACTGCCAAATGAACGCAGCGGTTTAATGATGATTTTTAAAACCTTTGATCGCGTCAGTTATGGTTTAACGCTGGAATCAAGACGCGTTATTCATAATAATGATTTCGTTCACACACCACAATTTTAAGTTTACAAAGTCGTAACTACTCAGCGCATTATTTTCTGAGGGAACAGCTTGTTGATTTATCTGGCTTCTGCAACACAATGTTGCGACCGAGTTAGTGGCAAGGACTGATCCTGCAATCCTGTTACATTCACTCCATGCGACCCACATGACAAAGATTGTTCCTACAATCTTATTGCATTTCCTCCATCCATGGAGGACAGATGGTTTCACGTTTCCTTATAAATCAACAACCTATTCCTTACCCCAAAACTCGCTGAGTAGTTACACAAATTCTATCCTTGTAGACTAATAATCGTGTAATATTCATCGATGGACTCACGGACGAATAAAAACAGGACGCTAACTGCAATGGACACGAAAGCAAAAAACAGGCTCACCAGCCAGAACTCACTAGAAAGCTGGTTATCTCTATGTCACACTCCGGGAGTCGGTAACACTACCTTTCATGCCCTGCTGGACACATTTGGCACGGTGGATGCTGTACTCAATGCCAGCCGCAAACAACTATCTGCGGTAGCGATAAAATCGGCTATTAAAGCTGAGGTTATTAATGCCCTCAGCAACCAGTCAAAACCAGACATAAGTGCAGACATTAACTGGCTCGCTGAAGACCACCACCACATCATCACTTTATATGACGAGACTTATCCGACCGGGTTAAAAGAATTGCCCGATGCACCCCCCATATTATATGTAAGAGGCGACATCGATTATCTGATGCAACCCCAACTAGCGATGGTAGGCTCGCGTAACCCTACGGCTGCTGGCCGTAATACAGCCAAAGAGTTCGCCCAGCACCTGTCCAACGCCGGCATCACCATTACCAGTGGCCTGGCCAGCGGCATTGATGGCGCCAGCCACGAAGGTGCCTTACAGGGCTTAGCCGGAACAATCGCCGTAGTCGCGCACGGCCTGGATATCGTCTACCCGGCACAACACCAAAAACTGGCGCAGCAGATTACTGAACATGGTGCCGTCATTTCTGAGATGCCCATCGGCACACAGCCGCAACGCGGGCTATTTCCACGTCGCAATCGATTAATCAGCGCACTAACGCTAGGCACGCTCGTGGTAGAAGCGGCTCAAAAAAGCGGCTCTTTGATTACTGCACGATACGCGGCAGAGCAAAACAGAGAAGTATTTGCTATCCCCGGCTCTATACACAACCCCATGGCAAAAGGCTGCCACCAACTCATTCGGCAGGGTGCAAAACTAGTTGAAACAGCCAGTGATATACTGGAAGAATTGTGTATTCCGTGTAAAAAAACCACCCCCTGTCCAAAAAAACCTGAAAAAAATATCCAGGAAAACCTTAAAGATACGCATCAGGTACTTGACCCGGATCACCAAAAACTGCTCAAATGCCTCGCATATGAGCCAACCAGTATTGATGAACTGGTCCTTCACAGCCAGTTTACTGCCGCCGAGATCGCTTCCATGCTACTTATTATGGAACTTGAAGGCATCATCGTATGCCAGCATGGACGCTATACAAACATCAAATAATTATATGATTCATATATGATTATTTAGTGTGGCATCCTAAACTGAATATGCATTTTCCTGAACAAATACAGGTTAAACGAGACTTTTGAATGATAATTAAACAATCCGTTGTTGACGTCTTAATGTTCTTATTCGAACGTTATCTGGACGACGAAGAGCTAAACGAAACCAGTCATGTCACTGATGAACGCGACAGTATTCAACTTCACCTCGAAAAAATGGGCTTTCACAACAAAGAAATCAATCAGGCTTTTGACTGGCTGGAAAGCCTGTCAGATAGCCAGCATGACAATCAGCTTATTCCACTTAAAGAAACCAGCACACGTATATATAGTGAAGAAGAAAAAAAACTGATCAGTCTGGAAAGCGTTGGCTTTTTAAGCTTTCTTGAACAGACCAATATTCTCACCCCCGTTACACGTGAGTTAATACTCGACCGTGTGGTCGCACTGGGGCATTCACTTGATGCCGAACAACTGAAGTGGATCATCATGATAGTGCTACACTCACATCCAGGCGAAGAAAATGCACTCGCATTAATGGAAGATTTTATGTTTGATGAAACCATTGATCATATTCATTAAAAGAACTTTCTTTACCGACCTGACACAACAGACCATAAAAACAATATGAGTAAAAACCTTGTTATCGTAGAGTCGCCGGCAAAAGCGAAAACCATCGAAAAATATTTAGGTAAAGACTTCAAAGTTCTTGCTTCATACGGTCACGTGCGTGATCTTATCCCCAAAGAAGGTGCCATCGACACAGACAACGATTTCGCGATGAAATATCAGATCATCGAACGAAACGAAAAACATGTTGATAAAATTATTAAATTTTTAAAAAATGCGGACACACTCTACCTCGCAACTGACCAGGACCGCGAAGGAGAAGCCATTTCATGGCATTTATATGAGCTGCTAAAAGAAAAAGATCTGCTTGAAAACAAACAGATCCATCGTGTTGCTTTCAACGAAGTCACCAAACGAGCGATCCAGGAAGCGATAGCTAATCCAGGAAAACTCTCCACCGATTTAATCAATGCACAGCAAACCAGACGCGCTCTGGATTACCTGGTGGGCTTTAACTTATCTCCACTATTGTGGAAAAAAGTACAACGTGGCCTCTCCGCAGGACGCGTACAAAGCCCGGCTTTACGCTTGATTGTCGAACGCGAACTGGCAATTGAAGCATTTAACCCCAAAGAATACTGGACCATTGAAGCTGATGTCTCAAAAGACAAACAACCGTTTTTAAGCAAGTTAAACATTTATAAAAACGAAAAAATAAAACAGTTCAGCATCACCGACGCAGACACTGCTAGCGCAGCCAGAGAGTCTTTACTAAAAGCGGCCAATGGCAAATTAACGGTTAATAACGTAGAAAAGAAGGAAAGAAGACGCAATCCTTCTGCACCGTTCACTACCTCTACCCTGCAGCAGGAAGCCGCAAGAAAACTTCGATTTTCTACACAACGTACTATGCGTACCGCCCAGAACCTGTATGAAGGTATCGATATTGGTGGTGAAACCGTCGGTTTAATCACCTATATGCGTACCGACTCGTTACATCTTGCCAATGAGGCGCTGGATGAAATACGTGGTTTAATTGAACAGCGTTTTGGTAAAAATAATGTACCCGATGAACCACGCATTTTCAAAAACAAATCAAAAAATGCGCAAGAGGCCCATGAAGCTATTCGCCCTACTTCGGTTCTCCACCTACCTGATGAAATTAAAGATAAACTGAACCCGGATCAATTTGCCCTTTACGAACTCATCTGGAGGCGCACCATGGCCTGTCAGATGATCCATGCCACACTGGATACAGTAAGCGTTGAACTTGGCTGTGGCGACGGTAACAGCTTCCGAGCTTCTGGCTCAACCATCAAGTTCCCAGGGTTCATGTCTGTCTACATGGAAGGTAGCGATGATACAAAAGCCGAAGACAATACTGAAAAGCTGCTACCCGAATTAAGCAAAGGTGAAAAAATTGATTTACTGGAAATCAGAAATGAACAACATTTCACTGAGCCACCACCACGATTCACTGAAGCCAGTTTAGTTAAAACACTGGAAGAGTATGGTATCGGCCGCCCGTCAACTTATGCCAGCATTATTTCAACACTGGTTAATCGTAACTATGTTGAACTTGAAAGTCGTCGTTTCACACCAACTGACATTGGTCGCATCGTTAATGGCTTTCTCACCGAATATTTCACCCGATATGTGGATTATGAATTCACTGCTGACCTGGAAGATGAATTAGACTGCATTGCGCGTGGCGAGCACGACTGGGTACCATTGCTTAAAAAATTCTGGTCACCGTTTAAAGAAACCGTCGATCATATTGAAGAAAACGTCAGCCGCGCCGACGTCGCCCAATCACGCCATATTGGCACTGACGAGGAAACAGGCAAACCCATATCAGTTCGCATGGGCCCTTTTGGTCCGTTTGTACAGATTGGAGACAAAGACGATGAAGATAAACCTCGTTTCGCCAGTCTCCGTCCCGGCCAGAAAATGGCAGACATTACCATGGATGATGTGTACTTCCTGCTGCAATTACCGCGTGACTTAGGTGAAACACCAGAAGGCGAAGCACTTTCGACAAACTATGGTCGCTTTGGGCCTTATGTTAAATATGCCAGCAAGTTTGTTTCGATAAATAAAGAATATCAGGACAAAGGCATCGACCCCTACAACATCACCTTTGAACAGGCGATGGAGCTGGTTAAGGCGAAAAAAGAATTTGATGCCAACAAACACATCAAAAACTTTCCGGGCACCGACATAGAAGTATTAAATGGTCGCTGGGGCCCGTATATTACGGATGGGTTGAAAAACGCCAAAATACCCAAAGACAAAGAACCAACGTCTCTGACCCAAAAAGATTGTGAAGACCTGCTTGCCGCCGCTCCTTTCCGCCGTGGTAAAAAGAAAAAAGCTGCTAAGAAAAAAGTAACAAAAAAGACAGAAATAAAGAAAAAAACAGTTAAAAAGAAAACGGCTAAAAAGAAAACCGTCAGAAAAAAAACCGTTAAGAAAAGTTCGGCTAAAAAAGCTGAATAAGCCCCCCTGTACAAACACAATACAGGACCAGCAATAGTGGACACGTTTTTCTGCCTTAACGCCGTGGTTACCTGGACCAGGTAACTAAAACATTATGGCCAGTGATTTTTCTATTCGCCATGCAGCGCACATCATCAATCATGGCGGCATTATCGCCTACCCCACAGACACCATCTATGGTCTCGGCTGCGACCCCTATAATCCGGATGCGGTAGAAAAAATTAATGCCATAAAACAACGTCCATTAAATAAACAATTTATCTTACTGGCTGCAAATATTAATCAACTAAGATCACTAATTCTGATAAAAAAGGAACAGGAAAAAATCCTCACACAGAACGCTCAGGCAACAAGCTGGGTTGTTAATGCAAGTCCTTCTGCGCCACCATGGTTAGTCGGTGAAAGCAGAACAATTTGCATTCGCATCAGCAAACATGATGAAGTCCAACGATTATGCAAAGCCTTAGGACACGCTATTATTTCAACCAGTGCTAACCTGGCAGGCAAAAAACCAGCAAAAAACGCCCTCGAACTGCATAAATATTTTCACCATCACATTGATAAAATTCTTATTGCAAATAAAAAGCAGGACGGTAAAGCTTCAAAAATAATTCGACTATGCGATAATCTGCTTATAAGAGAATAACCAGCCTAGCTAAAACCAATATGAACAGCGAAGACATACCCGACATTCAAGCCGTTAAAGCTTACTTAATAACACTGCAACAAAATATTTGCAGCGCACTTGCAAAAGAAGACGGTAAAGAAGGTTTTATTATTGATGAATGGCAACGAGAATCAGGCAACGGTGGTGGCATCACTCGGGTATTAAGCAATGGTCAGATTTTTGAGCAGGCCGGTGTCAATTTCTCTCACGTGAGTGGCGATGAATTACCCGCCTCAGCAACGGCACATCGCCCTGAGCTTGCTGGTCGGCAATTTCAGGCCATGGGTGTGTCATTAGTCATACACCCTAAAAATCCAAAAATTCCTACCTCTCATGCCAATGTAAGATTTTTTATCGCAACAAAGGATAATGAAGAACCCGTTTGGTGGTTTGGTGGTGGCTTCGATTTAACACCTTACTACGGCAATGACGAAGATTGTATCCACTGGCACA
Source organism: uncultured Gammaproteobacteria bacterium (assembly GCA_963759005.1). Lineage (GTDB taxonomy): Bacteria > Pseudomonadota > Gammaproteobacteria > SZUA-229 > SZUA-229. Next base: position 26,654 of record CAVWXQ010000024.1, read on the forward strand.
GCATTTCAAAAAAAGCCTGTGAGCCTTTTGGCAGCGATACTTACAAAAAATATAAAACCTGGTGCGATGATTATTTTTACATCAAACACCGCAACGAACAGCGCGGCATCGGTGGTTTGTTTTTTGATGATTTATATGAACAAGGTTTTACAAAAAGTTTTGCCTTCATGAAAAGTGTTGGCGATCATTATATCGATGCTTATTTGCCGATCGTACAACGTAGAAAAAATGAAAGCTATACTGAAGAACAGCGTGAATTTCAGCTGTATCGTCGTGGGCGCTATGTAGAGTTTAATCTGGTTTATGACCGCGGTACTTTATTTGGCTTGCAAACAGGTGGACGTACAGAATCAATCTTAATGTCTTTGCCTCCAGTTGTACATTTCGAGTACAACAGAAAGATCCCGAAAAACACTGAAGAAGCAAAACTTTATGATTATTACCTGCAACCTAAGGACTGGGTTTAATAATTTTCCGCAAATGGACGCGAATAAACGCAAATAAAAACTTTATTGTTTTATTTTTTTGTCATCTAGAACGTTAGTTGAGGATGTTGCACGCCAGTACCAGTATAACGCATCAATTTTAAGTACCTGAACAAAACTTCAGGGTGGCAATGGAACAAAAATACAGGGAATATTTGCGTTTATTCGCGTCCATTTGCGGAAGATATTTATTTTTAAACGTTTTGTTGCTGCAATTCAAACACGTTGCTGCTTGGCAACTCTGCCAGCGGCATCGATATGTAATTACCCTGTATTTTATCTACACCACAGATTTTCAGTAAGCGCACAATCTCAGGGCTCTCAACATATTCAGCAACGGTATAACGACCTAAGGAATGTGCAACATCATTCATCGCAGTGACAATCGCTCTATCAGTTGCTCCTCTAGCCATACTCCTGACAAACTGGCCATCAATTTTTACATAGTCTGTTGATAGATTTTTCAGTTGTGAAAATGAGCAAAAACCAGAACCAAAATCATCAAGCGAGAAGCGACAACCAAGTGCCCGTAATTCACTGATAAAATCATTCGCATTCTCAAGATTTGCAATAGCACAGGTTTCTGTTACTTCAAAAGTTAATGTCCGTGGATTAATATCATACTGTTCTATCAGTGATCTTATTCTCCCAAGCGATTCATCACTATCAACTGTATTACCCGATATATTGACAGATAAATGTATTTTTTTACTTAACGCATCCGTTGCCACAACTTCCTGCAGAGCATTTTCCAACACCCACATATCAATATCTGTCATCAGATTAAATCGTTCGGCAGTGGGAAGAAAACTATCTGGTAAACATAATTCGCCATTTTCATCAAGCATCCGAACAAGCACTTCATAGCTATAGATTTTATCAATATTATTCAAATGTCGTTGCCATAAAACACCGTCCTGTGCCGGCAAATTATTTAGATCGACATCCTTCATCCGCATGATAGGCTGATAATGCAGCACAAATTTATTTTTTTCTAATGCATCTTTAATACGAGCAGACCAGCCTAGCTCACTGCCCATAGCATTACGTTCATCACTGTTTTTTTCATACAAATGCGTCTGATTTCTGCCCATTCGTTTTGAGATATGGCAGGCAATATCAGCGTTGGCCATGACATCACCTGCAGTAATATCTGGCACATCCATCAAGGCCACACCAAAACTTGCATTTACGTGATAGGTTTTATCTTCATGATGTACGCGCAAGTTTGAAAGTGACGATCTGATTTCATCAGCAAGATTAACAGCTATACTTTCATCGACATTTTTCAGAATAAGTGCGAATTCATCGCCACCTATTCGCGCAGCGATATCATGCCGACGCAAACTTCTGTTTACTTGCTGACTTAAGTCTATGAGCAGCTGGTCGCCAACTTCATGTCCAGCCGTGTCATTTACATATTTAAAACGATCAAGATCAAGATAAACCACAGCACTCATAATGCCTGAGCGATTTACATTATTAATTTCTCTTTCCAGATAACTTTCAAAATAACGACGATTATACAGGCCGGTCAGATGATCATGTGTGGCTTGCCAGCGCAACTTCTCTTCCATCATCTTGCGTTCAGAAATATCACGAAATGCAATGACTGAGCCTTCCTGTTTACCGTTAACAGTTAGTGGATACAGGGTGCAGTCTACCGGAATTGCTTTACCACTCTTATGGCGAAACTGGGTTTCCCAACCTTGTAGTTGTTTACCTGAGTAATACGCCTCTTTTAATAAATCACGACCTATATCCTGTTTATTTACATGGAAAGATTGATTAGCATTCAAACCGAGTAACGGTTTAACATCTTGCAGACCTAACACTCTTAAAGCTGCTGGATTCATAAAGGTAACACGGCCATCTTTATCAACACCATAAACGCCTTCACCAACAGATTCTAAAATTGCAGCAAGGTTTTCACGCTGCTTTTCAATAGAACGTTGCACTTCAATAAAGCGCCGCATACCCGACAAACGCGCAAGGAATAATTCTTCAGCTTCATTTTTGAACATACATTCAATGGCACCAGCCTGCAGACAATCGCGTATCACCGAATCCAGATAAGTACCGGTTATGACTGCTGTTCGTATTTCTGCAGTGTGCGGATTATCACGTAGTTTTTGGCACAATACATAACCATTCTGCTCAGGCATGAAATAATCGACTATCGCAATGTCTATTTTTTGCTCAAAAGCAATATGGTAAGCCTGACCAACAGAGCTAGCCGTAATCACCTCATAGTTGTTACGTTCGAGCAACCGCTGATAATAAGTACGGATACTTTTTGAATCATCAACAAACAAAATATTAATCTTTGATTCATCGCGACATGCTTTTCGCTGCTCTATAACCGGTTCCTGAGAACCCGGGTTTAACATGGACTCTAAGGTAGACGCCACTTCCTGATAATTTTCCCAGGGCACTAATGCGGTTTTTTTACGCGTACTCATCCAGTTAAGCAGATCAGGTTCTGCGTCATTGGATAATAAGATCACCGGAACCTCACTGTATGGTTCACGGTCGAGGATGAGCAACAGGCGTCTCGATTCTTCGAAAAGTTCGTAGTTTGGCCAGCCAACTACAATAGCGTGTAATTGCTGCCTGGCCGGTTGCAAGGAGTTAATAGCAGATGAAAAGCTGTCCGTACTGATAGGCTCATAACCTTGTTTTTGCACTGTTTTACCAAGCATATATCGCAATGTGGCAGATTCTTCAATAATAAGAATACGTTTTTTTGCGATATTATCAGGCATGTAGTTTCCCCAGGAGGCTGTTTATGAACAGTTCAAGCGAACCGCAAACGGGTAATTAACAGCTAAGATAGAAGAAAACACCTGTTAAAAAATCTGGATTTGTTCATATTTTTAATATCTAAGTTATAGCAATTCGCTTCGAAAAATCCAGTATTCCCTGATTTTCAGCAGAACAAACCAAAAAAACCGGCATAAACCGGCTTTTTCTTTGACTTATTTATAACCATTTTTATTCCGTACAAACAACTGCAGGGATGAAACATTTGGACAATAAATATACCTCTTATTGTACGCCTTGTTGAATCGCTGCAATGACTTCAGATTCAATCTTTAACAGCAGTTCTTTAGCCGGGCTGTTTTGCGCAATAACACCAGGACGATTAAACAGCACGGTGGTTTTTCCTTTTCGTTCGATCAAGCTGATATGTAATGGACAAAAACCCAGCATATCTGGATCCAGATTACTTACTTTATTTGCGTACCAGCCATTACAGAACACCATGCTGCGAATTTCAGCGATATTATTCTGGTTATAATCATCGCCCCATTTCTCTGCAAAAGACGCGAGGTTAGCGCCAATATTTGGCTCAAAAACCACAAAAAATCGAGCATCTTCCAGACTTTTATATACCTTGTCATAAACCCCAGAGAGCGGCTTATCGACCTGTAGAATATACACACCGCTATTCTTATTGTCGGCAAAAGCACTGGATACCGAGAACATTAACAGCATCAAAACCTGCCACTTTATTATTACCTTCATGGTTACACCTATAATTAAATAAACACCATATTATCTTAAATAATTCACTTAAATCTACTGCGAATATCTAATGCACTGTTTTTTTTAATATTATGTTACTAAAATGCTGGTCTGTTACAATACGCCAAATCCTAATCCGACTATTTGAAAATAGTCGGGTTACTACTGATTTTAATTTTGTGGAGCAGACTGTGTCCAAAACCGGCAACTTTACAGCAACCCGTATGCGCCGTATGCGCCGCTGCGATTTTTCCCGTCGCCTGATGCGTGAAAACACACTATCCGTCGATGACCTTATTTACCCAATGTTTGTCATTGAGGGTAGCAGTATACGTGAAACGATCACCTCAATGCCTGGCGTAGAACGTCTCACTATTGACCTGCTGCTGGAAGAAGCCAGGCAATGTTTTGAACTGGGCATTCCAGCCATCGCACTTTTTCCGGTTGTTTCAGAAAATAAAAAATCAGATGATGCCGCTGAAGCTTATAACCCTGATGGTTTGGCACAAACAGCCGTAACAGAACTAAAAAAAGCCCTACCCGAGCTAGGCGTTATTACCGACGTTGCCCTCGACCCGTTTACCAGTCACGGTCAGGATGGCCTGATCGATAGTACTGGTTATGTATTAAATGACGAAACCGTTGCGGTACTGGTTAAACAGGCGCTATCACACGCACAGGCAGGGGCCGATGTGGTTGCTCCGTCAGACATGATGGATGGCCGTATTGGCGCAATACGTCAGGCACTGGAGAAGAATAAATTTATCCATACCCGCATACTGGCTTACTCTGCAAAATACGCTTCCAGTTTTTATGGTCCTTTTCGCGATGCAGTAGGCTCTGCAAAAAATCTCGGCAGCGGCAATAAATACAGTTACCAGATGGATCCGGCAAACTCAGATGAAGCGCTGCGTGAAGTTGAGCTTGATATTAAAGAAGGCGCAGACATGTTTATGGTAAAACCCGGTATGCCCTATCTTGATATTGTCCGCCGTGTAAAAGACGAGTTTGCCATTCCCACTTATGTTTATCAGGTGAGTGGCGAATACGCCATGTTAAAAGCCGCTGCACAAAATGGCTGGCTTGATGAAAAGGCGACGGTACTGGAAAGCTTACTGGGATTCAAACGTGCTGGTGCCGATGGCATTTTGACCTACTACGCAAAAACAGTGGCACAGTGGTTAGCTGTCAGAGGCTAAGTAGTCAATGGCTGAAACCATCGATCGTTATGCAGTTTTTGGCAACCCGGTAGCACACAGCAAATCACCACAGATACACACCCTGTTTGCCGAACAGACCGGACAGTCTCTCATTTACACCGCAGAGCTTGCCGAGATCGGTCAATTTGATCAGGCGGTAAAAAAATTTCTGGATAATAATGGGAAAGGCTTAAATGTTACTGTACCGTTTAAGGAAGACGCCTGGTCATGTGCCACGCAACGCAGTGATCGCGCACAACGTGCAGGCGCAGTGAACACATTAATGCTGCAACAGGATGGCAGCCTGTTTGGCGACACCACTGACGGCACCGGCCTGGTGCGTGACCTGGTGCAAAACCATAACATCCAGATAAGAGATAAAGACATCCTGCTCATTGGTGCAGGCGGCGCTGTACGCGGTGTACTGGAAGCGTTACTGCAACAACGGCCATCATCACTGTTAATCGCTAACCGTACAAAACAAAAAGCGCTACAGCTGGCTAATGATTTTGCGGATTTAGGTAATATTAAAGGCTGTGGTTTAGATGAAATTAATCAGGCAGATTTCGACCTTGTCATTAATGGCACATCTGCCAGTCTGCAAGGCGAGCTGCCGCCACTTCCTGATTCTATATTCAGAAAGCACAGCTGTAGCTATGACATGATGTACGCCGCTAAGGCAACACCCTTTATGCAATGGTCTACAAACAGCGGCGCAACAAAAGTGTTTGATGGCCTGGGAATGTTAGTTGAACAGGCCGCAGAATCATTTTACATCTGGCGTAATGTGAGGCCGCAAACAAAACCTGTAATCCAGCATATTCGAAATCTGCTGATAAAAGCATAGCGATTTTTTTATAACAGTAACCACTGCTGCCCCGTTAACTGTTAGAGGCATGGAGTGGGATCCGTTGCCTGAGACCGTATGCCGCATGGACGCGGCATCCGAGCGTACATGGATGTATTTACAGCGTGTCTCAGACAACGGGTCCCAATTCATGTCTCGGATTAGAACTACCCTAGCAATGTTTGCTACATCAGACTGTTTAGATAATTTTTTTTAACGTGACAGCAATGACGTTTTTATAACAGTAAAGTTATTACCAGACAACAGAATAACCAACATTCAGAATAACCGCATCAAGATCCGGTGTCTCTTCTCCTGCAGGAACATTGCCATCATCAAAAGTCTGATTCATAAACTCACCACGCACCGATATCTCACTGCTCTTGCTTATGGCATAACCATACTTCAAACCTAAGGTTGTGGTAGTGAATTTCATCAACCTTGAGTCACTACTAACTTCTTGTCAGTAACACGGTACCATTCGCATCGACATCGGTACCCTGTACCAGATTATGACGATAGAAGTCAGCTTCCTCCTGCAAATAATAACGCACATGTGGCTGCAGATAACTGCGCCCCATCTGGTAGCGATATTTCAAATCAAAGGTATTAGAACTAATACCCCAGTCATCCCAGAAATAGCGATACGAAAAATGAATAACGTCTTCTGTAAGATGATGCGCCACTCTAAAGAATAAATTATTGCGTTGACGTGAGTCCGGCCTGTTTTCATAGACATAGGGCAAATTTCCCGTTGCTGCTGTATCAAAAAAACCCCCTGTCGCAGGCAAACCCGTTGCCGGATCGACTACCGTCACAATTTTAAACGGGTCAGTCAGATAACCATCCGACAGTGCCATACGAATAATTCAGCTCCATTATCGTGCTGCGACTGACTACCTGGGTAACACCTATAAGAAAATCAGTGATTGTTTTTGTATCACTGCTGCCGTCACGGTTTATACCCGTCCCTGCCTGCCGCATTGGACTCAGCGCAGCAGGAATGCCGCCTTCCGGGGTGTAGGTATCATTATTGAATGCCAGACTCGCGGTAAGCGTTGTATTTTTATTGTTTAAATCGTGAATGTAACTGCCACTCACACCTAGCGACAGGTAGTCATACTCGCTTGAAGCGTTCAATCCAAGTTTAACCCTTGATAAGCGGTTAACGGGCAAAGTCCAGTCCGCACCGAATGCCGCACGAGTATCCTTGAAGGTCTCATCAAGTGGTGTCTCACCAGGATTGGCAGTATATGTTCCATTACCTGATGGCGTTGTAAATGTTTGTGCAACGGAAGAGGCATGCGCACCGTTCGGTGTCGCACCGGTTAAGACATCGACCACTAATCTGAGATCGATACGTTCACCCTCATCACCAATATTTCTTCCTGCATAAATGGCTGGCTCGAAGGCACTAACACGACTATCACTCTCACTATAAAAAAGAATAGCCGTATCGATATCCCATTCAGAATCAGCCGCCTGTGCTGCGGTTGCAGTTACCTGCAGCAATGAACAGGTAGCAAGACTAATCTTGCTTTTAATATTTGTTAATTGCATCCGCAACCTCCGCCACCAACACCCTGGCCACCGCTGGACGCTTCCTTACTAAAATAAATATGCTCATCATAGAAATTATCAAAATAATCGGGAACCAGCTGCATTGAATCTTTAGCCAGCAAATCGCGTTCCCATGGCTCTACTCCCATCGAACTGCAACCTGACAGGAATGCAATAAAAACAAATACGTAGCATCTTTTCATCTTGGAATTACCCACTATTTAGCCAGCAGTTCTTTGATAGCCTGCTCCAGCTTTGTTTTGTCTTTTTCTTTAAAACCGATGTGTGAGGCATAAAGCTTGCCATCTCGACCGATTAAATAACTGCTCGGCATGCCTTTTAATTTGTAGCTTGATGCACTTTCACCGTTCTCATCAAAAGCAACCACGAAGTTCACATCCATTTCTTTAAGGAAGGCATCTGCCAGTTTTCTATCTTTATCAAGGTTTACCGCTACAACCTCAAAACCCTTGTCTGCATAACTTTGTTTAATGTCATGCAACCAGGGAAACGATTTTTTACAGGGTTCGCACCACGAGGCCCAAAAATCCAGATAAACGACCTTTCCTTTAAGCTCAGCAAGCTTTACACTGCCGTCAATACAGGGAAGGTTAATATCTGGCGCCTGATTTAACGCCGCAAAGCTATTGTGACTTAAAAGCAATAAAGCAAATATAGCAGTTGAAATTAGTTGTTTCATAAAAAATATAGTGTAATTTTGAGACGGCGGTAATAATAGCTGGCTATCCTTAAACATTCCTTAATACATATCAATTTTATAACGTTAAGATAAGCTTTTAAGACTACCTTAAGAAACCATCAGCAACAAAACTAGCGGTTTATTATTTTGAGAATATTACTGGTTGAAGATGACATTTTATTAGGCAACGGTGTTTGCGCAGGTTTAAGACGCGAAGACAACGCTATTGACTGGGTAAAAAATGGTGAAACCGCATTGTCCGCTGTTCTTGAAACACAATATGACTGCATTATTCTGGATATTGGCCTGCCCAAAATGAGCGGCCTGGATGTGCTGAAAAAAATGCGTAGGTCGAATAATGACACCCCTGTTTTAATCTTAACTGCTCAGGATGATCTGTCTGATCGTGTCAAAGGCCTGGATGCGGGCGCAGATGATTATTTAATTAAACCCTTTGAATTTGCTGAATTAAGCGCTCGACTTCGTGCCTTAGCCCGACGCACACGTGGCAAAGCATCTGAAATCATTCTATACCGCAATATAAAAATTGATACCACAGCACATACTGTTGAATACAATAATTTAACCGTTGAATTATCACGTAGAGAATTTGCACTGTTAGTTGAATTAGTTAGCAATCAGGGACGCGTATTATCACGACATCACCTGGAACAAAAACTTTATAGCTGGGGTGATGAAATAGAAAGCAATACCATTGAAGTATACATCCATCACTTACGTAAAAAACTGCAAACTGATCTGATTAAAACAGTCCGTGGTATTGGTTATATCGTTACCAAAGAATAAACACTAGCCAGATAGCGAGAAATATACTTAAGAGATACTGTAAAAAAACGTTTTTTGTCGCAAAGGACGCGAAGAAAAGCACAAAAAATATTTTTAATGTTAATCCTAAATAAATCAGTTGAACCTACTGCGAACGACCAATGCACTGAATCTACAAGACTTTTTCGAACATTTTGAACTCACCGTAAGGGTGATACGTTTTCGTTCAAAATAACCGATAAAGTATCGTATATTCAACACCTTGATCTCTCTCGCTACGATTCAACTGATTTATTTAGGTTAATCAAATGTAGGCCTGCATAATAAGCACGAGGATGTAGGGCAAATATTTGCAATTTCACCATCCGTGATGGTGGTATAAGGCAATGCATATGTACAGGACGTAGGCAGCAGGATAACGAAGGAGCTGTTGTCGAGGAGACAGTAGCTTTGCAGGCGATTTTTACTGCTGAGATGAGAACAGTATCATTTTCCCAACCGGCTAAAAACGTTTATTTTGCGTTCTTTGCGGCTAAACTCTATTCGTTTTTGACTGCATATAATGTTATGCAAGATTATAAATAAACGCATTAAACTGCTTAAGTGTTAACGGTTTACTTATCAGAAAACCCTGCACTGTATCACAACCCAGCTTTATTAATAAATCAAGTGCCGCCTGGTTTTCCACTCCTTCAGCAACAACAGTTAAACAAAGATTGTGCGCCAGCTCAATAGTTGAATGAACAACTGCCTGGTCATCTTTATTAGCAACCAGTTCTTTTATAAAAGACTGATCAATTTTTAACTCACTTACTGGCAAACGACGCAATCGGCTTAAAGAGGAATAACCGGTACCGTAATCATCAATGGATAACTCCACCCCAAGCGAACAAATATGCATTAGAACATCAGCCAGACGATCAAACTCTGACAGAAAAAGATTTTCGGTAATTTCAAAAGTGAGTAACTCTCCATCCCGTTTATCCTTAATAATCTGATCCATGTTATCTTTAAAATCAGGATGCATTAATGTTTGCGGCGACAGATTGATTGCAACACGCATAGTGGTAAAATTTTTTCGCCATGCCCTGGCTTCTTTTAATGCTGTTTTAATCGCCCAATAAGTGTACTCATTAATTAATCCATTTTGCTCAAGTACGCCGATAAATATTTTCGGCGGCACATTACCGTGTTTTTTGCTGTGCCAACGCCCTAATGCTTCAACCGCAGTTATCTGGCCGCCTGCTGCATTTATTTTTGGCTGGTAGTACAACTCAAACTGTTGTTCATTTAATGCTTTACGCACATCAGCAACCATTGCCAGGTGCCCCTGCGCCAAATGATCATTATCCGGGTTGTAAACACACACATTAAGCTTACTATTTTTTGCTTCGTACATAGCGAAACTTGCATGGCTCAATAAACCACTGATGGTATTGCCATGATCTGGGTAATAAGCGACCCCGATGCTCGCATTAATGACAATTTTATGCTGCTCAATGGTAAATACATTGTTCAAGCAGTTTATTAATTTCTCGGCACGCTTAATTATTTTTACCCGATCATGATTCGGCAATACAATAATAAATTCATCACCGCCTAAACGTGCCAGGGTTTCATTATTATTAACTTCTGCCTCAAAGCGTCTGGCGATTTTATTTAATAACAAATCGCCACGATCATGACCTAGCGCATCATTGATATTCTTAAAACTATCAATATCAATTAGCAAAACACCAATAGCGCCTTCATTATGTACAGCTTCTGTCAAATCGCGTGTAAAACGATCATAAAATAACGAGCGATTAGGCAAAGCCGTCACTGAATCGTATAAAGACAGAAATTCAAGCTCTTTGCTGCTCTCGACAAGCTGCTTATTTAAAACTTCCAGCTCTAAGCGATAATTGTCATTTAATTGATGAGAGACTTCCATGCTATTAACCGCCATCGCATTTTCTATGGCAACGGAAACGATACTGGCAAAGAGTTGCAACAGATTTAAGTCCTTTTTATCAAAGTTATCGCCACCTGTTTTATTTAAACCCGCTATGCCACCAAGAAAATGCTGTTTACCCTGTAATGGCACAAGAATCATATTACCAACTTCTTTTTCCCAGCAGTTTTTTTCTTCTTCGCTCAGCTCATCCAGCATACCCCGCCACCAGGGTCTTTTATGTTTCCAGACCCAACCGCAGACACCAAACTTTATGGGCAATGATTCACCAATAATTTCTTCAGCATTATTACCTGCACCACCACGGTAGGTGTAGGTTTCGCAGTCATCGTCAAGTATGGGGATTAATAAGGTATCAGCATTAATTAACTCACGCGCACGCTCTGATGCAATCTGAAAAATTCTGTCCAGATCAAGTTCACTGCCGATTTCAGTAAAGGTTTGCTGCAATAATTCAATCTCAGTCTCTTTTTGCTGGAGACTTCGACTGAGATCAATTATGTTTGACGGGGTTTCGTTACTCTCTAACACCTGGAGTTATACCAACGGTAATCAATAACTTACAGGTCGCAGTATAATACATAATTTAGCAGTAGAAGTTGCTGGTTTGTCACAAATTGTCAAACGCATTACCGTTTCGCTATAACCACTATGCGCATTAATCTGTGAACTGTTAGTCCAGATCCTACCTTCATTGGAATACAGTATATTGAAGCAACAGCATGATTTTTTAATTGCCGACAATTTTTATTATATTCATACACTTAAGACGCATTTAGTCTAGGGCACCTCTGATTAAGTCTCATAAATTCTGCGGGCTTTTAAGCGTACATATTATTCAGCGCATCCATGCGCTTCACCTCTGCGAGGCTACCGTGAAAGTTTGCTCCCTGCAAATTTTTCAAGGCATGTTTCGAAATGAATGCCGATATTATTAATTATGGGCCTTCATAAGAAGCATAACGCAGAAGATGTGCGCTTAAAAGCCCGCCCTGTGGGGCGATGCCCAAAAGCCAGACTCTGTGTTATTACTTTTTACCATGCAATAAGCATGCTTTGACCTCCATGGATGGAGGGAATGCAGATTTTGCAGGAGCAAAAATCTGTCAAAGCAATGCCTTGATTCTGACTTTTGGGCATCACCAGAATTTATGATACTTAATCAGAGTTGCCCTAGCCATGAAATATCCATGTTAGCCAGAATGGCGATTCTTAAGTTTTACATATTGTTTGGCTGAATATTCTAGAAAGTCTTTTTCTTTATCCGTTAACTCACGCACTTTTTTAACCGGGCTTCCTAACCACATATAGCCCCCTTGTAGAACCTTGTTGGGCGGCACCAGACTACCAGCACCAATCATTGCTCCTGACTCCACAACTGCACCATCTAACACCACCGAACCCATACCAATAAGGCACCGATCTTCAACCGTACAGGCATGTAATATCACGTTATGCCCGACCGTAATATCATTTCCAATCGTCAATTTAAAACCACCCGGTGCAAATTCACTGTCATGAGTGACATGTAAAATACAACCGTCCTGGATATTGGTTCGCTCACCAACAACAATCGAATGTATATCACCCCGTATAGAACAACAGGGCCAGACAGAGCTGTCGGCACCGATAAAAACATTGCCCGTTACTACGGCACTTTCATCTATAAACGCCGTTTCATTAATCTGTGGTGTAAAACTTTCAAAAGTACGTATATTTTTCATAATTCTTGCTCATTATTTAAGGTAGCACTGATGTGTATCATAAAGTTACGGATAATAAAAACTATACTTCGATTTCGCTACTAGAAAGCTGAATCAGGTAAAATTACTTCGATGGCCAAATCACCAATAAATTCGGGACCCACTCCTACATTACTGCCAAAAATAACAAGTTTCTGGCGGCAAGGCAGTGCATTTATAAAAGATTTATTTAACACCTTTTCTGATTTATTAAAAATAGTTATCCAGACCTTACAATTTATTTTTAAATTTATAGTAAAACAAGCTGATAAATCTATCGATTATATTGCCAGACATCCATTACTCGATAAAGTAGAAGCATCATTTGCTAAATTAAAAATCAGACTTAGGCAACAACAATCCACTTTACAACACAGCGACTTTTATAAAAAAGTCGGCCTCTACGCGCAACTCACACGACTGGATAAGCCGATTGGTATTTTTTTATTGCTGTGGCCAACACTCATTGCTTTATGGATAGCCGCAGAAGGCTGGCCCGACCCGCTGGTTTTGTTTGTTTTTGTTACCGGTGTTATTTTGATGCGCTCTGCTGGTTGTGCAATCAATGATTACGCCGACCGTGAAATTGATGGCAAAGTAAAGCGTACTAAACAACGACCACTTGCATCAGGAAAAATCACCAGGAAGGAAACCATACTGATATTTTCGCTGCTTAGTTTAACAGCTTTTACTTTAGTGTTATTTATGAATGAGCTGACGATCTGGATGTCGCTGGGCGGTATTTTGCTTGCAGCCAGTTACCCTTTCATGAAACGCTACCATTATTTACCGCAAGTTCATCTAGGCGCAGCATTTGGCTGGTCAGCACCGATGGCTTATGCCGCACAGGCAAACGAAGTAACAGCCGTTACCTGGTTAATTTTTCTGGCAACAATTTTATGGGCAACGGCTTACGACACTATGTATGCCATGGTAGATTATGATGATGACATCAGGATTGGCGTTAAGTCGACTGCCATTTTATTTGGCAACCAGGACAAATTAATTATTGGTTTAATACAGATCTTACTGATTCTTAATTTAATTCTTATCGGCCACCGCGCAGAACTTAGCGGTTTTTATTATCTGGGCGTGGCAGCTGCCAGCCTGTTTGCTGTTTATCAGCAATATTTAATAAAAGATAGAACTAGAGAACGTTGTTTTCAGGCGTTTTTGAATAATAACTGGTTTGGTTTAGTGCTGTTTACCGGGGTATTTCTAGACTATCAGTTTTCCGCAATAATTTCATAGTTTTAATTAGAAGTATTAAGTTGTAAGCAAAGAACCTTAAAACTTAAAACTATGCCTGCACCGGCGCACGCGCAATACTCAACACACCAACGCGTTCCACTTTATTCTTTTTCAACACTTTAGCCAGTTCATTAACGGTTGCGCCCGTCGTCATCACATCATCAACAATCAATACATGTTTGTAATTTAATTCAGCCACCACACTAAACGCACCTTTGATATTTTTAAGACGCTGTTTTGCATTTAAACCGGATTGAGCAGCCGTGCTTCGCTGCCGTACTACAGCAGTATGCTCAATCGGTATAGCGAGGTTTTTGGCGAGTACTCGAGATATTTCAATTGACTGATTAAAGCCTCGTTGCCGCAAACGAGACTTATGTAATGACACGGGCAATAAACAATCCGGTTTTTCGTTTGTTTTAAGCAATTCCATCAGTAACATTTCACCAATGCTTCGCGAAAAACCGATTTTCTCACCAAACTTTAGCTGATGCACAAGCCCGATGACGTCACCTTCATATCGAAACAGGCTGTGGGCATAATCATAAGCAGGCAACTTCTGGATGCAGCGCCCACACAACACCACATTATTGATATCCTCAGCCAGCGGTAGCGCACAAGACACACAACAAACATCATTATGTGGTAGCGCCTGGTAACAGTCCGGACATATTTCAAAGCCCTGCTTCACTGTTCGTTGACAAAAAATACATCGGCAAGGGAACAGATTTGATATTAACTTTTGCGCAAGTTCCATTTTGGCTACTCATCCCTGTAGTGTAATATAGGCTTAATTATAACCAGAAGTACTCACCATGTCAGAATTAAGTAATCCGGTATTACGCCACGATTGGTCAAAACAGGAAATTTCAGCACTGTTTGAATTACCCTTTAACGACCTGCTGTTTCATGCTCAATGTATTCATCGAAAAAATTTCGACCCCAATCAGGTTCAGATCAGCACCTTATTAAGCATTAAAACCGGTGCCTGCCCGGAAGACTGCGGCTACTGCTCGCAAAGCTCTAAAAACGATGCACAAGTCGAACGTGAACGTTTATTACCACTGGATGAGGTTATTGAAAAAGCGCAACAGGCAAAAGACAATGGCGCCAGCCGCTTCTGCATGGGCGCAGCCTGGCGTAACCCAACAGATAAGAATCTTGAGAAGGTTATTGATATGATAACCGCAGTAAAAGATATTGGCATGGAAACCTGCGTTACTCTGGGTATGCTGACCGAAAAACAAAGCCAGCGCCTGAAAGACGCCGGGCTGGATTATTACAATCACAACCTGGATACTTCACCCGAACATTATGGTGACATCATCACCACCCGCACTTACCAGGACCGTCTTGATACGCTTGAACACGTTCGAGCAGCAAACATTAATGTCTGCAGTGGCGGAATTTTAGGCATGGGCGAAGAACGTAGCGATCGCGTTTCTCTTTTGCAACAGCTCTCGAACCTGCCGCAGCACCCGGACAGCGTACCGATTAATATGCTTGTTCAGGTCGAAGGTACTGCGTTACATGGTGTTGATAAACTTGAACCACTTGAGTTTATTCGCACCATTGCAACTGCCCGAATCATCATGCCGGCGTCCGTCGTGCGCTTATCCGCCGGTCGCACAGAAATGTCTGATGAAACCCAGGCTTTATGTTTTCTTGCTGGTGCTAACTCTATTTTCTATGGTGATAAATTATTAACCACAGACAATCCGGCTGAAAGCCATGATCGGCAGCTATTTGATAAATTAGGCCTGAACTCTAAACAGGTAATAGAAACAACAGGTAAACAATCAGCATGCTCCTGCTGAGGTTTCCAGGTTGAAAGACCTCAGCCAGGAACTCAATAAAAGAAAGCGACAGCATCGTTACCGATCGCGCCGCATAATCAAAAGCCCGCAACAAACCGAAATTATAATTGACGATAAAAACGTCATCAGCTTCTGCAGTAACGACTATCTTGGTCTTGCTAACCATCCACAAATAAAACAGGCAACCATCGATGCCATAAAAAAATTCGGCGTTGGCAGCGGCTCCGCGCACCTGGTCAATGGCCATTCAATTGCACACCATCAGCTTGAAGAAGAATTAGCCGAATTCACCACTTACCCGCGTGCCATTTTATTCTCCACCGGTTACATGGCAAATCTTGGCTTATGCCAGGCTTTAATCGACAAAAATGATTACGTCTTTGAAGATCGTTTAAATCACGCCTCTTTAATTGACGGTGGTTTAATCAGCGGTGCGCGTTTTCAGCGTTACCTGCATAACGATGTTTCCAGCCTGCAAAAAAAAATCTCAAAAGCAGATAATACCCCGTCTGAAAGACTGGCAGAAAAGCTGGTGTTAAGCGATGGCGTTTTTAGCATGGATGGCGACATTGCCAACATACCGGCATTAGCCGCTTTGTGCAAAACAACAGACAGCTGGTTGATGGTTGATGATGCTCATGGCTTTGGCACGCTGGGTCAAACCGGCAAAGGCTGCTTGCAGCATTTTTCATTAAGCAGCACAGAGGTACCGATTTACATGGCGACCCTGGGTAAAGCCATGGGTACTGCCGGTGCCTTCATTGCCGGCAGTGACGAACTAATTGAAACCCTGATCCAGAAAGCACGCAGCTATATTTATACCACCGCAATGCCAGCTGCAATCGCTGAAGCCACACGCTGCAGTTTACACATCATACAAAACGAACCTGAACATTTGCAAACCTTAAACAATAACATTTCCTATTTTAGAAACTGTTGCAGTCAGACAGGTTTAGCTATTGAAAACAGTCAGACAGCAATACAGCCATTACTTATTGGTGATGATGCAAAAGCAGTATTAATCAGTCAACAATTATTTGATTCAGGATTCCTGGTGACCGCCATTCGACCACCGACTGTAGCAGAAGGCACATCACGTTTAAGAATAACGCTTTCGGCAAAACATAAAAAAGAACATATCAACCAGTTAATAGAAACACTTTTGCCACTATTCAGGAATAACAACTGAGCAATATCAAACCACGGTTATATTTTTCAACAGCCCTACATATTTGGCGTCTTTCAGGGTAATACCTGGGCCAGGCTGCGTAAAAATCCGAAAATATTTATAGTGCAACTTTCATTCACACGCATTAATTGAAGCACTATCATCTTCAAAATTCTCACATGTTACTTGCCTGTAATATAACGCTCATCATCAAAAGTGATAACCCAATCCGGTTTATAGACAACAAAAACACTGATCAGCATGCCGGTGATAAACATTTCCGGGAACATAAATAACGGCGTGTAAAGCAGAGACTCTTCAATTAATTTAGTTTCCGGATAAGCGTTAACCAAACTTAATAATACAATTGAAGATAAACGACTGACTGCGACAGCGATGCCGGCACCAAAGAACGCAACGACAAATATAAAGATAAAAAAATTATCCGGTAAATATTTTTGTGACAGCTTTAAAACTGCGCAACTTGTTAGCACTGGTATGACTATACTCAAGCAGCCGTTAACACCCAGGCCGATTAACTCGTTATGCTGCAAAAGCACAGAGGCTAGCATAATAATTGCCAGCCCAAAAATGGCCAGTGGCCAGCCGAACATCAGGGTAAACAGCGTTGCACCTAAATGATGAAAACCCAGACCCGGTGATATCCCGGCTTTTAGCCCCCACAGTAACAACAGCATAACCATCGCACCAAAATAAACATGCTGACCCGGTTTGTTATTGAGTAATTGCCTGAATTCAACTTTTATAGCGGCGAACAACAATATGCTGGCGAATAAAATATTAGTGAGCCACAGTACAATCGGAGGCATTAATTGGGCAGGTATATGTAAGCCAATTAACCAGCTTGTTTCAATTGTCATTTATCCTGGAAACCGCAGTTGGACGGGTTGGAGTGTGCGGTTTTCGGGGTGCAGGGCAAGGCATAGCGACGCGGAATGGTTACTCCATTCCAGGGAGTTATAACGCAGCCATGCGCCCCGAAAACCGTGCAATTCAGCTCGTAGCGGACTCACCCAATGGGTGAATCCTGTAGTGCTGAAAACCTATTTGGAATCATGTCGTTAAAACCTCAATAGAGCGGTCAACTGCGGTTTCTAGGTTTATAAGGCCACTTAAAATATCTTTATATAATAACGAAAAAAAAGCCGGCCTAAAAGAGCCGGCTTTTTCAGAACAGTATGAAGCAGCACTTCAATATTAGTTACTTCGCGGCTTCGCGCTCCTTCACTTCTTTAATAACATCTTCAGACACGTTTCTTGGCGCTGCTACATAATGCAGAAATTCCATAGAGAACTGGCCACGACCTGAAGTCATGGTACGCAGTGAACCAATGTAACCAAACATTTCACTCAACGGACATTCTGCTTTAATGCGAACACCTGTTGGGTTTGCTTCCTGTGATTTGATCATGCCGCGGCGACGGTTCAAATCACCGATAACATCACCTACGTGATCTTCTGGGGTATACACATCCACCTTCATGATCGGCTCCATTAATTGCGGACCCGCTTTTGGCATTGATTGACGATAGGCCGCTTTAGCCGCAAGCTCAAACGCCACTGCAGATGAATCCACTGCGTGGAACTGGCCATCCATTAATGTCACTTTAAAGTCCAGACATGGGAAACCGGCCAGCACACCGCGGTCACTCATAAGCCTAAAACCTTTTTCAATCGCTGGCCAGAACTCACGTGGTACGTTACCACCGGTTACTTTTGACTCAAACTCATAACCAGTACCCGGCTCGCCCGGCTCAATGATGTAATCAATCTTACCAAACTGACCTGAACCACCCGATTGCTTCTTATGGGTGTAAGAGTCTTCGATCCGTTTCGTAATTGTTTCACGATAGGCCACCTGTGGTTTACCAATGGTTGCATCAATACCGTGGGTACGTTTAAGAATATCCACTTTAATATCAAGATGCAGCTCTCCCATTCCTTTAAGGATGGTCTCGCCACTGTCTTCATCGGTTTCAACACGGAATGATGGATCTTCTTTAATCATTTTACCCAGTGCAATACCGAGTTTTTCTGACGCACCTTTATCGTTAGGTGAGATCGAGATCGAAATAACCGGATCAGGGAACACCATCGGTTCCAGCGTTGCAGGCTGTTTTTCATCACATAAGGTGTGACCGGTCTGCACATTCTTCATACCAACAACAGCAATAATGTCACCCGCCTGTGCGCCATCTAATTCGATGCGATCATCGGCATGCATTTCAACCATACGTCCAATACGTTCGGTTTTACCGGTAAAGGTATTGAGCACAGTCATGCCTTTATCCATACGGCCAGAATAAATGCGAATAAAGGTTAACGCACCGAAACGGTCATCCATTATTTTAAATGCCAGTGCGCGTAATGGTTTGTCAGGATCGACAATCGCAAACTCGCCTGTCTCATTACCTTCCAGGTCAACTTCTGGCTGAGGTTTAACTTCTGTTGGATCAGGCAGGTAATCAACAGCTGCGTTCAGTACTAACTGAACACCTTTGTCTTTAAACGCAGAACCACAATATGTTGGGAAGAAGTCCATATTTAGTGTGCCCTTACGGATACATTTCTTGATTTCTTCTGCTGTAGGCTCCTCACCATCAAGGTAACGCTCCATTACATCATCATCCTGCTCAACGGCAGTCTCGATTAATTTTTCACGCCATTCTTCGATTTGCTCAGCCATTTCAGCAGGTGGCTCTTCTACACGGTAAGCCGTTGTATCCTGTTCGTTATCCCAGATCCAGGCTTTGCGGGTTAACAGATCAACACAGCCTTTAAATTTTTCTTCAATACCGATAGGTAAAACCATAACCAGTGGATGAGCACCTAGTACCTCTTCTACCTGTTTAACCACGCGGTAAAAATCAGCGCCAATTCGGTCAAGTTTGTTGACGAAAATAACACGGGATACTTCTGAGTCATTGGCATATCGCCAGTTGGTTTCTGATTGTGGTTCAACACCACCAGAGCCACAGAACACACCTATGCCGCCGTCCAGTACTTTTAATGAACGGTATACTTCGATAGTGAAGTCAACGTGTCCCGGGGTATCAATAATATTTAAGCGGTGACCATTCCACTCACAGCTGGTTGCTGCTGACTGAATGGTAATACCACGTTCCTGCTCCTGTTCCATGAAGTCGGTAGTCGCTTCACCGTCATGCACTTCACCGGTTTTATGAATTTTACCGGTCAGTTTTAGAATACGTTCTGTAGTTGTGGTTTTACCGGCATCCACGTGGGCAAAAATACCGATGTTTCTATATTTAGTTAAATCTACCATATCCTAATACTCGTGATTTTCTGTGTTAAATGTTTATATTAATCATTCTGGCTGTTAATCAATTGTCGACCTGAAAGACATAGTTTTCAGGCCTCAAACTCTATCATCACCAAAAACAGGTTCTGACAAGCATAACAGGCTAATTTAGCCGGCGGATTATACAGGAATATGCAGCACATATGTCGACTTCAACAAGTATTTCCAGATGATTTATTATTCATAACAAACCCCCACCCCGAAAATCAGTCAACCGCTTGATAAAGCTATGGTTTTCATTAGACAATTCAGTTTTTTCACAATTTCTTCAAAATAATTTACTTTCGTTTTAGCTGAACAATCTATCAGTAGAGCCCACAAATTCGAAAATCCGGAACTTATAACCAGCGGTGTTAACTACAAGCGTTAACGTAAGTGCAATGCGCCAATTGCACTCAACAATCAAATAACGCAAGATAGCAATAGCCGACAAGTTTCCTGTCTGGCAGGTTGCTAATATAATCCATGGGGTTTTCAATGAAGCGTTTCAGGTTACTCTTTTTACTTATTCTTAGCCTTGCTTTTAATCAGGGACTGCACGCCGATTCCGGCAACAATGATCTTTTTTATGACATACAAAAAAAGGGTGAAATAACGGTTGGTGTCTCGATTTTGCCGCCCTGGGTGATGAAAAACAAAGAAGGAAAACTAATTGGCTTTGAGATCGATATCGCCAATCAACTCGCTAAAGACATGGGCGTAAAAGTTAAATACAAGCAATATCAATGGGATAAAATGATTCCCGCATTAAAAAAAGGCGAAATTGATATCATTGCGTCAGGCCTTTCCATTACGCCCAAACGCGCGCTTGAAGTTAATTTTTCCAATCCCTACGCAAGCTCGGGATATAGCCTGGCAAGTTGTTTAAGCCTGACCAAAGACTTTACCAGCATAAAAGATCTCAATAACGAAAAAATATACATCTCGGCGGTAAAAGGCACCGTGTCAGCCGAGCTCGCCAGAAAAGTCTTTCCCAAAGCGAAACTGGACTTAAGAGAAACCACAAAAGAGGCAACTTCAGCGGTGATCAATGGCTCGGTACATGCCTTTATATCATCTTCACCTGTTCCTGAATTTATCGCTTTAAAACATCCAGACCAGGTTGACCTGCCGCTAAAAAAACCACTACTTACAACAAAAGAAGCTTTTGCAATAAAGAAAAACAATCAGGAAATGCTTAACTTTTTAAATTCCTGGATTGTTGCGCATGAATCTGACGAATGGATCGACAGCTCTTATCAGTACTGGTTCAAAAGCCTTAAATGGCAACACCAGGTTGCAAAATAAAATGCCAGCCATCACTCAAAATAATGGCCTTGATTTTCATCAAGGCCTTAATATAGAGATGAAACACTTTAATGGCTTTTTATTATTATTCTTTGTTAGCGCTGCTGTTTTTGCACAAGCCGGCATCACAAAATTGCCAGAATCTTATCGTACACCTTTGTCTGACATGGTTAATGACGACCAAAAAGAATGGCGTGCAGAGCCGAAAGATGAAAATCCATGGCGTGAAAATGATGAAGACCTAATAATGAAACCAAGAATTAAAGCCGAGTTTTTCCCGAAATACAATTACCGTAGTCTGCAAAACCCTATTTCTAACAGCCTGTTTCAAAATGAAAATGAAATAGAAAGACCTGTTTCAAATATTTTTGAATATTCATTTTAATTGTATGCAATTTCACTGCATGAAACAGGCATTACCGTCCACCCTGGACTGACAGCGTTGTAAGATACTGAATGTAATCCCTTTACCTGGCTTTACCGCGTCCCGCGCTCTTACGCTCGTGCTCTTTAAGAAGCTTCTTACGGATACGAATATTTTCCGGTGTCACTTCTACCAGCTCATCATCATCAATAAACTCTAAAGCCTGTTCCAGCGTGAACTTAATATGCGGAGACAAAGTCAATGCTTCATCCGTACCTGATGCACGTACATTGGTTAATGGTTTTGGTTTAATCGGATTAACCACAAGATCATTGTCACGTGCGTGTATACCCACAATCTGACCTTCGTAAACCTCATCATTATTACCCACCAGTAACTTGCCGCGCTCCTGCAACGGACATAACGAATAAGCTACCGCCTTGCCTCTGGCATTGGAAACCAGTACACCATTAAGACGCTGACCGATGTCATCGGACGCTATTGGGCCATAATGATCAAACACGCTGTACAGTAAACCCGTGCCGCGTGTCATTGAAAGATAGTCGGTTCTAAATCCAATCAAACCACGCGCAGGTATCATAAAATCAAGCCGAACCCGGCCTTTACCATCCTGCACCATGTCTTTTAGATCTGCCTTACGCTTGCCCAGCGCTTCCATCACCGCACCTTGATGCTCGATTTCAATATCGGCGGTGAGCTCTTCATAAGGCTCCAGCTTAACACCGTTTTCTTCGTGAATAATAACTTCAGGGCGACCCACAGCCAGCTCGAAATTTTCTCGACGCATGGTTTCAATTAATACCGAAAGATGTAACTCACCACGACCCGATACTTTATACTTATCGCCCTCAATCTGCTCTACGCGAAGCGCGACATTGTGTTTAAGTTCCTGCTGCAGGCGATCCCAGATATTTCGACTGGTGACATACTTGCCTTCCTGACCGGAAAAGGGTGACGAGTTTGCCTGAAACGTCATGCTAATGGTTGGCTCATCAACCGTCATTGGCGGTAATGCTTCAACCACATTAGGATCACAAATGGTATCGGAGATAGATAATGGATCAAGACCGGTAATCGCGACAATGTCACCCGCTTCTGCTTCTTCAGCCTCAACACGCTCCAGACCATGAAAACCTAATACCTGGCCAATACGCCCACTACGCACCTTACCGTCATCACCAATAATTTTCACTGCCATATTGGTTTTAACCTTGCCGCGTCGAATGCGGCCAATACCAATAATGCCTACATAACTATTGTAATCAAGTGTTGAAATCTGTAACTGGAAAGGGCCATCTGGATCAACTTCCGGCGCATGCACATGCTCGATAATTGCCTCGAATAAAGGTGTCATATCACCGCCAGTAACTTCAGCTTCAACACCGGCATAACCATTAATAGCTGAAGCATAAATCACCGGAAAATCTAACTGCTCATCAGTCGCACCCAGTTTATCGAATAAATCAAAGGTCAAATCCAGCGCACGGTGTGGATTTGCGCCATCGCGGTCAATCTTGTTGATAACCACAATTGGTTTAAAACCCATGGCAAACGCTTTCTGGGTAACAAAACGAGTCTGTGGCATCGGGCCATCTACCGCATCAACCAGCAGTAAAACCGAATCAACCATAGAAAGTACACGTTCAACCTCACCACCAAAATCGGCGTGTCCCGGTGTATCGACAATATTGATGTGGTAATCATTCCACTCAATCGCCGTGTTTTTCGAGGTAATGGTAATGCCGCGCTCTTTTTCCTGATCGTTTGAATCCATAATGCGCTCGCCTGGTGCTTTACGCTCGTCCAGGGTGCCAGATTGTTCAAGCAATTTATCAACCAGTGTCGTTTTGCCGTGGTCGACATGAGCGATGATGGCAATATTACGGATTTTTGCGGTCACGATGATTCTCTTTAAATAGGAAAAAAGGGGCGCATTATAGGCGTTTATTGGGAAATAAACTGTATTAATTTCGGGCTATACGAAAACACCTGAAAAACATAATTAGCCGCGAAGGACGCAAAAGTCGCAAATAAGTGTTTGTTTCCACAGATGAACGCAGATAAACACGGGCGTTTAAAAAATTATATAGTATTTTATCTGTAAACAGCATTTTGCGTTCTTTTCGTCCTTCGCGGCAAAAACACCGCCTTGACGAAGACCACATCAATCCGGTGCAGGTGATATGTGCACAAATCAGCGTTAGCTAAGACAATATTATTTAGCGTTTCTATGAAATATCAGGGCGTGAAGCTTATTGTGAAATTCGATCTCGCGCTGCCTGCGCCTTTTCAGTGTAACCGGCATCGTCACAAACACGCGCCAGTACCTCCAGCGCACGTATATTGTCTTTATCCACTTCCAGCGCCTGTTCGCAGTGATAACAGGCTTTATCAAAATCACCCTGTTTGTGCGCAACACGTGCCAGACCCAGTACGGCATACAGGTCATGATCCACTTTTAAACTGCTGTGATAATGCTGCACTGCTTCATCAAATCGATTCAGCGATACCAGAGCATCACCAACACGTGTCCAAAGTGACTGGTTATCGGGTTCCTGGTCAAGAATCTTTTGCCACCAGAACACCGCTTTCTCCATGTTCAGCTGACCACGAAAACAGTCACCCATGCCAAATAAGGCAAAATTATTCTTTGGGTCAAGCTTCAGCGCATTTTCATAATGATCCATCGCACGGTCAAATTCTTTTCGACGGCGATAAATATTGCCGATCATGGTCATTAACACTACGTTATGCGAGGTGTTTTTAGCTAACAGCTTTTCAAAACAGGCCAGTGCTTTTTCATCATTATGCT
This sequence comes from uncultured Gammaproteobacteria bacterium, assembly GCA_963759005.1. Taxonomy (GTDB): domain Bacteria; phylum Pseudomonadota; class Gammaproteobacteria; order SZUA-229; family SZUA-229. The sequence goes on from CAVWXQ010000024.1 coordinate 51,518, forward strand.
GCGCATAGTAAACATTGCCTAAGCCCAACAATGCAAACGGGTCATATGGTTTAATGGCCAGCGACTGCTCATAAAAATCAATCGCATTTTCGCTATCATCAAGCTTGTGATAAGCATCAGCGATACGCACCATGACATGACTGTCTTTTTCGTTAATTTCCAGATAACGCAGCCAGAATGGAATAGCCTGCAGCGGCTGCTTCATACCACGACGCGCATCACCCGCACCCCGTAAAGCAAAAATGTTATTTTGATCTTTTTTTAGTACCGCATCATATTGCGCGCCAGATTCTTCAAAGCGGTTGAGCTTGCGATAGACGTCACCCAGACCGGACAATACGTAGGGGTTTTCCGCATCAATTTCTTTAGCTTCTAAGTAGACTTTTTCAGCCGATTCAAGTTGGCCGGCACGAAAAAGACGGCTGGCTTTTTTTGACAGTTCAATAACGGCTTTTTTTGATGTTGCTGACATGTTTTATTATTTCTGTTTTATAACACTAAAGATAATGAATTTTACATCGATATTTCAGTTATATATAGTGTAATTTTGTTTAACCCACCTGTTATTCATAATATCGGCAGTATTTCAAAATCCTTGAATTTCATAACTAACACCACTTTTAGACAACCCTGTGGTGCCACGTTGCGAACTAAAATACAGGCGCTTACCGTCCGGGCTGAATGCCACTCCGGTTATTTCAGAGTCATCATGCCCATCTAATTGCGCAATCGGGTACAAACTGCCCTGATTATCGATTACCACAATTTGCAAATCACCGCCATCTTCCGCCACATAAATATCGCCCTGCTGCGAAACGGTGATATTATCCACCCCGGTGAGTATCGGCGTTAAAGACTGCTTAACATCATATAAAACACTGACAATCCTGATGTTTTGTATCATAAGACCACACCCGGTTATCGCCTTTTGTGGTAAATATAATATTCCCATTATAATACGCAATGCCTTCCCCGCCGTTAAACGTTCTAACCAAAGCCACCTGATACCGTGTTGGACGTTTGATTGCCAGGGGGTCAGGCACGGCAGTCCAGCTTAAGCTTAATTCATGGTCCTGTACCGCCACTTCTAACAATCCTGAAGAAAGATCCGGGATGCCGTTTTCGGTCAGCGAGTCAGCAATAAAGCGATACAGGCAACCATCCACCTTATCTTCTGTTAAATATAAATATTGAGTGACTTCATCTACCGCAACCGCTTCGTGGTTAAACACGCCGAGCGCAGGACGCACAATAGCCTGCTTGCGCCCTTCTGGAAAACACTCCCAGACCCGACCTTTATCAATTTCCTCGCATGACAACCAACTGCCCCATGGGGTAACCCCACCTGCACAATTTCGGCTGGTGTTTTCTAGAATGGCGTAGGCATCCACAATATCTCCCCCGACGTTAAAGACAATGGCACCCGCACCACCTGACGATTGTATTTCACTATTTGAAACATAAATCCAGCCACCACCATCGGTAGAAAAACAGGCACCGCCATCTGGCGCATCATGCCAGATAAAATCCTGCCCGTTTATCACCGCCTGACCGGAATTTGCAATAATGCGTGAACTAAAACCTGCAGGCAAGCGCACGCCATTATTATCTACAGCTTGCAAGCCGAAATCATTCTGCCTGCCACAGCCCACAAGCAATGCGTTAGCCCTTACAGCAGAAACACCACAAAGACTCAATCCAGACAAACCCTGCTTTAAAAACCGTCTTTTTACTAAATCGACCATACTCGTATTACAACGCTCCTGACTAATGAAGTAAAATGCTTTTTTATGACACTACATACAAAAAAACATGCCTATCTGATCGATAGCAGCATCTACATTTTTCGCGGCTGGCACGTCTACTCTGATGAAATCGTTGATCGTGACGGCAACCCCAGCAACGCAATATATGGTTTTACCGAATTCCTGCGTGAAATACTGGAACTCGAACAACCAGAGTACATTGCCTGTGCATTTGATGCCAAACAAACCAACTCCTACCGACGTGAAATATTCCCGGAATACAAAGCCAACCGCCCACCTGCACCTGTTGAACTCAAAAGCCAGTTTAAACACTGCCGTGACTTTTGTCGCGCTGCCGGCATTGCCGATTTTTCCAGCAATCGTTTCGAGGGTGATGACATTATCGGCACCCTGGCAACAGACTTACGTGAACAAGGTTTCAGAATTACTATTCTCAGCGCTGACAAAGACCTCGCGCAATTACTCCGACCCGGTGATGTGTGGTGGGATTATGCACGAAATAAAATTCTGCATTACAAAGATGTAGAAAAAAACTTTGGTGTAAAACCCGAATTGATAGCAGACCTGTTAGCGCTGGCGGGCGACAAGGTTGACAACATCCCTGGTATTCCTGGTATTGGTTACAAGATGGCATCCAACCTGCTAAAAAAATACCCCGGTGTTGAACTCATCATGGAAAACATAGACAAAATTTCGGCGATGAAATTTCGCGGCTCAAAACGAATTCAAACACTAGTCGAACAGCACCAGCATATTTTGCCAATGACCAAACAACTCACCACCATCGTTACCGATGCTGAATTCAAAGGGCCTAAACAAGACCTGCGCTGGTCTGGCATAAATGAAGATGCAATGATCACCATTTTTAACCACCTTGATGCTGCCAGTGCACGACGCAAGCGCTGGTATAATTTACGACCGATTTAATTTCCAGGCAGCTTAAACCTAAATAAATTATCACCTCGGCATTTTCTTAGCCGCAATAATGACAACATAACGACCTTAGGTAATATGATTTTATTATTTAACAAACCTTTCGATGTACTTTGTCAATTTACAGATGAACAGGGACGCAAAACACTCGCCGATTACATCAAACAAAAAAACATATATGCCGCCGGCAGACTGGACCGTGACAGCGAAGGTCTGGTGGTACTGACAGATGACGGCAAACTGCAACATAAAATCACCGACCCAAAAAACAAGATGAAGAAAACCTACTGGGTTCAGGTAGAGGGTGAATTAACAGATGACGCCATTAGACAATTAATAAAAGGTGTGAAACTTAAAGACGGAATAACAAAACCAGGCAAAGCAAAAAAAATCCCCGAACCTGAAGGACTATGGCCAAGAGTACCTGCCATTCGTGAACGTAAACATATACCTACGTCATGGTTAGAATTAAGCATTACTGAAGGACGTAATCGCCAGGTAAGACGAATGACGGCAGCGACTGGATTTCCCACATTACGTTTGATTCGTTACAGTGTTGGTGAATGGACACTGAATAATATTGATAACGGTGACTATACCGCTACAAAAAAATAGTGCATCTACTGCCAGAAAAAACTCACATAACTTTAATAGTGTAAAACTATGAGCGGCAACTTACGGCCAATAACGCAGCCACATAAAAAGCGATTATCGACAGATGTACGCAAATTAAAAACATTTTTTATTATTATGCAGGGTGGGGACTACCCACTAAATTACGTTCAATATTTATAGGAAAGTAGAGACAATGCTCACCCTACCAATCGTGCGCAAAATGGCATACCCACCCTATCATGGTCGTTGATAAATGTGCCCGATTCACGTCTCTGGGACTGCAGTGTCACGATAGTTTAAAACCTAGGATTTAACTGATCCTTCAAACATGATTTCATTCAGTGACATTCGCTCACTCGGCGTTTCACCCTCTTTTAAGTTACCTGGCAATGTATCTGCATCACCAAGCTTACCGATAGCGATTGCACAGATAGCATTAAACTCGTCCGGGTTTATACCCGTGGCGGCATAGGCCTTTTCAGTATCAAAACCTCCCATGCCATGGGTATAGAAGCCAAGTTTGTTTGCCTGAAGACTTAACGCCATCCAGGAAGCGCCAGTATCAAAGTCCGTCCAGCGATTAGGTTTATCATTTTGCGTAAAGGATTTTTTACTAAACACCAGAACCAGTAACGGTGCAGTATTTGCCCAAACCTGGTTTCCTTCTACCAGTACTGAGCGAAACCTTTCAAGGTCTTCTGACTGATGTGCATAAACAAATCGCCAGGGTTGCTCATTGAAACAGGACGGACTCCAACGTGCTGCCTCGAATATTGTTTTTATATTTTCTTCTGCGACTGGTTCAGATAAAAACGCACGTGGTGACCAACGTTCTATAAACATATCATCTAACTTACTGCTGTTCTTTTTACGCATCATATTTTCCTTTCTATACACTCTGAGATTTTACTTATTATGTGTTCCATCACAGAACGGTTGCTTGCCTGTTTTTTTACAACCACACAAATAAACCATTTCAGTTTTTTCGGCAGTAAAGGCAACTGGCTGAAAAGCTGTACTCTTGTGTGAACCGTCGCAATAAGGTTGGTTTTTACTCTGACCACAAGCACACCAGTAATAGGTATTGCCTGCTTCAACAGTGACTGGATAGGGTTCGTTTTGTGGACTTAATGGTTTAGACATAGTTTTCTCCTGTTAGATATAATATTAAACTTATTAAGAAACAGATTCCCGGCCATGCGGTTGCATGAAATTAATTTCCGGTCCCTTCGGAACAATGCCAGTCGGGTTGATCGAGCGATGACTGGCGAAATAGTGATACTTGATATGATCCATGTTCACTGTTTCAGCCACGCCGGGAACCTGGTATAGCTCACGCGTATAAGCCCATAGATTTGGGTACTCGACCAGACGTTTTTTGTTGGTTTTAAAATGGTTGTAATACACCGCATCAAAACGCACCAGGGTGGTAAACAGTCGCCAGTCTGCTTCGGTGATCTGATCACCAACAAGGTAACGCTGTTTTGATAACTTGTCTTCAAGCTCATCCATGGTATTAAACAGACGGTCATAGGCCTCATCATATGCTTCCTGTGTTTGAGCAAAACCAGCACGGTAGACACCATTGTTTACATTGTTGTAAACAGGTTCGTTGATCTCATCTATCTCTTCTCTCAGGGCTTCCGGGTAAAAATCCATATCGGCCAAATCAGTATGGGCAAACGCATCAAAGGCAGAATTCAACATGCGAATAATTTCAGATGATTCATTGTTCACGATTGTCTGCTGTTTTTTATCCCATAATACCGGCACCGTCACCAGTCCATTAAAATGGGGATTTACCTTTAGATAGTTTTCATATAAATAATGTGCATGGTTTATATGATCTTCCGTAGCACCCGGGTATTCACCGAACACCCAGCTTTCCGCCGGCATCAATGGATGCACCACGGATACGGAAATCACATCCTCCAGTCCCTTCAATGCACGAAAGATCATTGTACGATGCGCCCAGGGACAGGCATGTGAAACATAGAGATGATAGCGTCCCGGCTCAGCGGCGAAACCGGCTTCGCCTGTTGGTCCTGCACTACCATCTTTCGTTACCCAGTTCCTGAAACCCGATTCTGATCGAATAAATTCGCCATTAACTATTTTTAATTCTGCATTCATTTTATTCACTCTCTATATATTTAGGCTAAACATAAACATCGGTTACTTGCCATCATTTACTTTCTATTAACCCATGCACGGTCAGACACGAAATTATTTGATTGAAAATCACGCATCGCCTGGTCAATCTCTTCGCGGGTATTCATCACAAACGGACCGTATTGAACGATGGACTCATTAATCGGTTTGCCACTAATAATGACTAACCGCGCGCCCTGCTCTCCTGCAGTAAAGTCAGGTGTGCTAACGTCTGTGCCAAGTGCAATCAGGGTATTTAATGACACTTTCTGTCCATTGAGCTGGCCATCACCTTCGAATACATACAGAAAGCTGTTGTTCTCTGCAGTCAGTTCATGCTGAAAACGTTTACCCGCTTTCACCTGCACATCAAAATAAGAGACTTTTGTAATATCATCAACGATGGGGGAACTTTCACCAGCAAATTGACCAATGATTATCTTGATGCGGTAGTCCGATGTTTCTATCACTGGAAAAGCATCCGAGTCATATTCCTGGTATTCAGGCATATCCATCTTGTTTGCCGCTGGCAGGTTGATCCATAGCTGAAAACCACGCATCAAACCGTTTTCCTGCCTGGGCATTTCTGAATGTATGACACCGCTGCCAGCCTTCATCCACTGACCGCTACCGGGACCCAGATCACCGGTGTTTCCCATACTGTCCTGATGCTCCATATGACCATCGATCATATAGGTGAATGTATTAAAACCACGGTGTGGATGAGACGGAAAACCAGCAATATACTCATTGGGATTATCAGTACTGAAATAATCCAGCATCACGAATGGATCATAATGACGTAAAGCCGGTGTACCGATAGTGCGGTGCACGGTAACGCCTGCGCCTTCAGATGTCGCCATCGCGGGGATGAACCGTGTTGTTTTCAATTGTGCGTTCATAATAATCTCCTTCTTTTGGCAGAGCAGTTTTAGCTCTTTGATGAATGCATTATCCGTGTTGCCAATATATAAATAAACATCTACCATATGAATTCATTGTTCCTATAATCGCAACAATTGAGAAAAACATGAACCGTTTTGAAAATATGGATACCTTTATCCGGGTTGTTGAAGCCGGAAGTATAAGCGGTGCGGCAGATCGCCTTGGCGTGGCCAAGTCTGCTGTTAGTCGGCGCCTGAAAGAACTTGAGAAGCATCTGGGTGTAGAACTTTTTCACCGGACTACCCGGCAGATGAACCTGACCGACACTGGGCGGGCTTTTTATCATCAGGCAGTACGGATACTCGATGACGTTCTGGAAGCTGAACTTGCAACGTCACAGGCACATGGAACATTAAAGGGTAGTTTGAAGATAGCCTTACCATCCAGTTTTGGTCTTATGCACATGGGGCCTGTCATTAATGACTTTTTAAAAGAGCATCCGCAGATAGAGTTTGATCTGGATTTTAATGATCGTGAAGTGGATTTAATTCAGGAAGGATTTGACCTTGCCATACGTATTGCGAATCTACCGGATTCAAGTTTGATCGCACGCCGTTTTGCGCCAGTTAAGACCGTTATGTGTGCCAGTCCAGATTATCTCGAACAGATGGGTATACCCCGGTCACCGGATGAATTGATAACACATCAATGTCTTGTTTACAGCCTGTTACGTGATTTCGAATACTGGCATTTAACTGATGCCAAAGGTAATCAAATCAAAACCAGGATACGCCCTTACCTGAAAGCAAGCACTGGTGAATTTCTCAGAGACGCCGCTGTAGAAGGCAGGGGTATTATTCTCGTGCCAACATTTATCGCCTATAAGGAAATTGAACGTGGCGCACTGGTGCCAGTGCTCAAAGATTACAGGCCACCAAAGATTAACGCTTATGCGATCTATCCGCAGACGCGCCACCTTTCACAACGTGTCAGAGCTTTTGTTGATCTTCTTGTAAAACGATTTGAGGGAACACCCTATTGGGATCTATGCCTTCAAAAATCAATATAGGACTCATTATCACCCAGCATCCGAGTGAGTAGAAACTAATTATTATCTGTCGATTTTGGCCTGATTAAACCTGAAGCATCCGATATAAACAAAATGCCCTGCTTTGCATTCTTATCAATACCGAGACGATCAATTGAACCCGCTACTCTTAAATGTGTAGCGGTACGAATTCCGACCCAGTAGCCATTCACCCATTTTAAATTAATTATAGGAGTGTGAATAGACATGATATTGATATATATATCATCAATTTTGAGTATTACTGGAAGTTAACCCTGATATTTCATAGGAACGCTGCTAATCTTGCTTAACACTATGATTATTATAAGAAATAGCAGTATATTAGAGAAGTACACTATGTACCTGACAACGCTATGCAGTTTTTGGAAAAATATCAGCGGCCATTTTGTACGATTCCCCTGTAACCATAGCTACGGCTATGCTTTTCGGCGAATTGTACAAACTGACTCACTGATATTTCCTCAAAATTCTGCATTCCTATGAAATTCGAGTTAATCCTGTTGCTGAAAGAATTATCTGATATTACCGTCAGGCTGAATAACTGGCCATCAGCCAGAAAGAGACGGTCGAGTCCAGACAGAAAACACCTCATCAGCGGGTTTCGTACTTCTGAGCCGACAGTAAAAGCGGATAATCATAAGCTTTTACTTTGAATCCAAATATTGGCTCAACAAATTAAGTAAAATTCTACATTCTAAGAACGTGGTTTTATTTTCACACCAGATATTGGTTATCTACATGTCGACAGAAATCTTGCTATCTTGCTATTGCAGGGATCAGATTCAAATCTTCTTTCCTCCTGTGCTTCACGTTGCTTCTCTTCTATTATATACGCGAGCTCAAGTTCAGCTTCTAATAGACCGACTAACGCTGCTTTATTTAACCAGTGAATCGCAACATCAGGATTTTTGTTAATGCCAACGCCATGTGCATACATTTTACCAAAATAATATTGTGCCTGTGCATTACCTTGTTTTGCCTTTTTATTTAACTCTTCCAATTTGGCTTTATTATTACTGTTAAGTCCTTTTTTCGCCATATCCCAATAAAGTAATTTAAAACCAGCTATTTCATGTTTCTGATTAGCCGCCCTTGTAGTCCAGTATATTGCCTCTATTTTATTCTGCTCTACACCAATGCCGGTTTCATACATTTCAGCAACTTTAAATTGTGCTTCTGCATTGCCTTTTTTCGCCAGTTTCATCTGGGAATCAAATAAATCATCTGACTGTACGTTTACAGATAATAGCAATATTAATGTTATTAATATCAACGTAAAAAGCCTAACATTATTGGTAAAACCACCGATGCTGGACTGTATTGCTGAATTTAAATTAATGCTTTGCATGTATATAAACCTTAACGAGTTATGAGCTATCAAGAGAGCTTTGACTGCGTTTTTTTCAACAATTTTTGCCTCGCTATGACGAAAAATCTACATCGTGCAAAGCTCTCATCAAATCATATTAAGTGTAAATATTTGAAAATTTAATAAAATGATACCACAAAATCCTGTAGGGCTATTCTCACCGCAATCAAACAGAGCATTTCCAGATTGCCGAAGCCAGCTTACCGAACGTCAGCTTATTGGGTCGTTAACAGACATTTTGCCGACAGCTAATATTATTACAATTAAATACACCGCACTCCCGTAAACAGTTAGAGTCATAAATTGGGCAGATCTATCAACGACCATCACCCGCATGGCAGGTTTTTTGCTCCTCGGCAATAGCTCCCTCGACAATTGCTCCTCGGTAACCGCTCCTGCGTTACCCTACTACCGTACGTCCTGTACATATGCATTGTCCGTGGTGGTCGTTTCACGGCGTGTTGTTGGTGGTTGCACCCAATTCATGTCTCGGATTAAAGCAAACCAGGCCTAATCTAGCTACGTCAACCTTTACAGATAATAAATTTTTATATAAACGGGACAGTAGTGAATTAAATACTAAAGTTACCCAGGAATAATCTAATAATATCAACTCAAGTTTTTCAAATTTCATTATTTGGGCTACACTGGTGTGCTACGTGAGCTTTACTCATATATAAATTCTACTGTTGTCGATATAGTGCGGTATCTGGTGCAGGACACTCCTTTCATGCATACACTTAAGCCCGGATATTTCATATGAATGCAGACAATGGGGTCATATTTTATAAAATCGGTCGGCGAGTCAGTTTGGCCGATTCAGCGAAAAGCATAGCCATTCGGCAATTGCTCCATGCATTGCCCTACTACCGTACTTCCTGTACATAAGCTATGGTTACAGGTGTATCGGCTAAAATGGCCGTTGAGATTTTTCCAAAAACTGCATAGTGGTCACGGGTGCATCGTGTACTTTGCTAATATACAAATATTCCTCGATATAATCATAATGTTAAGCTGTATTTTTAGCGTTCCTATGAAATATCCGGGTTAGTTCTTATTCTTGTTGTTATCGGTTTTACTTCTTTTAATCTTAGCTAAAAATCGCGGGTTAAATGCACCACAGCTCATCGCCTGGTATTCATTCTCAGCGTTAACAAGTAACTGCTCGTGTTGAGTAAGTTCCCCGTTTAATATTTGTATTCCCTTTTTGAGTAAATTAATCATTGGCAGCTAGTTATTTTTTTAATTTAGAATATTACTTAAGCAAGCAGGAAACTAACGGCGAAGAACAGTACCAACAATGCCCACAAAGTTGCCTCTATTATTATTACATCTTTTTGAATATCATTATTGTGAAACATGATTACTACTCTTAAATTGTGACTGTTACTTCAACAGCTGCAATACGCATGCCATGCAAATGATACCTTCATACTTATCAGCGAGTTATGATAATAATTGGATTTGGACAGGGGAGGAAGTGTAAAGCTGTGTTTACAGTTTTCAGTATTTTTTACAGATTAGTGAATTACCGTTGCTGGTAGCTAAGCGACCACTCAATAATCAATCAGTAAACACTAATATAATTATTAGATCAACATAATGCTCCTGGCCGGATATTTCATAGGAATGCATATGTCCATGGATGGACGGTAGTAGGACAACGCAGGAGCAGTTGTCGAGGAGCAATTACCGAGCGTTATTGGGTACATAGTGTACTTTTCTAATATACCTGTATTTCTTATTATAATCATTGTGTTAAGTGAGATTAGCAGCGTTCCTATGAAATATCCGGGCTGCAACTACTGACGGAGACTAATGTATCTTCTGGCACACAAACCAAAACCACACACTCCATGGAATAAGGGACAAATTAACTTGCCGAAAGCCACCTTTCAAACTCAAAGAAATCCGGGCAATACGAATATGTTTACAACTCACTAACCGTATCTGTGATTTAGTTCTGTTTAAAATGTATTACTCGTGAGACTGCAGAAAGCGACGCCATGTAAAGGCAGCAATCGTTACCCACACGCCTGATTGCAGAGCCATGGCCGCTAGGGTGCGCTTTTCATATTCTCCACCGTTGAATATGTACTGGCTCAGGACGGCAAAGATGACGAGTGTGGAAGCTGCGAGCAACAGGGACAACCAGGCCGCCGCCCAGGGACGTATCAACCAAATGGCTATAGCAGTAACCACATAAACAACACCGGGAAAAAAATACAACCAGAGCACAAACGGTACATAGTGACCGGCAGCCTGGCGAGCCTCGTCATCGAAAAACAGCACAGAGCCACCGGATTTAATAGTCAAAAGGCCAAACACACCGGCCAGTAACGAAAAGACCCAGATTCCGATGCTGCATTGCGATTTCGCTGCTGTTGTCATGATGTTGTTGTCATGCTGCAATCAATTTCTGATTGAATATTGTTATGAAAACAGTAGTGTCGACTCTATAAATCTTTATACAGCAGTCTCAAAGCCCGCGTTACAGACTGTTCATCAATCGAATTAAAAGTATCTTCATCCGATACAGTCATAACACCAGCAACATCCAGCCAGCCTGCACCCGCTAACCAATCTGGCAAATCAACGGTACCCTGATATTTTCTTGGAATGATATAACAGGTGTTTTTTCGATACAGACAGTTAAAAGCAGTACCCTGATTTATTAAATCATTGATATAGTACCAGGCTAAATCACTATCGCTAAAACACCTTACCGTTAAAGGATAATCAACATTACCGCCGTGGTGCTTCCAGAAATTATTTTCAATGGGGAAAACCTGGTCTCGAATAAATCCCTGGAAGTGCAGATGATTTACCGATGCGCCTGCTGCCAGGCTGTTAAAGCCAAGACCAAAACCGGGGAAAACTTCACTCACATCATCTGTCATTACAGAAGCATATTGATGTATCTCTTGTGTTAATATCTGTGAATTGTTTTTTTCAGGAGCGATCACGATAAGCAGATGATAATCAGAAAACGGAAATTTATTATAAAGAACACGCAATTTTAACTTTCTATATATACCCTCCCATAGAATTTCCGGTTTTAAAAATGGTTTATTAAAATGAAACTTTGTTTCATCATAAGGCTGTTTTGTAGTCGTTAAGATCTGTGATGAAGCGCGTGCTGGCCGTAGCTTCCGCATTGAATTGCAGGCAACCTGCCAGTTGCCTATGGTTTTATATGACCATGCAGGAATATCTTCCAGGACAACATCCAGCAGCTGTTTAAAAACATCGCTATCATCCTGTGTAGCATTTAGCCTGTCAGTAACAAAATTTTCCTTTAATGCAATAAAGGTGTTCGTTAAATCGTCCTGTAAAACATTTTTTAAAAATGCATCCTGATGACTGTTTGCTAACACCAGAATAAATGCGCCTAGCTCATCTTCTGACAGCATGTTCTTTAGCTGATTAATAAACAGGGTTTTAAATTGAAATAAATCTTTAGCAATAAACATAAAAAAGATTCACCACAAAGGACGCAAATAAACACTTTTATGGGCTTAAAACCTTTGCGCTCTTTGCGTCCTTCGCGGCGAATAGAGTTTTTGTTTTTTTACAACTACGGCATACTGCGTTTACTGCGCAACCATTTAGTCAGTGGTGCCCAGTCTTCCAGATCCTGATAAACCTGTGATGGCGCCATTTCGAAGATGCCAAGACCACGCTCTTCTGCATGAATATAGTTTTGCGTGTCGCGCAAGGTAGCAACATAAGGCAACTTCATTGCCTTAATAAAATCATACAACGCAGAAAACACCAGGGTGTTTTCGCGTACCCGGTTAGCAACTACACCAATTTTGACTTCTTTGCGTGAGACACGGCCATTTTTCAACACTTCTTCCATGTATTTAGTTGCGGCTCGCATATCAATCGGTGATGGCAATAAAGGAAATAACACCGTTTCAACTTTACGCATTAACTGGGTAAGCTCTTTACCATGAACACGCGCCGGAGCGTCCATGATGACGTAGTCAGTATCGTTGGCAACACGTAAAGGCGCTTTATAAGCGGCAACACCTTCAATAAACGGCCTATTCTCATCACGCGCTTCTAACCAGGCCAAACTAGACTCCTGCGGGTCATAATCTGCCAGCACAACCTTTTTACCCATCACGGCGGCGAAATAGCTCGCCAGATTGGTAGCTATCGTACTTTTGCCACAACCGCCTTTGGCATTTAACACCAAGATCGTTCTCATGCTAGTCCCCTGTTTTATTAATGCAACTTTAATACTTCTAGATTTTGAGTATGCGCAGATTTTATGCGAATAAATATAAATTACACTAAATTTATTTTAAAAATATGATTAATGTTAATTAGAACTGTCCTAAAATGCACCAATTTTTACCTGCTTGCACCAAATCAATGCAATTTTCGTGATTCATGAACAAATAAAAATATTGTAACTATTTGTAAAACAATGTTATTCTAAAAAACACTTTTTTGGCATATGAATTGCTATTACTTATCTAGCAAACAACTCACAAAATCTGTTTACACAAATCACAGGGAGGATATAACGGTGACTTCAGAAAGACATATGCTAATAGCACTTGCCGTATCTACAATGTTTATTATTTTCAATATTGTTGCGGTAATTCAGGGCACAGCAGCAACCTATTACAGCCAGCTTGAACAACTTATCATTCGCTTATTACCAACGTTGTGAAAACAGCAACTTGTCTGCTCAATAAAAAAGCCTCGTTATCGAGACTTTTTTATTGAGACACCAGGAGCAGAAATAGTCGAACCGAAAACTCGGGCTATTACTATGTCAAGGTTACAGCTGCTTAATACCCGCTATTAACGCCGCCACCGCTTTCTGGCCATCACCGTATAACATACGCGTATTTTCTGCATAAAACAGGTGATTTTCAATACCCGAGAAACCAGAGCCTTGACCGCGTTTTATCACGATTACATTATGCGCTTTATCCGCATCCAGAATCGGCATGCCATAAATTGGGCTATCAGGATTTGAGCGTGCAACAGGGTTGACCACATCATTGGCTCCAATCACTAACGCCACATCTGTTATCGGGAATTCTGGATTAATCTCTTCCAGGTCCAGAATGTTGTCATAATCCACACCCGCTTCTGCAAGCAACACATTCATATGCCCCGGCATCCTACCCGCTACCGGATGAATCGCATATTTCACATCGATACCACGCGCTTCAAGCAAATCACCCAATTCTTTTAACTTGTGCTGCGCCTGCGCCACGGCCATACCGTAACCCGGCACGATAATCACTTTCTGGCCATAGGCCATCATGATAGCTGCGTCATTCGCCTGGATCTCTTTCATGCTGCCTTCAATATCTTCTTCTATAGCGGCACCACCATCACTACCGAAGCTACTGAATAGCACGTTTGAAATAGGACGATTCATGGCTTTAGCCATCAACTGGGTTAACAAGGTACCTGCAGAGCCCACAACCGTACCGGCAATTATCATCGCCGCATTGTTTAATACGAAACCTTCAAACGCGACCGCAAGACCGGTTAAAGCATTAAATAATGAAATGACTACCGGCATGTCGGCACCACCTATTGGCAGCGTCACCATCACGCCTAAAATAATGGCCAACACAAAGAATATGATGATATGTGCAAAGCTTACCGGATGACCGGTAGCGACCAGATAACCAAATACACAAACCGCTAGAAACAAACCGATGTTGATTACCTGATGCGAAGGCAAACGTAAGGTCTTATTCATGAGCCCCTGCAATTTTGCAAAAGCTATGGCTGAACCGGAGAATGATACTGAACCGATAACCGCGCCGAGTACCGCCAGCACCTGTATAGTTAATCCATGGCTCTCTGCACCAGCAGACAGTTTGACCAGTTCAACTGCAGCAATCGCTGCCGCCGCGCCGCCACCCATACCGTTGTACATCGCAATCATTTGCGGCATGTCGGTCATGGCAACACGTTTGGCTGTAATATAAGCCACTGCAGAACCCACAATAATCGCTACCAGCATCAGCTGTAAATTAACACTGCCGATATCCAGGGTAATTTCCGGCGCAGCAAAAGTCGCTACAGACGCGACCACCATGGCACTACCTGCCCAGACAATACCGCGATGCGCAGTCACCGGCGAGGACATCTGCTTTAAACCGATAATGAATACGCCAGCGGTTATGAAATAAACTGCGTCAACAAATAAACTCATGACGAAGCCTCCCCCTGGTTGCTCGTTGATGGCTTTGGTTTATGCTGGAACATTTCCAGCATACGAATCGTTGCCACATAACCACCTACCGCATTGCCTGCTGCCATGACAACCGCTATAAAACCAATGGTTAATTCCAGTGCGCCCTCTGCCTCGCCCATCACAATCATGGCACCTACCAGTACAATGCCATGCACAAAGTTTGAGCCGGACATTAACGGGGTATGCAAAATCACCGGCACACGGCTAATTACTTCATAGCCGGTAAAGGCTGAAAGCATAAATATGTATAACGCAGGTAAACCTTCAATCATAATTTTTAACCTTACTTATTATTGCAACGCATGAAAAGGAAGCCCTGTATTCAGGATACGCCGTGAATATATCCATATAGGCTAGACTGCAGCATCCATGCTGCAGACAATCCTGAATACAGGGCTTCCTTTTCATTCATGCGACTCATTAATCTTTATCTTTATACTGCTGATGCACGATTTCACCATCACGGGTTAATACACAACCCGCAATCACATCATCATCAAAATTCAGTTCCAGGTTACCTTCTTCAGTAATAAACGGTGATACCAGGTTAAATAAATTTTTAGAATACATTTCACTGGCGTGAATCGGTAACTCACCAGCCACATTGAGTGGACCATGAATGGTCACGCGCTCTTTATATTCAAAGGTTTCGCCAGGTTTGGTGAGTTCGCAGTTACCGCCGCCTTCCGAGGCCAGATCGACAATCACTGAACCGGTTTTCATGTCGTCAACCATGGCTTCTGAAATAATCTTCGGTGAAGGCCGACCTGGTATCGCTGCCGTACTGATAATGACATCGGCCATTGCTATATGTTTTGCCAGCACATCCTGTTGCTGTTGTTTTTCATCGTCCGTCAGCTCACGAGCATAACCGCCTTCACCATCCGCACTGACACCGGTATCAATAAACTTACCGCCTAAAGATTCCACCTGCTCGCGAGTCGCCGAGCGCACATCATAAGCCTCAACAATCGCACCCAGTCGTTTTGCGGTGGCAATAGCCTGTAGACCGGCAACACCGACACCAATAATTAATACCCTGGCCGGACGAATGGTACCCGCCGCCGTAGTCAACATTGGAAAGAAAACCGATGCTAACTGCGCACCCATGAGCACACCCATATAACCGGCAATCGAAGCCTGTGACGATAAGGCATCCATCGATTGCGCACGGGTAATACGCGGCACCAGCTCCATCGCCAGCGAGGTGATTTTTTTATCACACATGAGCTTCATCATGTCGGCGTTTTTACTGGGCACCATAAAACCAACCACGGTGCAGCCGTCTTTCATCTGATTAAGCTCATTGAGTGTTGGCGGCATGACTTTAAAAATCAGGTCTGCCTCTTTATATAAAGCAGCAGCATCAGCAACTGTTTCTACATCACTGAAATCTTCATCTTTGAAATAAGACGACAGAGCGGCGCCTTGCTGCATAGCAATATGGACACCTTTCGCAGTTAGTTTTTTAGCTACCTCTGGTGCCAACGCAATGCGTCGCTCACCCGGGGTAATTTCATTTGGTATAACCAGCCTTGTTGGCATGGGAACTCCCGATTCGTCTACAGTAAAATAATAATGGGCGGCATAATACAGTATTCTTGGCCACATCTCTAACGATTCTAGCTGCTCATGCTGTAAATTCAATATTCTTTATATCAAAATATTAATCAAGGAATAAGCAGCATAGCTTTCGCCCCTAAAATAACAAACAGGTCGCGATATTATTACTTCACGTACAATTTAGCCAAAAAGTTTCATATCCAAATTTGACTTGATCTAATATGTCACAGCGCCACCCTCAATAACGAATAAAAAAATATGAGTAGAGAACAAATGCGCTGATTTTTCTTTTCACGGCATTTCACAATTGCATATTAATCGTGGCACCCCTTAATAGTGGCACCCCTTCATAGTGGCACCCCTTAATTTTTGCCATTATCTAAAAACCGTATCACTACTTTCGCATATCCGGTCCTTGCCAGACTGGGACAAAACACCTGTTATCATGATCTCAGGCAAGTCACAGGAAAAAGACATTAACCGGATACTGCAGATTTTCTTCTCGCCCGGGCTAACACGCTGGA
Organism: uncultured Gammaproteobacteria bacterium; assembly: GCA_963759005.1. Taxonomy (GTDB): domain Bacteria; phylum Pseudomonadota; class Gammaproteobacteria; order SZUA-229; family SZUA-229. The sequence continues at coordinate 68,655 of CAVWXQ010000024.1, forward strand.
ATGGATGGGAGACAGGCACGAAGCGTTGCGGGACCTGGAAAACGCGCGTCGACTTTCACCGGATTACAGCGATATATGGCGCACAGAAATACGGTATCTCCGTAGAGAAAACACTCCAGGTGCCGACAGTCAGGCCACAACACTGGCTAATGAGGCTAAACAAAAGTTCCCTGAAGAAAACTGGGAGCGCTTACTGATAACTAAAGAGTCGAAAATAGTTAAGTCCAATAGCTATGCTGTGCAGGAAACGTACGCCCACGATGAACTAACCGATAATCGTGCACCCTGGGAGATAGCATCGGTAAAACTATTCATGGTAACGCCGGATAGACATTTTGCTCACCTGCAACTTGATAAATTGAACGTTTTGACCTTGACGACAGGCGAATCTCTCAAAATGGCCGCTGAGATTTTTCCAAAAACTGCATAGCGGTGTCTGGAGCATAGTTTGCTTTATTAATACACTGTTATTTTTTAACATGATCATAGTCTTAAGTTGAATATATAGCGTTCCTATGAAATATTCGAGTTAAATTTATCTTGAGATATAAAGCAATTTCTGTCAGTCTTTGCACACAGTTCACTACATCACAGTAAAACCTTGTCAGAAAAAATCAGTCATCAACATGGCGCTCAGGAAAAGCTGGGCATACTCCTGGTTAATCTCGGCTCACCCGATGCGCCAACACCTACAGCAGTCAGAAAATTCCTGGCGCAATTTCTGTCCGACCCCCGTGTAATTGAAGCTAACCGTTTAATCTGGTGGCTAGTCCTACATGGTGTGATTTTACGCATCCGTCCGTCACGAGCCGCAAAGTCCTATAAAAAAATATGGACCGATAACGGCTCGCCATTAATTCATTTCACCCGATTACAAACCCAGGCGATACAGAAAAAACTGGAAGATCGTTTCCGCGGTTTTGTGATTGCCGATATGGCAATGACCTATGGCACCCCTTCCATCAAAAACGGACTCGAAGGCCTGCGCAAAGCCGGTGCACGGCGCCTGCTGATTCTGCCTTTATACCCCCAGTATTCCGCAACCACCACCGCTGCTGTCTTTGACCAGGTCACCGATGTGCTTAAAGGCTGGCGCTGGTTGCCTGACTTACGCATGATCAACCATTATCACGACCATCCTGAATATATTGCAGCACTGGCTAATAGCATAAAAAAACAATGGGCTGAAAATACACGTGGTGATTTACTGCTATTTTCATTTCACGGCATTCCGCAACGATACATTGATAATGGCGACCCTTATTTTTGCCATTGTCAGAAGACCGCACGGCTGGTCGCGGAATACCTGGAACTAAAAAGCGATGAATGGAAAATTGTATTTCAGTCACGTTTTGGCCGTGAACCCTGGTTAGAACCCTACTGTAGCGTCACTCTGCAGGAATTACCCGCAACAGGTGTGAAAAGTGTCGATGTCATCTGTCCCGGATTTTCAGCAGACTGCCTGGAAACACTGGAAGAAATAAAAATGGAAAATAAAGAACTGTTTATCGAAGCAGGTGGCGAACATTTTAATTACATAGCCTGCTTAAACGACAATGAGCGACCATATTGACGCGTTGTGCGAAGTGCTCACCGCCCACATGTTCGGCTGGCCGGAAACGATGCCTAACTGGGATGCCGGCAAACTGGCGTTAGAAGCAAATGCATCCAGGCAGCGCGCGTTAGATATGGGAGCGAAGAAATAAAAAGCAGATATAAACTTAAATAAATCAGTTGAAACTACTGCGAACGACCAATGCACTGAATCTACAAGACTTTCTGGAACATTTTGAACTCACGCTCTTATGCATCCTGCATCCGCGATATAACAGCATCCCTGCTGAAAACCGTATGGGTGATACGTTTTCGCTCAAAATAACCGATAAAGTAATGTATTTTCAACACCTTGATCGCTCTCGCTACGATTCAACTGATTTTTTTAGGATAAAGAAACAGGTACTGGAATCGCTGCTGACGATTCTCAGCATACGACCCAGATGGACGTGGGAAGTGCGGAAAATGCAGTATGTCCATGGATGGACGGTAGTAGGGCAATGCAGGAGCTATTGCCGAGAAGCAATTTTCAGCCACTCCATCCATGGAGATTCACTGGAATCGTTCCTGACGATTCTCAGCATACACTCCACATGGACGTGGAAGTGCGGAAAATTCAGTGACGATTCTCAGCCACTCCATCCATGGAGATAAAAAATGATAAATAACAAACCGTTGGTTGGGATTAGCCAGTGTTTACTTGGAGATGCGGTGCGATATGATGGCCAGTCAAAAGCTAACACCATAGTCCAGGAACAACTTAACAAAATATTTGAACTTGTTCCTGTTTGCCCCGAGGTTGAAGCCGGCTTGAGCGTTCCACGTGCACCCGTACAGCTTACTGCCAGCATTGAGAATCCAGAACTTACCGGTAGAGATGATCCTTCACTTGATATTACTGGCAGGATGCTGGCTTATTGCGAAACCAGACTGGCCGGTCTAAATCATCTTTCTGGCTTTATTTTCAAGAGTCGTTCGCCCAGTTGCGGTCTAAACAGCACGCCGGTTTATATCGACGGGCACTGTGTTACTGAAACCGGCCAGGGCATTTATGCAAAATATTTATGCAAAGCCTACCCCGATCTACCCCTTATTGAAGACAACGAACTGGAAGCAAAAAACCAGCTGCGCCTTTTTATCCAGGCAGTGATAAAACATCATACAGGCTAGTAAAGCTGTAACTATTTTTTGACTATACCGCCCAGTTGATTTCTGCCTGTCCCTGCTGCGCCAGAAAGCGATTAATCTTCGAGAATGGGCGACTTCCCAAAAAACCACGATATGCCGATAGCGGGGACGGATGAGGTGAGCGAATCACCAGGTGACGAGAGTCGTCAATCACCGCACCTTTTTTCTGAGCATAGGCACCCCAAAGCACAAAAACAACGGGGCGATCAAGCGCATTAACAACTGAAATAACTTTGTCGGTAAACATTTCCCAGCCCTTGCCCTGATGTGAGTTTGCCTGCCCCTGCTCAACGGTTAAAACACTGTTAAGCAGTAACACCCCCTGATTCGCCCAGTTCTGCAAATTACCATTCTGGTTTTTTATGCCAAGGTCATCATTTAATTCCTGAAAAATATTAATCAGAGATTTTGGTATCGGGCTTACCTCGGGCATTACCGAAAAACACAAACCGTGGGCATGTCCCGGCGTCGGGTAGGGATCCTGTCCCAGGATCACGACCCTGACCTGTTCCAATGGGGTACTATTGAGCGCATTAAACCATAGAGATGAGTGAGGAAAAATTTTCTTTCCTTTGTCTTTCTCTATAGATAAAAAAGCTTTAAGTGATTTCATGTAATCTTTATCAAACTCCGGCAGTAAAGATTCAGCCCAGCTTTTATCAAATGGTAGTTGATCTGTAGCTATCATGTTATCGCAGATTAGTGATCCTCCACACAGATCTTAAGATTCATAACTGCAACTACTGTTTTATACAACAAGAACATAGAGTGTAAACAGTAGATAAATAATACTGCCCACTAGCCAGATCGCTAAACTTCTACTCTGATCAAACAGCAAAAACGCAATAGAAATCAATAATAAACTGATGGAAACTGTCGGAAAAAAATGCAACTTAACCGGGCTTTTAAACTCTTTTAAAACCGCGTCATAACTGGTTACATAGTTTGCTATGTATAGCAGCAGGAATAATACAAAAGCACTGCTCGTTAATGAAACCAGTAAAATATTTATCGATAAATCAACATCAAAAGTATGTTGCGCCTTATGCCACGCTATTGTTAAACCCGCTAATCCCATTACCATTGAAAAAAACGATAGTGGGAAATGTGCCATTTTGCTTCGTAAATTTGTCACATCATTCATCACTAAGTGCTAATATTGTAACTTTAATTCCTGAGCAGAATAGTAAGGGATCATCTCTATGCTGTCATTGATAATTCGCAAATCGAGAAAAGTAACGAGTCTCAGCATTATCAACCAGGATATTTTATGATAAAGCAGAATTTATGCTCATGTTTTTTTCATAATCGATCAGTACATCAGGTCGATGTAATGCTCCTCGACAACTGCTCCTGCGTTGTCCTACTACCGTCCATCCATGGACATATGCATTGCCCTAATAAGTTACATCCATGTAACGATGCAAAATCGGCACTTCCGCGTTATAAACAGGCCGAGATAACAAAACCTAACATTAGGCAATGGGAATTAGTAAGAGCGATTGTGAGAAATTTATCTGGCACTAGCGGACCCTGAAAATCTTGTTGTGCAGAATATCTGCCATCTGCGACCAAATAAATAATAGTAAACAGCAAAATATGGCATTTGTATTCAAACAGCAGTTTTTAAACTACACTTGAAATAGTAGACAGGCAACTGCATAAACGTCTAATGGGTTCTGGTTCAATACAATTGACAAATCGTTCGAGCAGGCAAAGACGTTGATTTATTGGTCTCAGCTGCCGGTAATAAGCTACATGACCAAATGAGAATGGAGAAGGATAATGAAAAAACTACTCTCGCTGTTAATTATTCTAGCCTCTCCGTGGGCTGGAGCTGATTCTGAACAGCAGATGATTCCAATGCAAACCTACGGATCCAGTACCTACTATATAAACTCCGAGATACTCGGTGCCGGGCAATATTCCATGCTGGTGGATACGGGCTCGGCCTATTCAGTTATCAACGAAGAGACACTCGCTAGTCTTAACAGCAAAGGTCAGGCATACTTTGTTAAAAAATTGCTTGGCAAAATGGCTGACGGCTCGGAAAAGGTCATTCCGTTATATCGTATTGCAGCGATTAATCTGGGCGGAAACTGTTTGATCAAGGATATACACGCGGCAATTCTGCCCGGTAAAACTCGGCAAATTATTGGTATCTCGACACTAATGAGAGCAGCACCATTTGCCATGTCATTTGATCCGCCGATGCTGTCGCTGAACCAATGTGTACCCGACGATGCAGCAAGCCAGTCTTGAAATTGATGTCAGCGCAAATCAAGCTACGCAGTAAAATAACCAGACCCCGCCATTAATTCTGGGCCAGCGGAGTCTGGTTAAACGCCCTCCCTGATGGAAGAGCAGGTTGGGGGCTTGTTAACGGGCCTCCATGGGGTACAGAGGAGCAACAAAAACCCATCAACCAGAACTACTTATATCTCTCGTCTACAGATTTAGGGGCTGAAACTTCCATCTTGGCAAATTCAGCTTCATCTATCGTGCCGTCAGCATTCACGTCCAGTTCAACCCACTTTTCACTTAGACCTGGCATTGCTGCCGCTTCTTCCGGGCTAATTGCGCCATCCTGATTTGCATCCAAATTTTTGTACATGCCTTCACCGGCAGTAGCACCACCAGCAACAAGCATAGCAAGAGCAGCAAGAGTTAATTTTTGTAACATGTATATTCTCCTTAAGTATTGAGTACGCTATCGGGCAAGATCAAAATGACTCGCCTTCGTTAAGTATTAATGCATGCCTCGTGCCAATCTTTTTTTACCATTATAAATCAGTGTGTTACATTATTTCATGAATTTTACAAAGCGTTCATGCTGTCGCTCACAGGAGACACCTAAAATAGGGTAATCAGTCGTAAGCCGCTACTACAGCGCTTTTCGATCTGTCGCCATTTGGCGACAGAAAAACAATACGAAACAGCACCAAATTTATAAACTTTTGATATAAATCCTTATCATTACGATAAACTGAGTACTATTTCATAATCCTATCCACCAGCGAGTTGATAATTTGCGCTTTACTATAGCGACCTCCATCAGACAATTAATTCTGATAGGTTTTTTTCTAGTTGTACTGCCTTTAACGATCGCGTTGATTAGCACCTTTTACCAGGTTGATTCGTTATCCAGGCAAATGCAAAAAACGTTATCCGAGACATCGTCAGCCACTGAATCCAGCCGCATCATTGTCTCTCAGGTGCTCAATCTGGAACGAACCGCCGGACAATACTGGGTATTACGTGAAGCAGCACTATTACAACGCTATCAAAACCAGCGCCATGCAATTACTAAGCAGCATACAAAGCTTCCGCGAGAACATGTTGAACCCGATCATACTGGAACGTATCTCGAAACTGACCTTTATGGAAGAACAGCTCTATGAAAAACTACAACGAGCGGCCAAAGAGCCGGATGAAACATCAGAACTGAAAAACCTGGCTGACCTGTCGGCTTTGGTTAGTAACCTTCCCCTGGATGTCAGCCGCAGCGTTAGTGAAAATAGCAGGGTAATGAGTACGCGTATTTACCGGGTTGAACGTCTGTTATTATTTCAGGTACTGGCGTTAATACCGCTGGCACTGTTTATAGCAACTGTATTCAGTGTTTTAATCACCCGCCCATTGGGTCAACTTGGGCGTATCATTAACAAACTGGGTAGCGCCGATTTTACCAGTTCGGTTAGTGTAAAAGGGCCGCAGGATATACAACAGCTGGGACGGCGGCTAGATTGGTTACGACTACGGCTGGCGGAACTGGATCAACAAAAGCTGGTATTCCTGCAACATGTTTCACACGAATTGAAAACCCCGTTAACAGCAATACGTGAGGGTATCGCATTATTGCAGGATCGAATCGCCGGACCATTGACTTCTGACCAGGCTGAGATTGTCGATATACTGCATAAAAACGGCTTACAGTTACAAAAAGAAGTTGAAGCATTACTGGATTTTAATTTTGCCTTAAGCCAGGAAAAGCCCAGCAATGCTGAACTGATATTATTTGATCAACTGATTCGACAAACTGTTGCAAAACACCAGCTGGAGTTCATGTCCAGGTCGATTACGATGCACACCAACTTAGCAAAGATCAGCTTAAAAGGAGATAGAGTTCAATTGGCAACCGTGATAGACAACCTGCTTTCAAATGCGATTAAACACTCGCCGAAAAACTCTCGTATCGACATTTCATTAATGGAATGCAAAAATCGTGTTCAGCTGGACATTATAGACAGTGGGCCAGGCATTGATCCACAGGATAAAATACGTATATTTGAGCCTTTTTATCAAGGAAGCCACGCACAGCAGGGCGCTGTGTCAGGAACCGGCCTTGGGCTGGCGATCGCTAATCGATATGTGTTACTGCATCATGGATCGATCAGTGTGATCAATTCAACAAGCGGCGCCCATTTTCGGGTATCTCTACCTCTGCAAGCTTCGGGACTGGTTAACGCTGATGACTAACAATATCATTATATATGCAATATTGGCCTGTATTTCGGCCCTGCAAGCAGGCTGCATGCAAAACAACCCTAAAGATGTGCCAGCTGAAGTAACTGTCGAAGAAGCTCAGCCATCGTGTGACCCTTTAGGCTATTATAACGGACTAGCCCAGGCTGATGACAAAACCTCTAGCACTGAAACCAATATCTGGCCTGTTGAAAGCAGCACAAATGTATGTCTAAAGCTGCGCGAAGCTATCAGGCTCAGCATGCCAGGCTGCAAACAACAAAACGATAAAAAAGCACTTGTAATACTAAAAGACCTGGAGCGCAGCGCAGCGTTATCTGATAATGATCTGCGATTTAATAACATGTTGTTACAACACGTTTCCCAACGACAGACTTTACGCACAATGATTGGTGCTCAAGAGCAACGCCTGGTAAAAACCGAGGCGCAAAATACGGTGTTAAGTAACCAGCTCAAAACCTTACAATCGCAACTCGATCAGCTGAAAAATATTGAAGTAGAAATCGACAAAAAAGAGCGCTCGGTAACCAGCCCAACTGACCAATAACAGACTATGACAACACACAAAATTCTATTGGTCGATGACGACTTCAGCCTGTTAAAGCTGCTATCAATACGATTAAAAAGTTCTGGTTATGAAATAGAAACCGCCGACAATGCACGTCATGCACTGGCCCGTTTAGCTGCCTTCCAACCGCACCTGGTGATTACTGACCTACGTATGGGAGACATGGACGGGTTAGCTTTGTTTGATCGCATCCATCAGCAATACCCGTCTCTACCCGTCATATTATTAACTGCACATGGCACTATCGCCGGAGCCGTAGATGCAACTCGCAAAGGCATTTTCAGTTATTTGACCAAACCTTTTGACAGCCAGCAGTTACTCAAAGAAATACATCAGGCCTTACAGCAGGGCCACACCTTCAGCAGTAACAAAGAAGGTCACAGCGACCACTCCTGGCGCACCGGCATCATCACCCAAAGCCGGATAATGGAAGAATTACTCAAACAAGCTCTACGACTTGCAAAATCAGATGTAAGTATTCTGATTCAAGGCGCTAGCGGAACGGGCAAGGAAGTGCTCGCTCAAGCCATTCACCAGGCCAGTCTACGCAGCAGCAAACCCTTTGTTGCGATTAACTGCGCTGCAATCCCGGAAAATCTTTTAGAGTCGGAATTATTCGGCCATAAAAAAGGTGCTTTTACTGGTGCTAATACAAACCATACAGGAATGATTGAAACAGCCGACAAGGGCACCTTGTTTCTGGATGAAATCGGCGATATGCCGCTGGATTTTCAAGCCAAATTATTACGTGTATTAGAAGAGAGAACAATACGCCCGGTTGGCTCTAATCAAACAGTAGACGTCGATGTCCGAATAGTCTCGGCTACGCATATCAATCTTGATCAGGCAGTAGATAATAAGACCTTTCGCGAAGATTTGTACTATCGACTAAATGTCGTAATACTGGAAATTCCCTCCCTGGCACGAACGCCGTGAAGATATTGCATTGCTTGCAAAGCACTTTTTGCACAGAATTCTGGATAAAACCACGCATTGTATTGCGAAGTCATTTTCGCCCGAAGCGTTGCAGCACATGATGACGGCACCCTGGCCAGGCAATATCAGACAATTACTGAATGTCGTCGAGCAAGTCGCTGTGCTTAGCAGCACCCCTGTTATTTCTGAACAGTTAGTGATCCGCGCCTTACGCGGTAAAACAACCAGACTCCCGCCTTTGGCAGAAGCACAGCAAGAGTTTGAGCAGGAATATCTGATTCGTTTATTGCAAATGACAGAAGGCAATGTGACACGAGCCGCCAGGCTTGCAAAGCGCAATCGCACTGAGTTATACAAGTTGTTAAATAAACACCATTTGGAAGCTGCTGCGTTTCGTCAAAGCGATTGAGCGACTAGTCGAACTCCCAGTCGCTATCTATCGGACACTTTTAATTCGCATCACAGCTAGAAGCCAGATTAACCTAAATAAATCAGTTGAATCGTAGCGAGAGCGATCAAGGTGTTGAATATACGATACTTTATCGGTTATTTTGAGCGAAAACGTATCACCCATACGGTAAGTTCAAAATGTTCGAGAAAGTGTTGTAGCTTCAGTGCATTGGTCGTTCGCAGTAGGTTCAACTGATTTTTTTAGGATTAACTAACCCGAACCTTGTTTAGCCGATATTCACTCTATCCAGTAACGCCCTTATCCGATGTAAGAGTATTTTAGAACGATAGGGTTTCAGCAATCGCTGCTGATGTAATTTTTCATCAAATTCGCTCTCATGGCGCATGTTACTAAAACCACTTGCCAGCTGTATTATTATATCTGGATACTTCTTTTTTACTCTGGAAGCCAGTTCATAACCATCCATGCCCGGCATGATTACATCACTGAATAGTAAATGGACCGTCTCAGTTTCCAGTATCTCTAATGCTTTCTCACCGCTCGGTGCACGCAACACCTTGTATCCATGTTTGAGAAGAATCTCCTCTGCCAGATCACATAGGGCCTCTTCATCATCCACAACTAAAATGGTTTCATGTCCAAAGTAATCCCATGATGAGTCCGCAGTTTTCAGTACAGGCTCATCAGCATCCGAACCGATACACCGCGGCAGATAAATTTCTATCTGTGTCCCCTGTCCAGGTTGTGAGGACACATTAATTGCCCCACCTGTCTGCTCTACAAAACCATAAACCTGGCTCAAACCCAGACCAATAGCACTGCCTCCTTTGGTGGTAAAAAACGGATCAAATATTTTTTGTCGCGTTGCTTCATCCATCCCTGCACCCGTATCGGCAAATGATAAAACGACATAATCACCCGGTTTTATATTCAACTGACTGATATCTTCATCATCCAGACTGATATTACGAGTCGTTATGGTAAACGTGCCGGTATCCTTAATGGCATGCATGGCATTAAGGCTGATATTAAGAATGGTCTCCTGCAGCATTGACCTGTCCAGGCAGACAGGCCATAAATCTACTTCCAGCTCATAATCTAATTTTATACTGGCCGTCAGTGTTTTCTCCAGCATCGGCTGGTCATTTCTTAACAACTCGTTAATGTCTGTGTCTGTAGCAGAGAAACTTTCCTGTCTTGAAAAGGTAAGCAATTTTGCGGTGAGCTTCTTTGCGCTCTCGGCAGCGTTATTAATTTGATCTACATATTTGTTCAATTTGTAATCAGCAGGTAATTTAATTTGCAAAAGCTCTGTATAACCTATGATCACACCGAGCAGGTTATTAAAATCATGCGCAATACCACCGGTGAGCTTTCCTAACGCATCCATCTTCTGAGTACGCATCAGTAAATCATTCATCTCCTTCTGTTCGGTAACGTCTTTATCGACACCCCGATAACCCGTTAGTTGACCATTAGCATCAAAAACAGGTAAGCCATTCGTTCTCAAACAGACAAGTTTCCCGTTTTTGTTAATATTCCAGTTATCCAGATCAGCAATTTTTCCCTGTTTCTTTACAATATCTTTAAATAGTCCAGAAACACGTTCACTTTCATCTGTCGGCATTAATTCAAAAGGTGTACGGCCAATAATTTCATTCGGATAATAACCGATAATATCAACAACGTTTTCACTGGCATAGGTATAATGACCTGTCAAATCCATTTCCCATATCCAGTCACCACCACAAAAAGCAATATCCTGTAACCGTATTTTACTTTCACTTAGCGACTGGTTAATTGCCAGCTGATTATTAAATAAAGTAATTAAATTTTTTCGATAAAGATATAAAAGAAAGCCGATTACCGATGCAGAAATCAGAATCACTAAAATAAGCAGCTGCTGAATTAAATTGAACTGTTCAAGATCGTGTCTGCTTAATAACTTCAATTCATTGATAACCTTATCCATATGATTTTGCAGCTTAATAAAGACAGCATCATATTTCTGATCAATTTCACTACCCGCTCCGGCATAGTCTATTGAATTAAAGCGCTCTTGAGTAATCTCTCGAAATTGAGCCAGGTGTTTTTTTACCTGTTTAAGATTCTGCCGAATTTGCGGGGAATTAATAGGAACAACCGTACCCAGTGGGTCACCAGCAGCTTCAAGTATCGCATCAATATAGTGACTGGCTTTATCATGGTGTTGATAAACAGTTTCTAACGATTCATGTATATCGCCAAGAATAATCTCTTCGAACCAAAGGTGCGCCGTTGCTATTTCCAGTTTAACTTCGATTGACGTTGCTACTAACGTCGAATACTGCGACACCATACGATTGGTATACTGAATAGATATAACAGAAATGAGTACCAGCAGTAAGGTAATTCCTGCCACAGCAACCGCCAGCAATCGATTCGATATTTTTTTTAATTGAAACATTGCAATAAATTCCCTGCGGTTTTTTTGATTAAGCCAAACTTCTGACTTTACTGTCAACTTATTTAACAACTTCAGATTCTTCTCAGAGCTAAAGCTTTACAAGTTATTGATATATTTAAACCAGTCAAATATGGCTTAAATCTTGCTGCAATGAATATAAGATAAACTAAATTTTACCCGGTATCAGAACTGAAGTAATTTAAAAGATGTTTATAAACCATATAAATGAGACAAAACACACCGTATATTACTTGTGAATACAAATAAATCTATAATTTTTGCCGTTATCGCAAACCTGATTTGCCTATGGTTTTCAGGTCAGGTCATGGCTAATCAACCGCTCCATAACCCGCAACAGCAAAATGATTTCGATATTGATATCGCTTCATTTTCTCACTTATACCAGCACCCTTCTGATTATCTCTGGATAGATCAACAACAACTTACTATAAAAGCATATGATGCGCTGGAATTTATTGCCCGCTCAGTTAATCATGGGCTCAATCCCAACGATTATCATCAAGACTTATTACGACACCTTGATCCAGCACGCAATAAATCTGAAGCCCATCTTTTCGACCTTATACTTACCGATGGTCTATTAAAACTGATGCGTGATATTTCCACAGGACGGCTGGATCCGGCAATTGTTGACCCAAAATGGGCCATTCCTCGTATACCATTCAATGCTACTACATTTCTACAACATGCATTGTCATCCGATCACTTTAAAACCCATCTGAGCTCACTGATTCCAGCATCTGATCAATACCGGCAATTAACCACTGCCGCAGCACGTTATCAAAATTTTGTTGAGCATGGCGGCTGGTCCAAAATTCCTGAAACCCCTGAGTTACGAATGGGCAGTTCACATCAAAATATTCCCATCATTCGCAACAGGCTGGCTGTTGAGAATGATACGCTTAATTCACCTGATCCCGAGTTAAATAATTATTACGATGAAAAGCTGGAACGAGCAGTACAACAATTCCAGCGGCGCCATGGCTTAAAAACTGATGGCATTATTGGCCCGGCAACACGCCTCGCGATGAATGTCTCAGCTGCGGAACGACTACAGCAAATAAAAATCAATCTGGAACGATTACGCTGGTTACCTGATGATCTAGGAGAACGTTATATTATGGTGAACTTGGCCAACTATCGGCTAACGGCGATAGATAACAGTCAAACCAAATTAGATATGCGTGTCATCGTCGGTAAAAACAAACGCTCAACACCAAGTTTTAGCAGCAAAATGACGCATATTGTATTCAACCCACGCTGGTATGTACCCAATAAGCTGGCTCGCCTGGATTTGTTAGCCAAACAGCAATCCAACCCGGATTATTTCGATCATCACAATTTCCGTGTTTTTGACAACAAAAATGGCAAACGCACCGAGGTCGATCCAGACTCCATTGACTGGAAGTCAATGAATAAGCAAAATTTCCCCTATACACTGGTGCAAGACCCTGGCAAAAAAAATGCCTTAGGTCGGCTTAAATTTATAGTGCCAAATCCATGGAAAATCTATTTACATGACACACCAACAAAAAGTCTGTTTAATCAAACACAGAGAAATTTTAGTGCAGGTTGTATTCGGGTAGAAGACCCACTGGCCCTGGCGATCTTTAGTATGACTAGAAATAACACGCGTCAATCACTACTGGATATCATTAATAGTGACCATATCCATAGAGCTGAACTTGAACAACCAATATCTGTTTATGCAATCTATACCACCGTCTGGCTCAATGCTGGCGAGCTCATGTTTTCACCAGACAGCTACCAGCGTGATAAAAAAATGGCTGAATATCTCTAAATAGCAGCAAAAATCAAAAAAAACCACTATAATCCCGGAGCTATCGTATATTAAACAGACACCTGAGAGTATTTAATGCCATTCAATTTTTTTCGGCCACAACACAAAACACAACATAACACCTGTATTAACCGCCGCCGTTTCTTACAATTAGGTCTTGGTGCTACTACCGCGCTATCTTTACCCAATGCGTTTGCTGGCCTGTCGTCCCCTGCTATTGCTCAAGCCGAACGTAAATTATCTCTATTAAACTTGCACACAGGTGAGCATTTAAAGGCAACCTATTGGGCAGAAGGCCAATATCAGACCAGCGAATTAAAAGCGATAAACCATATTTTGCGTGATCACCGTACTGGTGATACATATCATATGGATAACGATTTACTTAATCTGTTGAATACTCTCCATCAAAAAATAGGCAGCAAGCAGGCGTTCCAGGTAATATCTGGCTACCGCTCACCAAAAACAAATGCGGCGTTAACTCAGAAAAGTAGCGGTGTTGCTAAAAAAAGCCTGCACATGCAAGGCAAAGCCATTGACATTCGACTACCCGGCTGCGAGTTATCCGACCTGCGAAAAGCTGCTATAAACTGTCAAACAGGTGGTGTTGGTTATTACCCAAAATCTGATTTTATCCATATTGACACAGGCAACGTACGCCGTTGGGGTTAGCATCCAGAACTATCAGGGACTGAGAGACCCGGTTTTTTGTTTTTGGCCACCTTTATTACCTTTACCTTTATACGCTATACCATAACCAGTAACTTCAGTACCTTCTAACGTGATGTGGTACAACCACACGGCATCAGCCGTGGAACTATTTTCATGGCGATCGCTGCACTCTGCACATGTCTATGGACTTTAATCAATCGCGCGTCAATCAGCAGCGACCTGGAGAAAAACTCTCAGGAAATAAAGGATCTAATCACGATTGCTGATCGATACTGGCACAATGTTGTGCGCGTTATTGTTAGTAACGAAGTAATCAATCTCACAATGAAACCTGAAATTCTCTATAATTCGCACACCGTTTTTTAACTGTAGCGTCAATCTACACAAGGTTTATCATGATATTTTCGTCTTTAGATCTCGCGCCCGAAATTCAGCAAGCACTGGATGCCTGCGGCTACAGCCAAATGACAGCGATACAGGAACAGGCGATTATCCCGGCGCGGCGCGGTAAAGACATTCTGGCCAATGCCCAGACAGGCACCGGAAAAACCGCCGCCTTTGCACTGCCTGTTCTTCAGCAGATGTTTGATCGCCCGCAACCGACATTAGCCGGTAACCCCCGCGCGCTCATCCTCACGCCAACCCGCGAACTGGCACAGCAACTGGAAGAAACCATCAAACGTTATGCGCAGTTTCTACCATTCACGGTTTACGCGCTGATTGGCGGCGTTAAAATAAGTGCCCAGCAGAAAAAGCTCAAAGCCGGTATCGATATAGTCATCGCCACCCCGGGTCGCCTACTGGAACATATGGAGCAAGGTAATGTAAAACTCAGCGGTATAGAGTTTGTGGTATTAGATGAAGCCGACCGTATGCTGGACATGGGTTTTATCGCAGATGTACAGGCACTGCTAGAAAAAACCCCTAAAAAACGCCAAACCCTGTTGTTCTCCGCCACCATATCGCAACCAGTCAAAGAACTGGCTAACAAGTTATTGACTAACCATCAGCTGGTCAGCGTTGCCAGACAAAACGCCATCGCTGATACCATCGAGCATGTGGTCTATCCCGTAGCAGAGCACCAGAAGACAGAGTTGTTTGTCGAGCTGATCATGCAGCACAACTGGTTCAAGGTACTGGTGTTTACCAGCACCAGGGCTCAGGCTGACGCGCTGATGGTCAAACTGAAACAGGCAAACATTAAAGCTGCGCTCTGCCACGGTGATAAAAGCCAGGGATCACGCCGTCGGGCCATCGCCGACTTCAAAGCCGATAAAATACAGGTGCTGATTGCTACAGAAGTGGCTGCCCGTGGATTAGACATTCATGGCCTGGAACATGTGGTCAACTTTAACCTGCCCTATCTGGCAGAAGACTATGTTCACCGTATTGGCCGTGCCGGTCGTGCCGGCAATAAAGGCCAGGCAATTTCATTTATCAGTCGAGAAGAAGAACGCACCTTGAGCAACATCGAACGACTAATCGGTGAGTCAATTAAACGCATTAAGATGCCGGGTTACGCAGTAGGAAGCAGGGAAACGATATTGACTAAGCTGGCAGAAAAAAAACGTCCTGCAAAGTCTAACAAAACCAGCCAAACCATGATTATTCGTAATAAGGCTGGTACTGCTAAAGGCAGTAGAAAGAATAAAAGCTGAGATTTTTATTAGAGAGCTTTGCACGATGTAGATTTTTTCGTTAGGGTAAGGCAAAAATCGTCGAAAAAGCGCAGTTTACAGTTACCGCTTTGCGGCCCCGCATTTTGAGACTATTTTTAACGCAGCCATAACGGACAAAATCATCGGGAATGATTTTGAATGTCAGCCCCGAAGGGGTGAGGCATAAGGATATGCCGAATAAAAGATGCTTCGTGCAAAGCTCTCTATTATTAATAAAGTACTTGTTAATAATACAATTCAGTAATGAAAACACTGGTTTTTAATATGCACGTACTACTCATTAAACTCAGCCTGCAAATACCTGACGCACATTCATTAAAGGACAAGCGACGCCAGATAAGAAGTTTAAAAGACCGACTACGCAGCAAATTCAATGTTTCTGTGGCCGAAATAGATGCGCTAGATAACTGGCAAAAAGCAGTTATAGGGGTGTGTATGATCAGTATTGATAAATCCTATCTGGATAAGCAATATAGCCTGGTAGAAGCGCTGGTTCTTGAATATACAGAATTGGAGCTGGTAAACGTGACTCGGGAATGGTTGTGATGCCCCTCGCTGAACCACCCGCTGACTTGAATTCGATCACTTTTTCATATTGGCAAAAGCGGCTGCCATAGCCGTCATCGGTTGCTCGACTTTCGACCTGCTCTGAGCGCGACTGCTGTTACGGCGCTTGTTATGGTGCTCGTTCTGATTCCGGTTTTTAGTGTTGCTGGATTTATGCTGCGTTGCTACTGTTCGCATCTTTCTTTATATGCTGCTCCACCTCGTCATTCAGCCGCATACTTAAAGCAATACGATTTCGTGCCACATCTACCTGCATTACTTTTACTTTTACCACTTCACCGGTTTTTACCACTTCACGCGGATCTTTAATAAATTTATTGGTGATGGCAGAAATGTGCACCAGGCCATCCTGGTGAATGCCAATATCAACAAAAGCACCAAAATTGGTAATGTTGGTAATAACACCCTGAAGAATCATTTCAGGCTTTAAATCCTTAATGGTTTCAACACCTTCTTTGAATTCAGCCGTGTTAAATTCAGGACGTGGGTCACGACCCGGCTTGTCCAGCTCGCTAATAATGTCACGTACCGTAAACTCACCGAAGTTGGCATCGGTATAGTCATTGGCGGCCAATGTTTTAAGAAATTTACTGTCTCCAATAATGTCATTAATGGTTTTATTATTGTGTTTGATAATATTTTCCACTACCGGGTAGGCTTCAGGGTGTACTGCGGAAGCATCCAATGGATTATCACCATTTTGAATACGCAAAAACCCGGCAGCCTGTTCGAATGCTTTAGCACCCAGTCGAGGTACCTTGAGCAATTGCTGGCGATTGTTAAATACACCATGTTGTTCACGATAACTTACGATATTATTAGCCATGGTCTCGCTAAGGCCAGAAACTTTGGTGAGCAGCGGAACCGAGGCAGTATTAATTTCCACACCGACCGCGTTTACGCAGTCTTCAATAATGGCGTCGAGTTTTCGCGCCAGGGCATATTGATTAACGTCATGCTGATACTGGCCAACTCCGATGGCTTTCGGTTCTATTTTTACCAGTTCGGCTAATGGATCTTGCAGTCTACGCGCGATAGAAACAGCGCCACGTATGGACACATCCAGATCAGGAAATTCTTTTGCTGCCAGTTCAGATGCAGAATAAACCGATGCGCCAGCTTCACTAACCACAATACTGGTTAAACGTAATTTGGAATATGACCTTATAAGTTCTTTGACCAGCTTATCGGTTTCACGCGATGCTGTGCCGTTACCAATACTAATTAAATCAACCTTATGACGTTCGCACAGTTTGGCTAAAATTTCGATAGCTTGATTCCATTGTCGCTTCGGTACATGAGGATATATGGTCGCGTGTTCCAGATGTTTGCCGGTATCGTCTAACACCACAACTTTCACACCGGTACGCAAGCCCGGATCCAGGCCCATGGTGGCACGGGTACCAGCAGGGGCAGCGAGTAGCAAATCCCGCAGATTATCACCGAAGACGCGAATCGCTTCCTGCTCAGCGCTGTCACGTAACCTGGTATACAGTTCGTTTTCCAGTTGCATCGAAACTTTTACTCGCCAGCCCCAGCGAGCACTTTCCAGTAACCAGTTGTCAGCCGCTCTACCCTGTGTTTTCAAATTAAAATGACTGGCTACCATCGAATCGCAAAGTCCCATATCAGTAAATTTCTCCAGATCGTCCTGATCTTTAATAAAGAATTTTAAGCGTAATACACCTTCGCCACGACCACGAAACAAAGCTAATGCCCGGTGTGATGGAATTTTCTTTAATTTTTCCGTGTATTCAAAATAATCTTTAAATTTCACGCCACTGTTTTCCTGACCATCGACCACTGTTGAAACAAGCTGTGCATTACTCCAGACATAGTCACGTAACTTACCGACCAGATTTGCCTGTTCAGCAACCCGTTCCATAAAAATATTACGCGCACCTTCTAATACCGCACTCTCATCAGCAAAACCGGCTTTTTCGTTGCAATACTCTTTCGCTGAAACTTCCGGTGATAAAGCGGGATTTTCAAGTAGTGCATCGAGTAGCGGCTCAATACCCGCTTCACGAGCAATTTGTGCTTTGGTACGACGTTTTGGTTTGTATGGTGCGTAAAGATCTTCCAGTCGCGTTTTTGTATCCGCTTCCATCAGTGTCAGTTTTAATTCGTCAGTGAGTTTGCCCTGTTCTTCAATTGATTTAATAATTGTTGTGCGGCGATCTTCCATGTCGCGCAAATAAACCAGTCGATCTTCCAGATTCCGCAGCTGAGTATCATCAAGCCCCATCGTCACTTCTTTACGGTAACGTGCAATGAATGGCACCGTGGCGCCTTCATCAAGCAAATTAATAGCAGCATTAACCTGTGCTATGGTTGCGTTAATGTCATCTGCTATGCGACTGGTAATACGTTGTGCAATATTCATAAATACGAATCTACTTCAGGTTTGAGAGTATAAGGGACTGTTAGGGAACGTTGATCAATGTGGCTAAGTAACTTAATCAGGGGTTCCTGAATGGAAAAAGCTGCAAATACACAGCAGCAATAATAAGCTAAAAATAAGTAGCTAGAAAAGCGTAAGTCTAACCAAAAGATGAAACCGTGCACAGTCTTGTATGTGTCTGTAAGTCATGTTAACTGAGTGAATATTTACACATTATTACTGCTGTGCCGTTAACTGCCAGAGACATTAAAGTATTCGGTGAAAAACGCTAATGATTTTTATTTGTAACCAGTCCCTTTAATTCAGATCG
Source organism: uncultured Gammaproteobacteria bacterium (assembly GCA_963759005.1). Classification (GTDB taxonomy): domain Bacteria; phylum Pseudomonadota; class Gammaproteobacteria; order SZUA-229; family SZUA-229. Next base: position 87,698 of record CAVWXQ010000024.1, read on the forward strand.
CCTGAATCAGCTTACAACCGGTCCGGCATTTCTGATATCCGGATCAACCTCATCAGCGATTTTACTGAAATTTTCCTGAAACAGTAACGCCACTTCTCTCGCTTTCACCTGGTAGTCGTCTGCGTCTTGCCAGGTACTTGACGGTTGCAGCACTTCGTCAGGAATGCCCGGACAATGTTTAGGAACTGCGACCTGGAATATTGGATCTATTTCCATCGGCACGTCATCCAGCTCACCGTGTAACGCCGCATTTAACATCGCACGGGTATGATGAATATCCATTCTCTGACCCACGCCATAAGGGCCGCCGGACCAACCGGTATTGATCAGCCAGCATCGCACATTGTGCTGGCGTATCTTTTCGCCTAGCAACTTGCCGTAAAATGACTGGTGCAACGGCATAAATGGTGCGCCGAAACAGGCGCTAAATGTCGCCGTGGGTTCGAAAATGCCTTCTTCCGTTCCGGCGACTTTGGCAGTGTAACCTGAAAGGAAATGATACATGGCCTGCTCAGCTGTCAGGCGTGATATCGGCGGCAACACACCGAAGGCATCGCAGGTGAGCATGACAATATCTTTAGGATGGCCGCCAATACCGGGATAAATTGCATTGGGAATATGCGTAACAGGATAAGAAGCGCGGGTATTTTCCGTCAACCTGTCATCGTCGAGATCCAGTCTACGATGACGCGTATCCATACCAACATTTTCCAGAATGGTGCCGAACTGTCGCGTGGTGGCGTAGATTAACGGTTCATGTTCTTTAGAAAGGTTGATGACCTTGGCATAACACCCCCCTTCGAGATTGAAGACACCATGATCACCCCAGCCGTGTTCATCATCTCCAATCAGGCTTCGCTGTTGTATCGGCTGAAAGCGTGGTTTTGCCGGTACCGGACAAACCGAAAAACACAGCGACATCACCATTATCCGCCATATTGGCCGAGGCATGCATGCTCATTACGCCCTGCTTCGGCAGAAGATGGTTCATTACTGAAAAGACTGCTTTCTTGATTTCTCCCGCATAACGGGTGCCGCCAACCAGTATCAACCGTCGACTAAAATTGAGGATAACGAATGCTTCTGAATTTGTACCGTCAATTGACGGCAATGCGCGCAGTTCGGGTACATGCAACAGGGTAAAACTCGGTTCATCCGCTGCCAACGAGCGCCCCAGATTTTCCGGACGAATAAACATATTCCGTGAAAACAATGCATGCCATGCGTGCTGGGTAATAATACGCACGGGTAGCTCGTAATCGGGATCGGCTCCAGCCAGGCCATCAGTAACGAAGATTTCATCACCTTCGAGAAAATCGCAGGCACGCTGAAACAGGGAATCAAATTGTTGTGGCGTAAACGGCTGATTTATTTTACCCCAGTCAACGTCCTCATGAGTGAGCTCGTCATCAACAATAAATTTATCATTGGGTGCTCGACCGGTAAAAGTACCTGTTCGTGTGACCAGCGCTCCGAGGTGTGCAAGACGCGCCTCGCGCCTTCGTACAGCGGCTTCATAAAGCTGTGGCGATGAAAGGTTCCAGTGAATGCTCTCAATATTTTTCAAACCAATATCGGCAAGACACTTTTCCAGCAGAACCGTATCACCACTATCTGTTTCTAAAATACTCATAAGCCGCTCTCCAGATCTTCATTACTCAGAAATACATAGTTGTTTATCATACGCCAGGCAGATTCATTTTACCTTGCGTTTAGTCAAAATTTTTGTCTTACTGAAAAAAAATGAGAAAAATCAGGCGAAGAGGATCAAATATTAGTGATTATCCATCTGACAAAAGTTAAAAAGATCAGCCCTGCTTTGCTCCATATTCATTAGAATAATCAGGGTAATAATGCGCCATGGAAGACCCCGGGTTTTTCTGGTTTCATCATGAGATTGTTGTGGCTTAATAACTCTTTAGACCTGGATTGAATATATTCAACTCAAGATCGAAATAATATATAGTGAACCCTATGACAAATAATCAGTATGACCTGTTAATTATAGGTGCCGGTGTATCTGGCAGTGCGCTGCTATATCTGTGTACAAAATACACAGACATCAAACACATCGCAGTCATCGAAAAATACGCCGCACCTGCGCGCGTAAACTCGCTATCGAGTAATAATAGCCAGACACTTCACTGTGGCGACATAGAAACAAATTACACTCTGGATAAGGCACTTAAAGTTCAGCGTGCGGCAAGAATGTTGCGCAATTATTCTGTTGCACAAGCAGATGCGCATCATATTATTTTTAAATACCCAAAAATGGTATTGGGCAGTAGGGGCACAGGAGTGTGCCTTACTCAGAAAACGTTTTGATATTTTTAGCCCGCATTATCCCCATTTAAAATTACTGGACAAAAAAGCCATCGCGAAAATTGAACCTAACGTATCCATGAACGGTGATAAATTTCGAGGCGATGAGATTGTCGCATTAGGTTCTACAGAAGAATACACCGCGGTTAATTTTGAAGCACTGTCACGATCCTTTGTACGTCAGGCACAAATAGAAGCTGAGAAACATCCAGATAAAACTGTCGATGTGCATTACAACGAACTTGTCGAGCACATTGATATCGAAACTGACACAGACTCTAACACCAACAATAATAGTTTTGTTATTGAAACACAGCGAACCTGTTATCGTGCGGGCTCAATCGTTGCCTGTGCTGGTGGTCATAGTCTTAAGCTTGCTCATGAAATGGGATACGGGCTTAATTATTCTGTGTTACCCATTGCTGGAAGTTATTATTTCACCCCGCATGTATTAAACGGCAAGGTTTACACCGTGCAGAATGATGCATTACCCTTTGCTGCAATACATGGCGACCCGGATGTTCTGGTGCCCGGTCAAACGCGATTTGGCCCAACCGCTCTAGTACTGCCTATACTGGAACGTTATAACTATAAAACCTTGCCTGATTTTTTTCAGGTTTTTCGTTTTGACAGGCGAGTAGCAAAAGTACTGTGGGATTTACTTCGTGTTAAAGATATACGAAATTACATGTTTAAAAATATGCTGTTCGAAGTTCCCCTGATTAGAAAATGGCTATTTCTAAAAGAAGTAAAAAAAATTGTCCCCTCGTTGAAATTGCGTGATTTAAAGTTTGCCGATAAAGTAGGTGGCATACGACCACAGCTCATCGATAAGGAACAATGCATACTGGTAATGGGCGAGGCTAAAATTGATACCGGCGCTGGCAGCATATTTAACATGACACCTTCACCCGGCGGCACTTCCTGTATTGAAAACGCTGAAATAGATATGCGTACTATTGCAAAACATCTTGGTGCAAAGATTGATGAAGAAGCATTGCAAAAAGATTTATTGCTGAAAGATCACAGGCACGATGCCGATGATTTTGCCGGTGTGGTAATTACCTAGGGCAACTCTGGAGTTAAAGAGGGCCCCCTTTTCACCTTCCGTTTCTAAAATTATTTTATAAACACTTTTATAAACACAATGTAAGCGGCGATACCAAGCCAGGATAATATCAATAACACCCAGGGTAGAATATTCTTTTTAACTGCGACAGGCTCAGTGCTCCTGTCAGTCGAAAATTCATTTGGAATGCTACTGACAGCCGCTTTTTTTAGTTTCTTATCCAGCTCTCGAGCCTTTTCACTTTGTTGCTTTTTATACTGATTTATGCCTTTTTGTATGCCCTGGGCTATCAGCTTTGGTTTGCTCTTTAGTTTGCCCCGGTCTTTGCGTACCCCGCGCAATTTTCATGGCATCATCTTTGATTTTATCTGACACTTTATCTTTTTTTGAATAGATAGACATGGCTTTGGCAATAACTGGATTTATTTAGGATAATATCATAGAAAATATTTAAGGACGTAACTGTGTATGTGATTGATGTTGCTACAGGTGATAATAAAAAACGGGCCACCTCCTTTATCTCATGAACCGAAAAATAATACATGTCGATATGGATGCATTTTTTGCGGCAGTCGAGCAACGGGATTTTCCTGAACTTAAAGGAAAACCCGTGATTGTAGGTGGCCAGCCAGACAGCCGCGGCGTGGTTGCCGCCAGCAGCTATGAAGCCAGAAAGTTTGGCATCTATTCCGCGATGCCTTCATCTCGAGCATATCAACTTTGTCCCCACGCCGTGTTTGTCCGACCTCGATTTTCAGCTTACAAACAGGTGTCTGAAGAAATTCATAAAATATTTAAGGAATATACTGACGTTATTGAACCACTGTCATTAGATGAGGCTTATCTTGATGTGACGGAAGTACACTTATGTAAAAGTTCGGCTAGTCTGATGGCGAAAGAAATAAGAGAAAAAATATTCAGGGAGAGTCAATTAACAGCGTCTGCAGGCATTTCCTATAATAAATTTTTGGCAAAATTAGGCTCAGACCAGAACAAACCCAACGGTCAGTTTGTTATTAAACCAGGAGAGGCCGAACATTATTTACGTGACTTACCGATTGGACGATTCTATGGCGTAGGCAAAGTAACTGAGGCCAAAATGAAAACATCAGGCATTCATACTGGCGGTGATTTAAAAAACAGAAATATGCTGGAACTACAGGAGCTATTTGGTAATTCCGCAGAGTATTATTATGATATTGCTCGAGGCATCGATTATCGACCGGTAACCAATCTGCGCGTGCGTAAATCCCTGGGGGCAGAAACTACGTTTCAACAGGATATTTCAGATATTGATGAAATGTTACAGCAACTATTTAGTCTACTTGATGAAGTGCTCGAAAGTTTGTTACAACGAGAACTGTTAGCTTATAGCATCACCCTAAAAATTAAATATTCTGATTTCACTCAGGTAACCAGAAGTTATACCAGTAGCACTATAATCTCTGTACGTAAAAAAGCAGTTGAAGTAATCCCTGCGCTGCTAGCTAAAACAGAAGTAAATACAAGAAGTGTTCGCTTGCTGGGTATTTCATTTTCCCATTTACTAAATCAAAAAGACCTTTCTAATAGTCAGTTACAATTATTCTAATTCGAATATTAAAAAATTTTCAAACATTATTATATAGCGCTAACTATTTTAAAAAGGCGGACGGTTATTGCTAAGACACATATCAACCAGGTCGTCGAGGCGAGCAGTGCCGGCACACATTACGGTGTCAGCACCACCCCAGTAAATTATTACGCCGCCTTTGTCATCTTCTACCGCGCCGCAGGTAAAAACAACATTGTGTACATAGCCGGTAATTTCCCAGGGATCTTGCGGTGCTAACACCCACTCATCCGAAACACCGATAATCTTCGCCGGGTTGCTTAGATCATGCAATGCCACGCCGAGACGATAAACGGCCCCGTCCATGGTTTCAAATACGCCGTGGTAAATACTGAGCCAGCCGCGATCTGTGCGAATCGGGGTCGCGCCGGGACCGATTTTGGTTTCGTCCCAGTGATATTGCACGGGCTTCATTACTACTTCGGAATCCCCCCAGTGCACCAGGTCGGGTGACCAGGATAACCATATCGACCAGGGACTGATCTCCGAATGCGGACGATCCAGGCGAGCATATCGGCCGTTAAAACGTTCGGGAAAAATAACCACATTGCGCATGTCCGCCTGCGTGATCAGCGAAACCCGCTCGACAGAGCGAAAGTCCCGGGTTTTCGCCAGGCCAATGCGCACACCATGGCGTGAATAAGCACTGTATGTAATCAGGTATTCACCATCGATGCAGCAGATTCTGGGATCTTCGACACCGTAGGCTTCGTACTGTGCAAAGATGCCTTGTTGCGACGGAACCATAAAAGGTTTCGGGCCGACCGTGAATTGATAGCCGTCTTCACTTGCCGCAAACCCAATAATCGAACGACCATTGCGCAGGTGGGATCGAAACAACATGATGATGCGCCCGTCGTAGCGTGTGATAGCGGCGTTATGTACGGTCTCCACTGCATAGGGAATGTCGTCACGGGTAAGAATCGGGTTCGCCGGACAACGTTCAATAACTGGCGGCGGTTTAGATAACACGGTCATAATCATCCTCCAGTCTAATGATATCGTCTTCGCCGAAATAATCGCCCATCTGGACTTCGACCAGAACAGCCGGGATTAAACCGGGGTTCATGATTCTGTGTATCGCGCCTCTTGGCACATCCACAGACTGCCCCGGCTTGAGCAGGATTTCCTCCATAGCCACTGTAACCAGCACCTCACCACTCACCACAGTCCAGTGCTCGGCGCGGCGCTGGTGCTTTTGCAGGCTCAGCCGCTCTCCCGGGTTAACGATGAGTTCCTTGATCTTGTGGTCATCACGTTCCAGCGTATCTTCGTAATGCCCCCACGGACGGTAGTTCTCCCGAGCTTCGAGGATTTTGTGATACACCTCCACATACTTGTGTGCCATGCGCTTACTTGTGAAGTGCTGCTCTACCTCGTCACGGCAGTCAGAGCGATTGATTGTATCGATCCGGCCCACTGCCAGCACCGCTGCATTCACATCATCGACAATAAAACCTGTACAGCCGTGACGAATGATTTCCGGCATGGAACCCCTGCCAAACGCAATCACTGGTGTACCGCAGGCCATTGACTCGACCACACTCAAACCAAAGGGCTCGTCGAAATGGATCAAATGCAACATGGCCAGTGCACCGCCCAGAACCTGCTGTCTTTTTTCTGGCCCGACAGAACCAATATATTCCACCATTGAGCCATCAATAAATGGCTCAACCTGTTCTCTGAAATAATTCTCATCTTGCACGATGCCGGCAATGACAAGACGCTTACCGGTTTTAGAAGCGACCTCAATGGCATCACTGACACCTTTATCAGGGTGGATACGTCCAAAAAACAGCAGGTAGTCTCCCGCTGCTTCAAAAAAGGAGAACTGTTCAAGGTCAATGCCATGATGAATAGTGGCAATGTAATCGAGTTCGGCACATTTGTCGGCCTCACTGATGGCTACATAATGGGTGCTGTCGTTGTATTTTTTATATACGGGCAATATGGCGGGCGAAGAAAATCCGTGGATTGTGGTGACAACCGGTGTGTGTGTAAAACCGCTGTAACTGAGTGGTAGAAAATCGTAATGATTGTGAATCAGATCGAATTCATCTGCCCGTTTAAATAACTCTGCGATATGCAGACACTCCCATGCTTTGGCATCGATGGTGCTGTCTTCCGAGTAAGGTCGTTCGCAGACCCAGGCAAGTTCAGCTTTGGTGATTGAATCACCGGTGGCAAATAATGTCACCTCTATTCCCATCGAGACAAGTTGTTCAGTAATAAGACTGACCACATTTTCCCATGGCCCGTAATGTCGCGGTGGCGTTCGCCAGGACAAAGGACTTAACATTGCAATTTTCATAAATAATCTGCCTGCATGCTTTTTTACCGAGCATGGTGAATATGGATCTGGAATTAATCGCTACGCCACAGTAACACGATTCGCTGGACCAACTGCAAAAAAATACAGTCCAGATACCGGACCGGTAATTAGGCAAGTTGATATGATATCGGATAAAGAAATGTGACATTTAACATCGCAGCTAAAAAAACAATGCTGAGTTAAGAGAAAAAAGGTTTATCTTAAGAACAATTAAGCTATTGTAGTTAGAGCATACTTTTATAAAATGCAACATATTTGGACATCCTAATGGCAGAAACAAGTTCTATCCCCCTCGTTCCGCAGGCACGGCGCAAACCGATTGTGATGAATGCGAAGATTGGCCGCGTCATTACCCGGCCGTATCTACCGTCCGGTGAAGACCGCATCCGAAATGTTATCAAGCGGGTGTTGAGCCTGGACGAGAACGAAGCGTGTACGATACTGGAAACCGTGTTGCAGGATTTCTCCCACCGTCACCGCTACTTCAGGCAGAGCCTGGAGCGAAATTTCGAGCGGGTGGCCGGCTTTGTGCCGGATGTCGAGCAGGTGTCGGAGCAACGGCGGCTGTTGATTGGCACTTACTTTACCGCGGAATACTCGGTGGAGGCGGCGGCATTATTCAATCCATCTATCGTTAAGGTAACGAACCATGATACCGATTCTGAAGGCTCATGCCGGTTCGTTATGAGCTTTCGTGCCGTCGGTGAAGGCCATATTTCCTCCATCGAGTTTCGCGGCGGGATTATCGATAGCAACAATGATATCTATTTCGACGCACTGAGCGACTATGTAGATACGCCCGAAATTCATCCCAATCCAGGCTATGACCGCCACCTGTTCCGGCTGAAACTCCAGGAGATGGGGGCAAGTAATGCGGTAACGGACCAGCTCCTCAACAAGCTGCCGGACAACTTCACCTTCAATGATCTGCAGGGAAAAATCGCCGAACTCCAGAACAATGGACAATTCCCTGCGCAGGAAAAGGCAGATGCCATAGACATAGCGATATGGCTGGCACAATCCAATTACCAGATTTTGTATCGCAAGGATCACCCGATTTCCGAGCGGGTAATCTTTCCCGTATCAGAGTCCGAGAGTGGTGGCATCGAGGATGCCCGTTTCGTGCGTTTCGCGGAAGACGACGGCACGGTGATATACTACGCCACCTATACTGCATACAACGGTCATACAATTTTGCCGCAGCTCATCGAGACCTGCGATTTCCTCTCGTTCAAGATCAGTACCTTGAATGGAGAACAGGCACAGGGTAAAGGCATGGCTCTGTTCCCGAGAAAGATACAGGGTAAATATGTGATGTTGTCACGCCAGGATGGTGAGAACAATGCAATCATGTTTTCGGACAATCTGTACTTCTGGCAACAGGCCCAAATTCTGCAGGAGCCTGAGTTCCCTTACGAATTCATCCAGATGGGGAACGGCGGCTCACCTATCGAAACGCCCGAGGGCTGGCTGGTCGTGACCCACGGTGTTGGGCCGATGCGGACCTACAGCCTCGGTATTGAGTTGCTGGACCTGGACGATCCAAGCCAAATCATCAGCCGGCTTGACGAGCCGATCCTGGTGCCGAATGCGCATGAGCGGGAGGGGTATGTCCCGAACGTGGTTTACAGTTGCGGCGCTATGATCTACCGGCACGAATTGATCATCCCGTATGCCTCGGGCGATCAGCGATGCGGCATTGCAACACTAAACCTGTCGAAATTGATGGCGAGGCTGCTCTATAACAAAACACTAAAAGGAAAAGAACCTAAGTAACAACGTTACGCTGTGTCAGGTTCTTTGACTGGCGCCTGAGCAGGCTCTTTTTCATCATCATGCTTGATCTCGCCAAGACCACGGTGTTTGTAAATGGCAAGTATGGCCATAAGCCAACACAGGGTCGATTCTGCTCCCTGATTTTCATTAACGCTCTGTGCCTCCAGTCCATCCCGACAACCCCCGCTAGCATGATCATAGAGTGAAATATGCAGTTCGTTATCCCCCAGGTACCAGTTAAGACAGCGGTAGGCATATGTGATCCATTCCTCATCCTGTGTGATATTAAATGCCTCGATACAAGCATCCACCATCGCGACAGCTTCAATGGGTTGCTGATCAAATTGTGCCTTATCCCCCCCCCTGGTAAACCAGCCATTATTACCGATGGCAGCGAAATAACACCCTGATTCATCGTGTTGAATCTTCATCAACCAGTTGAGCGCACGCAGAGCGGTCTGTTTCATTTCGTCATCACCCAGCCACTGCCCCGATAGCAGCAACGCCTGTGGCAAACGTGCATTGTCGTAGGTTAAAGTCTCTTCACACCATGGCCAGTCTTCGCTAGCGGTATTTCTGAACCATTGCAGCAACTTGTTTGAAAGTGTTTTGCACATGGTTTCAATCTGACTGTTTTCCTGGCCGCGAGACAGAAAGGCATGAATGCCAATGATGACGAAAGCGACAGCTCGCGGTGAGATAAAGTGTTCGACCGCAGGCAAGGCACGTTGGAATAAATCGCTGGCATGGCTTACCTGGCCTTCATTCTTATCGAGAGCCACCACCACGCCCAGGCCCCACAGCGCACGGCCATGTGAGTCTTCCGAACCTTTTTCTTCCAGCCAACAACGTTCATAAGACATGAAATTGCGAAACAGGCCGATGTCACGATTGAATGCATGGTCGATAAAACTCAGGTAGACGGAAGGAAAATCATTCAATGATGTATTCAGCGGCTGAAAGTGCTGTGCGGTAACAGTGACAATTAATGCACGTGCATTATCGTCCACGCAATAACCATGTTCCCGATATGGTACGGTGAACCTGGCATGTTGCAACATCCCTACCCCATCCGTCATACGCAGCAAATGGTCAAATTTGATTTCTGGTAGCGGTTGCTGGCGCAACCCAAGAGGACACAAATTGCGTACAGGCACAGATTTTCGTAAACGATGATGCCGGGCTTGCTCGAAAGTCTCAACATAACGGCGGCCCACATGACTCCAGATCATCTGGCGTCCGTACTCATAAGCTTTATGTTGAATAGCACGGAGTTTGTCGGGATTATCCAGCAGATCAATAACCTCACTGGCAAGCTGAACATGATCACGAAATGCAAACAACCTGCCCCGACCGTCAGCGAGCAATTCCTGGGCATGTAAGAAAGGCGTAGATATAACGGCTTTACCCATACCCAATGCATAAGCGAGCGTACCGGAAATAATCTGCGCTTCATTCAGGTAAGGTGTGACATAAATATCAGCTGCGCCGATAAACTCCAGCAGATCCTCGTCTGCCACAAAGTTATTATAGAAAACGACATTATCCTCAACACCGAGCGTTTTCGCGCGCAGGTGAAGACTGATTCTATAATCTTCCCCGTGTTCCGCCTTGAGGTGTGGATGAGTGGCACCGACGACCATGTAAATAACATCCGGATGAGACTTCACTATTTCCGGCAGTGCATCGATCACTGTCTCTATACCTTTACCCGGTGAAAGCAGGCCAAATGTGAGCAAAACCTTCTTTTCGGATACGCCAAACTTGCCTTTGTAAGTGGAGGATTCAACCAGGGGAACATCAGGAATGCCATGATGAATCAGCACAATTTTTTCCGCCTCTACCCTGTAAATGTTACGCAAAATGTCAACTGAGCGTTCGCTCATCACCACAAACCGATCGGAAAGTGCCGCCAGCTGCATAATGATCTGTCGCTCTCTATCAGACGGGTATTCGAGCAATGTGTGCAGTGTCGTCACAATCGGCATTTTGAGGTCACTCAATAACTCGATGATGAAATTACCTCGCAAACCTCCGAATATGCCATATTCATGCTGAACACAGACCACATCCACATGATTGAGATTAAGCTGTTCTGCCACCAGGTTGTATTCGCTGAGTTGATTCTGATTAATCTCGAGTCGTACCTGTGGCGGATAGGCATAACCTTCAGGCCGGTCGTTCATCGCAACTGCCCAGCAGTCTACGCCCGGCGCATTCGGTGCGATTGACTCAAGAAGGTGTGTAGTGAAAGTAGCAATACCACATCGTCTGGGCAGGTAGTTGCCAATTAGAACGATAGATTTAAGCACTTCGTGCTCTGCTTCTATGCCTGTCTTGCGAGGATTATTCATGAACTTTATCTTCGGTTGGGCCATGTAAGGAGTTAATGCATTAAATTCAGTTAATATTACAGTATGCGCCCAATTTAGTCTTCAATGTACGGTAACTTTGATAACAAAGCTGTACGTATCAGTGCAGACCACAAATACTCTCAGAAACATAACTGGAATAATTTAAAAGGCATGATTCACTCCGCCTTGAAAAATAAATTAACTGTCAATTAAACGGATACACTCTAGTTTTCTATACCAATAAGTCTCTGTTTATCATTGCTGTCCCGCTAACAAAAAGATATGATCTAAACAGGCTGATGAAGCGGGCCTGGATAAGGGTTGCACTAATCCGAGACATGAAGATGAGTCACCACGTCGACTTGAGGATGCTGAGAAAAATGCAGATCGACGAATTGAGGAGCGTCGAAAAAAAATCTGCCGCTGAGTATACCAGTAGAAAGACGCAACTAGCTAAACAACAACAGTGTCTCGATGCAAGAGAACAGCTTGAGATTTTGAAGACGCGATTACCCGTGTATAGCGATATAGAAGGCAAGTTTCACGCTGCATGGGAGTTTGATACATACAAAGGCGAGCGTAAATATATCAATAATCCTAAATAAATCAGTTGAATCGTAGCGAGAGCGATCAAGGTGATGAATCTACAAGACTTTATCGGTTATTTTGAGCGAAAACGTATCACCCATACGGTGAGTTCAAAATGTTCGAGAAAGTCTTGTAG
>CAVWXQ010000025.1:0-113629 GCA_963759005.1 uncultured Gammaproteobacteria bacterium
TATATCCATCGTTTTCTCCTAAGTTAATTAATTGATCAAGAACAAGTGACACGTCCCTGAGTCTTTATATTGCTGATAACTGCAGTAAACACTACCAGTTTTTTGGTGGTATACGAATTTTCTGCCCAGGGTAGATGAGGTCGGCATCCTTGATAACTTCACGGTTGGCATCGAACAGTTTCGGATAATCCATAGCATCGCCATAGAACTTTTTGGCAATCTTCGACAGGCTGTCGCCACTAGCTATAGTGTAATACTCAACTTCCGGAGCCGGCGCTGGTGCATCCATGTTGTCAATTTTAACGTCAGTAACACCCTTTACGTTTCCTGCCAGTAGTACGGCTTTTTCGACTGCTTCAGCTGAATTTGCTTTACCGCTCAGATCAACAGTGCCATCGTTATAAGCCACGCCGAGTTCTGTAATTCCTGGATTGTTTGCTTCTATGCTTTCTTGTATTTTTGCTGCCGGATCATCGTCTTTTCCGAATAATTTTTTGCCCATGTCTTTGGCAAAATCAAATAAACCCATGATTGTTCTCCTGTTGAGTAATAAGGTTAAATATCAACTGTTTTTAATAAATTTGATATTCGACCAATATACGGCAACACGTCTTTTTTATATATAACTCAACTGTTAGCAATTGTTAACTGTGACTTTAGGAAAACAATCGAAAACAATAGGGGACACGACTATATGGCAAGGATTGTTCCCAACAATCCTTTTGCATTTCCTCCGTCCAAGGAGGTCAGCGGAAGTAGAATCACGCATATGTCCATGGATGGACGGTAGTAGGGTAATGCAGGAGCAATTGCCGAGGAACAGTGATCGAGACCACGATTAATCCACCATCTGACATCCACCGGACTATTTGATACTATCTAAACACTCATTGAACACGAGGGGTGAGTTCTATTAGGGGGCAGACCACGGTTTTAAGAGCAATCAGGGGTACTTCCCTTTATCCCCTTTAACTCTGACACCAATGCCAGTAAGTTAAGAATGTTTTCCAGAGTAGGGTGCGCCGTGCGCACCGTGAAAATTATTACTGGCTGGGATTTTGGTGCGCACGGCGCACCTATGATACTAATTTTCCTTAACTTACTGACATTGACTCTGACACCTTTCCTTAAGATGTGACACAAAAGTGATTAATCAGGATATTGCCGACAAGTTACTGGAAATTGCCACTCTGCTTAAAGAGCAAGGGGCAAATCCTTACCGTGTGAGTGCTTACCGAAATGCTGCCAATGTCATCATCAATCTCCCCGAGCCGGTGAGCGAGATCGTGGCGCGCAAGGACTTTCAAGGTTTAGTGGCGTTGCCGGGTATTGGTGAAGGCATCGCACGTTCGATTTATGAGTACGTGGCGCTGGGGCGCATGAGTCGCCTGGAAAGTTTAAAAGGGGGGCATGATCCGGTTGCCCTGTTTGAAGCGATCCCGGGCATCGGTCCGAAACTGGCGCATCGCATTATTGAACACTTGCATATAGATAGTCTGGAAGCGCTTGAGGTGGCAGCACATAATCAGCGGCTGGAAAAAATTCCAGGATTCAGTGCCAGGAAGGTGGCCATGGTGCAGGCCTGGCTTGCTCAGGTTTTAGGACGACAACGACCCAGACCACAACCACATGAACCCTTTACTGAGCCCTCTGTGCAATTAATCCTGCAAGTGGATCAACAGTATCGACAAAAAGCCAGCGCCGCTGAGCTACCGACGATTGCGCCGAAACGTTTTAATCCTGAGGGTAAAGCCTGGTTACCTGTCATGCATGTTACCAAACAAGGCTGGCACTTCACCGCACTGTTTTCCAACACGGCACGGGCTCATCAATTAAACCGTACTCAGGATTGGGTGGTGATTTACTTTTATGACGATCAGCATCATGAAAGCCAACACACGGTAGTGACAGAAACACGCGGTGCCTTAACCGGACAACGTGTCGTGCGCGGACGTGAGACCGAGTGTCGTGAGTATTATGCCTCGGTGAAATAGCGGGGGCCAAGGAGTCAGGCCTGAATGGCACTTGCCATAAGGAAAGTATGATAATTCTCTACCGTCATTCCCGCATGTTCGTGGCGGGAATCTAAAGCTTTAAAGGCTGGATTCCGGCTAAAAACATGCCGGAATGACGAAAATACAATGAACTTCGTCTTAAGTAAGTACCATATGGTTCAGGCATTACATTTTACATGTAAATTGTAATGCCTGAACCTGTTAGTTCCTGGAGGTTCATCTAAAACTGTCGTGTTGAATTTAATGAAAGATTTACATCCAGTAAGTATTTTAAAATGAGTCTGGTTAATGATATTGATAGCCGCCTAATGGTTAAATATGTGTTTTTTACAAGGGTATTATTTAACATTATCAACGGCTTACTGCCTATTTTGCTGGCATTGATCACAAAGATCTCACATTTAACAAACATTTAACATTTCCCACTATGAATATTATTATATTAGGTTGTACTAATGCTTAGCACTTGTTAATAGAGGAGAAGAGTTATGATTCTTGATGCATTGACTTACACAATTTTAACTATCGTTGTGATATTGACCATCGCGATTTATTGTTTGGCCCGATCTAAAGAAAAAGACAAAAATAGTATAAAGCTAGAAAACCACGACTAACTTTAACTGTGATGTTATCCGACAAACCATGCAATCTGCGCAAACCTGCTGGTCGTACGTAGTGTCGATGAATTTAGCCGTGACGCGCAGCCTAACGCAAAAAATTTTCCATTAGTAATATTACCGGTGCTGGCTCATGAACGCCTTAATAAAATATAACCCAGTACTGGTCTATTGCCATGGTGGCAGTCGAGCAGTAATGGCAGAAAAAATACTGGCTAGCCTGGGGTTTCACCAGTGTAACTAACATCGGTGGCATTCAGCATTATCAGCTCTGCTGTTAATCGTAGAGCGGTTTGTATTTTTAGCCCGGCTGTAGATAGATGTTTCACAACTGTCTATCGGTTAGGCAATCCGTTTGTTGATTGAATGTAATAATGAACCCTCAAAACAGGTCATAAGCAAGCCTGGCACATTCAAGTAACATTGTAAGAGGCATAACTGTTATAGTTATGCCTCTTTTTTATTCTATATCACCCACACTATTGCAAATTATTGCAAAACGAAGACCCATTAAGCCTCAATGTTCACACACCCTGGTACGTGAATACATAACAAACATGGACACTCACAAATTAGATTGCCTATATAGAAATGCTCATCCGAGAGCGAGATAGGTTGATTAGCGTTGAATGCTTTCTACCACCATCGACTATAATCATTATGCTGAAAATGGCCATAACTATCCGGATCGACAGATTCCAGTTCGGGAAGCTTTTCACCACAAAAGGGGCAATATAAAATACCAATTTTGGTTACCCAGATAGTATCACCAATATTTTCCAGGTAACAATTTTCTTCAAGATCAGATTCAGTCGCTTCCTTTTGTATATTTAACGTCCATGTGGGATCATCATCTTCAATATAAATATAAACACCAGATTTTGGCAGGGAGTCGCAGTCATGTTCATTAAAAGTCATGGTCAATGGCAGAGTTTATTAATACAGTGATGTAATATAACAAGATTAAACTCAGACAACTATTGAAGAATCAAAAATGAAATTAGGACGTAATGATCCCTGTCCCTGTGGCAGCGGTAAAAAATACAAACATTGCCGTTACTGGATGAAGTTGTACATTTTTGTGTTTGATTATCAGCGTTTACTGGCAGGGAATTAAAAATCCAAACGAAACCTCAGGGTCAGAGAGCAATTATTTCGGTAATGAGCAATCACTATTTATTATGTGAAGTAGTGTTATGTGAAGTTCCGAATTATGTTGAGCTCAAATTGTAAGTCATTGTTTCATTGATACTTCGTCTCGAATCGCTTCACATAATTTAGATTCAGCAGACAAACCAAAGCTAGATAAATTCGCATCGCAACCACAATTTGGCACATGAAAAACGCAAATTATGCTTAATTAATGATGTGCTGAGCATTTTGGATGATGAGATTATGTTAAGCGCTTTCATCCTAAACCCATAAGAAGTCTGTAAATATCCTCGTTGCTTCACATAAATTTGGTACTTCACATAACATTATCACGTGGTATTGCATATTAACCAGCAACAGGCCCTGTGCTGCTCAGTCCATTCTATGTCTTCGTTAATGATCACATCCCGGTCGAGAATATAGTCATCGGCACTTCAAATCTCT
Organism: uncultured Gammaproteobacteria bacterium; assembly: GCA_963759005.1. Classification (GTDB taxonomy): domain Bacteria; phylum Pseudomonadota; class Gammaproteobacteria; order SZUA-229; family SZUA-229. The sequence goes on from CAVWXQ010000025.1 coordinate 4,229, forward strand.
ACCAAAGAAACCTGGGCGACAGCTACGCTGACAAACAGTGGTTGAATCTACCGGCTAAATGGCAGTATTATTAACTACTAATAAAAAACTGGAAAATGAATATGGCATTAACGTCGTCCAGCGTAAGTTATGTCTACGTAATTAGAGGGAAGAACAATGTTTTTCACCTGGCTAAAATGATGATTCATCCTCCTCTTTTTTCCCGAATCCTGCTTATTCCCCGGCACCTGCTTTCTGTTTATACAGTTCGTACGCTGGTCTTTTAGGGGCAACCTGCACGGAATGAATCGCGATATGCAGCCCATTCAATTGTTTTTTCGCCTGTTCTTCGGGCTCTTTCTTATCATGCTTGTGCAGTATGTCTGGGCGGAAACCACTGCAGGAAATAAAGCTTACCTGGTGGAAATCGACGGTGCGATCGGTCCGGTTACCCAGGAGTTAATCACGCGCGGCATTGAACACGCGGAGGCTGACGGTGCAATGATGGTCATTTTGCAAATGAATACGCCCGGCGGTCTGGATCACTCCATGCGTGAAATTATCAGGGCGATACTCGATGCGCATGTGCCTGTTATCACGTATATCTCACCTCAGGGCTCGCGTGCGGCCAGCGCAGGCACCTACATTCTTTATGCCAGTCACGTCGCTGCGATGGCACCTGCGACCAATCTGGGGGCGGCGACTCCCGTGCAGATAGGGGGCTTGCCCAAAGTACCAACCGACCCTGCCAGGGATAACGCTGAGGAAAAGAGCGGCGATGGAAAAACCAGCATGGAAAGGAAAATCATCAACGATGCATCTGCCTACATCAGGGGCCTGGCAAAGCTCAGGGGGCGCAATGAAGCATGGGCTGAACTGGCCGTGCGCGAGGCAGCAAGCCTCACCGCCGAAGAAGCATTGGAAAAAAATGTCATCGACATAGTTGCCGGTGATCTTTCGGCATTGCTCAAACAACTTCACGGCCGGCAAATCAATGTCAAGAGTCGACTGATCACGCTCGATACTGATGCATTAATCTTTGAGCGGATTACACCGGACTGGCGTTCCAAAGTGTTGGCCGTCATCACTAATCCGAATATCGCCTACATACTGATGCTGGTAGGTATCTACGGTTTGATCCTGGAATTTTCCAACCCGGGCATCATACTGCCCGGTGTCGTCGGCACCATCTGCCTGTTGCTCGCGTTATATGCCTTTCAGGTGCTGCCAATCAATTATGCCGGGCTGGCGCTACTCGGTATTGGCCTGGCCTTTATTATCTCTGAAATGTTTGTCAGTAGTGGCGGTATACTGGGTATAGGCGGCGTGGTCGCGTTCACGGTTGGTTCCATTATGCTGTTCGACGATAAATATATCGCTGTGTCGATGCCATTGATTGGTGGAACTGCTTTGGTGGGTGGTGGATTCATGTTGTGGATACTTAAACGGTTTTCCGCGCTCAGACAAAGACAGGTGGTCAGCGGTGCAGAATACATGATTGGTCGTACAGGAAGAGTGCTCGAAGATTTTACCGGCCGAGGGCGGGTGGAAATCGATGGCGAATCCTGGCTGGCCGATACCCGTGTACCCCTGTTCGCCGGAAAAAAAATTCACGTCAACGCCATTGATAAACTGGTTTTGAAAATTGAACCGGTTGATAACACTGCTGAGGAGGAATGATGATTTACTTATTCGAATATTTAGCTCCTGTCATACTGCTACTCGCCATTATCATCTCCGCAGTACGCATACTGAGAGAATACGAGCGTGGCGTGATTTTTTTCCTGGGGCGCTTTCAAAAGGTCAAAGGCCCCGGTCTGATTATCGTCATTCCGATGATTCAAAAAATGGTGCGGGTTGATTTACGCGTTGTTACCTATGATATCCCCACGCAGGATGTTATATCCCGTGACAACGTTACTGTCCACGTCAGTGCCGTGCTTTATTTCCGGGTGATCGACCCGGAGCGCGCTATCATCCAGGTCGAGCATTTTTTCAACGCGACCAACCAGTTGGCACAAACCACATTACGCTCTGTGCTGGGCCAGCACGATCTCGACGAAATGCTTTCGCAACGCGACAAGCTGAATGTTGATATCCAGAGCATTCTTGATGAACAAACCGCATCGTGGGGAATCAAGGTCACCAATGTGGAAATCAAGCATATCGACCTGAATGAGAGCATGATACGTGCCATTGCTAAACAGGCCGAAGCCGAACGTGAACGCCGCGCAAAAATCATTCATGCCGAAGGCGAATTACAGGCTTCAGAAAAGCTGCTTATGGCTGCGAACGTGATGTCAAAGAACCCGCAAGCCCTGCAATTACGTTATCTGCAAACCTTGAGTGATATTTCCAGCGAAAACGCCTCAACCATTATATTTCCACTACCACTGGAGATATTGAATGCGTTTGCAAAAAAACAGTCTGGGCAGGATGACTAGTATGTGTCTTCTTTCACATTCATCCAGACTGCTGTCGCTGCTGACAAAACCAGTTACCGGCATCTGTTTATTGAGTAGCTGTTCAGCCAGTAATTTTCCAATATGGCCACAGCCTGCAATACAAATCCGGTTATGTTTCAACATGTTTAATAAATTTGATACAAACTAACAAGCCTAATAATATTGGTTAAAAATTAATCGGCTGTGTTGCCATTTTTGATAGCTGGCAAGCTATTGAAAATGAAGAAAAAGATAAAATCGCATTTTACCTTTTTCTTGCTCTGATCATTCATGGATGAATTAATCAGCGTTTTCTTAAGATATAAAATCTCCTTGAAATCTTTATTAAACACCCCATTTTATTATAGCAACAGAAACTAATGAGGAAATAATCATGATAGTGACAAGATTCAATCCCTTTAGGGAAATAAATGAATTCAGACAGACATTCAACCATTTGAATGCACTTCTGGATAAAAATGATAACCGTCCGGTGACTGCTTTTTCACCCTTAGTAAATACCCGGGAAGGAGAATTTGCCTACCATATTGAAGTTGATCTACCAGGTGTCAAAAAAGAAGATGTAGAGATTAATGTTCATGATGATTACCTGACTCTGTCTGGCGAACGCAGCATTAACAATGAGTTAAAAGAAGAAAACTATTACCGGATCGAAAGCGAGTACGGAAAGTTCGAACGAAGCTTTTCTATACCGGAAGGTGTTGACACTGAGAACATTCATGCAGAATCAGCCGATGGCGTACTTGAAGTTATTATACCCAAGCTGAAAACTGTCAAGTCCACACCAAGAAAAATTGAAATTAAATAAGGAGGCCAATCCGTGAACATGATGAAAAACGCAGAAGGCATTAGTGCTGACATTGAGCGGGGGTTAGAAACTGGCATAAAAAAAGGTAAAGAGGTTCTTGCTAATATCGCCAGCCATTTACCGTTTGCCAATCTGGCAAAAAAAGATGCTTATAATTTCTCCGTTGAGATTGATTTACCTGGTGTTAAGAAAGATGACATCGACATCAACCTTGATGGTAACCGGTTAAATATCTCAGCTGTACGTAAAACCAGTAACGAGGTCAGAGAAGACGATTATTATATTCATGAAAGTTTTTACGGAAAGATCGCCCGTAGCTTTATTTTGCCCGATGATATCGATACTCAAAATATTGACGCAAAACTTGAAGATGGTCGGCTGTACCTCAACTTGAAAAAATCTGCTGCATCAAAACCGAGATCGATTAGTATTAGATAGTACATAACCCGTTCACAACCCGTCGCCCGCAGTCTCTGACTCGGGCAACGACAAACTGAAAAATGAGCTTAAGGTATTGTTATGAAAATATTGCATTTTATTATATGTATTGGCCTTTTTTTACAAACGTCTACCGCGCTAACAGATACCACTGCAAGTGCAGAAAACAGACTCTCAGTGCCTTCATCGGTTACACCGCAACCTGCATGGTTAGGTGTTTCAGCCAGACATGTTCCCATGGTATTACGCGACCAGTTAGCCAAGTTAATTCCAGCAAATCAGGGTCTGCTGATAACATCCGTATCACCGGAATCACCCGCAGACAGAGCTGGACTTAAGCAAAATGATGTACTACTGAGTTATGATAATCAAAAACTCTATTCACCTGCGCAACTATTTAACCTGGTTCGCAGCGATCAGGCTGAGCGCAGCGTAGAAGTACAGGTAATCCAGCAAAGCCAGTTAAACACTTTACAGGTTCAACTAGATAAATTTGAGCAGTGGTCAGCGCAACCATATTCTCCCTTTAATCATCAAGCTTTTTCACAGCGAATACCGCCTTTATATGATTTTCGTTTAAATGAATTTTTTAATAACAATTCGATGGCCCGGGATTCGATGGCATGGGATAGCTTTGAATCAGTACAGGTAAATACACTTCCGGATGGCCGTTACCGTGCAGAAGTAAGCTTTAAAAACAACGATAATAAAACCCAAACATTTACTTTTGAAGGCGAACGTGAAGTAATTATTGAACAGATAAATAATCAGTCTGATTTACCGTTAGACAAAAAAAATTCCTTGCTGAATGCGTTACAGATGAATCCCGATCCATTTTTCAATCATCCATTTTTCAACCGGCCATTCTTTCAGCAGCATCCATTTAATAGCCGTTTTTTCAAGAAGCCAGCTGCTAAACAGCCTTTCCTCAGGGAACGGACTTTTAACGCACCACCAGCCAGATACAGTAATCGGCCATCACTGCGCCACGATTATTTTACCGGGCCCTATGTAAATCAGCCTGCCCCTAATCCACCCTATACTGCTCAGCCCTATGCAAATCAGTTTGGCACCCATCCGTATTACCTAAATCACTGACTATCAACAAGCGAATTACGAGGTCATGCATTACATTTCACATAATGTGAAATGTAATGCATGACCTCAATGCCCCTGATTAAGATGGATGACATGGTAAGTAAAAGGAGTTGTTACAGATTGTTGGCAGGATGGTGTTCGCCAGTTTCATTGAAACAAGATGATAAGCGATGAAACTAAAATCTTGATTTGGAAAAAATCATGAAATTTATTGGTTAGAAACAGAGGAGAAGGGGCGTTATTTAGGGTGCGTTCTTTAGGGTGATTTGGTTTGATTTAGGCTAGAAAGGGTGTATATAATTTCCATAATTTTAATTTGGACATATACGTATAATAGGGATTGCGTTTTGTTGTCATTGGGATACACCTCTGAAAGACTTTTGTCTCTGATTAAAAGTATCCGTTAAACTGGAAAGGTTCAACCTGTCCCCAATTATTCTTCGATCTTTATGAGAGACTTTCTGCTCAGTTATTCTCTGCTCCCTGGTCAATCCACATTTTGATGGTTTCAATTTCTACCTTTTTGAGAGGGGCTGTTTTACCTTCGGCGAGTGCTACATCATGATGTGGAGGCATATGAATCTTTGGGTCAGCCTTATGAGCAATTAGTCGATATAGTGTACTGGATTCGCTCTCACCTGCTACAACAACTGGGCCGAGCTTTGTTCCCTTCATGAGACTATTATAGTCTTGTACGTTAAATCCACTTTTATTAGACCCCTCGCCGCTACCATTGTGACACTGCAAACAGCTAGCTGTCAGTATAGGTTTAACATCTGCATTATAACTAACTCGTTCGCTACAACCGATACTAAAAACAGGAATGGACACAATAATTACAATACTGAGTAAATGGGTTCGCATACTTATTCTCCAAAATTACAAATGTGTTATGACCAACTGACTGCATCCCAATACATAATGAGTATACTCCTTACATATATTTCAATATTCAGTGTAATGCCGTTACTTATAAAAAATATTGATATATATCAAAACTAAAATATATAAGTATTTCTAAATGTAATTCGTAATTCTTTCCGGATTACGGAATAACTATATTGATTTTGAGCCATTGACAACTGAATGATACAAAGAGAAATGATCTCATCATAAACAACGTTGCCATAAATTTCACCAGCGCGCAAGTAACTAGATATCCGTAAAGTTATGTGGCACGTCCTGAGCTTGCGATTCTCTGGCGTTCTGTTCCATCAAATAAGTCTCGGTACATTTCCAGGCATTCGCCAGGGTTGTTAGTTTGACCAGCGTAGGCGATGATAGTAGTAGATAACAGGAAGGGATGAATAGTAAATGTTTCATAAAGCACACCAGGAATTAAAAAGGAGTCTTTTTGGCATCATTTACAATTGCGATATTGAGTATGCCACAATATCAGTATTAATTGTTATCACGTTATTGATCACTAAATAGATCTATAATGCGATGACCAGATGATGTTTCTACATCAACAACTCCAAACTCCAATTAGGGCTAATCATAAAAACTGATTCACTGAGATTTCTTCAAAATCCAGCATGCTTATGAAACATCCGGATTTGGCGCTATTTTTTTTAATAAAACATAAACCGCACCACTACCTCCATCTTTTGCCTGTGCAGAATGAAACGCCAGCACATTATCAACAGCACGCAACCAGCGATTTACCATGGGTTTGATTACCGGTTTTTCTTTAGAGCGAAAACCTTTACCGTGAACGATAATAACGTGAGACACACCTGCCGCTTCGCACTCACCCAGAAATACTATTAGTTCACTTCTTGCCTGCTTGATGGTTAAACCATGTAAATCCAGTGCATGTTCGATGGGATGTTTTCCCTGTCGTAATTTTTTTAGTACATTGTGTTGTAAGCCGCTGCGTGAAAAGCTCAGTATTTCTGGGCAGTCTTCTACTATTTCCGCACTCGAAAAAACATCGTTTATGGTGAAACGGTAATCTTCTTCAGCGGTTTGTCTGGCTGGAATTATGGGCTTTTTCCTGCTCTTTACTTTATTATCAGACTTTAACGGTCTGACACCGGCCATTTCTGCCAGAAATAATGATTCATCATCAATTTTTGTTGAATCATCACTCATCAGATGTCCCTCAATAAGGTATAGTTACGTCTTATATTGTATCGTGAAAATTTATCGTTGTATCGATTGTGCATATTTTAGTTTCTAATGATGATGGTTACCGGGCACGGGGTATTTCGGTGCTGGTTGAGGCTTTGTCTGTTGACTATGAGGTTTCGGTTGTGGCGCCGGAGCGAAACTGCAGTGGGGCGAGTAATTCGCTGACGCTGGAACGTGGCCTGCGTGCCTGTCAGCTTGAAGAAAATGTGTATTATGTCGATGGCACACCAACAGACACGGTGCATCTGGCGCTTACCGGTCTGCTTCAAAAAGAACCGGATATGGTTGTCTCCGGCATAAACGCGGGTGCCAATATGGGAGATGATGTGCTGTATTCCGGCACGGTTGCTGCTGCCATGGAAGGGCGCCATCTGGGTTTGCCTGCCATTGCTGTTTCCATGGATTCATACACCCCGCAGCATTATGAAACGGCAGCAAAAGCGGTAGTCCAGTTGCTCAAAGATCTTAAGCAGGTAGCGTTTTCTAGCAATACTATTTTAAACATTAATGTCCCTGATATTCCCTGGTCTGACATTAAAGGTTTTAAAGCGACCCGACTGGGTAACCGTCACAAATCAGAAGGTGTGATTATTCAGCATGACCCACGCGGTGAACCAATGTACTGGGTGGGGCCACCGGGTGAAGCTCAGGATGCCGGTGAAGGCACGGATTTTCACGCCGTCAGTCAGCATTATGTTTCAATCACACCTTTGCAAATCGATTTAACACGGTATGATAGCCTGTCTGAGATAGATGGCTGGCTTTCAAAACATAACTAAAGCACGAGTAGATGATAAGTAACGATATACAAGGCATAGGCATGACTTCGCAGCGCACACGTGACCGTCTGGTTAATCGTTTGCGTGACAAAGGCATTAAAAATAAACGTGTTCTGGAAGTCATGCGAACCACGCCGCGTCACATCTTTGTTGATGAAGCAATGGCACACCGCGCTTATGAAGATACGGCGTTGCCGATCGGGCACGGTCAGACCATTTCGCAACCTTATATTGTTGCCCGTATGACGGAAATTTTACTGGAAACCGGTGTGCCGGATGTGGTGCTTGAGGTTGGCACCGGTTCGGGTTATCAGTCAGCGATTTTGTCACGATTAGTGCCCAAGGTTTATACCGTCGAGCGCATTAGTGCGTTATTGCAGAAAGCACGTGATGCACATCGTAAGTTAGGTCTGCTTAATGTGTTTTCCAAACACAGTGATGGCTCATGGGGTTGGGCACCTAATGCGCCTTATGCCGCCATTATGGTAACCGCCGCACCTGAGTTGGTACCGCCCAGCCTGTTAGAACAACTGGCTGTGGGTGGTCGTATGGTTATTCCAGTGGGATTAACCCATGGTGTACAAAAGTTAAAAGTATATACACGTACGCCCGAAGGCATTGAGGAAAGCACCCAGGAGTATGTGCATTTTGTGCCTTTACTTGATGGAGCCGTAAGCTGATGGTATTTGCAGGTTTATACAACAGAATGATGACCTGGGCTGCGCATCCGCATGCTGAGCGTTACTTAATCGGCGTTAGCATAGTTGAGTCGATATTTTTCCCGGTACCAACAGCATTGATGGTTGCGCCCATGGCAATCGCAAGACCCGATCGTGCTGTGCGCATTGCGCTGGTAGCTACAACAATGTCTGTGCTGGGCGGGGTGGTTGGTTATTACCTGGGGTATTTTGCGATCAGTGCAATCGAACCCATACTGCAGGATGTCGGTTATTGGGATAAATATATGACAGCGCAGCACTGGTTTGATGAATGGGGTTTTTGGGCGGTAGTCATTGCCGGTTTCTCACCGATACCCTTTAAATTATTCACCCTGTCAGCCGGTGCATTACATATGGCGTTATTACCTTTTGTGCTTGCTGCTATTGTCGGACGATCTGCGCATTTTTTTCTGGTGTCATTATTAATGGCATGGGCAGGACCAAAACTGGAGCCAACTGTAAAAAAATATATTGAGTGGCTGGGCTGGTTAACGGTTTTACTGGTAGCAGCACTGATATATTTTCATTAACAGGCTCTAAAACGGATGCAATGATTCATCGACGATGTTGTTTTTCCTGGACGACGATATTGCTGGTCGTTTTTTTTCTGATGGCGACCCTGGCAGCCTGTTCGAGTAACGGTAAAAAATGGAACCCTGACGATTATACGGTTAAATCAGGCGATACGATTTATGCCATTGCCTGGCGTTATGAGCTTGACCCGGAAGAATTTGCCGCCTGGAATGGTATTAGCACATCTAAATTTATAAAACCTGGACAACGGTTACATACCCGCAAGCCGTATAATTTTGATACCACCATAGACACAAAGCATGAGTCTGATATCCCTTATGCGTCGCCATGGGTAAAAGCTAACAAGGGGGATACCTTGTATAGTTTATCAAAACGTTCTGGTGTTAGTGTTGAGCGATTGGCGCAATTAAATCAGCTTAATGAACCCTATACGATTAAATCAGGTCAAACGATATTTCTAAAACCCTTAAAATCGACAGCTGGCTCGTCAGTGGACACCAGACCCAGTAATAAATCCACGAAGAAACCTACGAAGAAACCTACGAAGAAAACAGTGGCAACGGCTACAACAAAACCTCAGCAGCCTGCTTCACAAACGATTCACTGGCCTGGAACAGTACGATGGCAAAAACCGGTAAAAGGTAAAATTATCAAAAAATTTAGCCACCAACGTAATGATTCAAAGGGTATTGATATTGCAGGTAAGCTAGGAGATGTGATTGTTGCTTCTGCTGATGGCAAAGTGGTTTATAGCGGAAACGGCCTAATTAGTTATGGTAATTTGATTATCATTAAACACAATAAAACCTATTTAAGTGCTTATGCCTATAACCGGAAATTGCTGGTGAAAGAAGGTGACACGGTAAAGTCCGGCCAGAAAATTGCTGAGATGGGTCGCAAGGATAAGTTAAGTCCGCGCTTGCATTTTGAAATAAGGAAAAATGGCAAACCGGTTGATCCGCAGAAGTACCTGCCATGGTAGATTTCATGAAACTCAGTCTCCGAGAGGTTAACTCGCAACTTGCTTTAGGACAGTGTATTTATAAATATGTTGTTACGCCATAAGCTTCATGGGGCTTACTTATCTCTATACCCATTATGTAATATAACTGCATTACACAGACTTTAAAAGAATGTAAAGAAATGTCATATCTTGTGGTTAAAAAATAAAAATTCCACAATATAATGTGGTTTTCTTGATAAGTATAAATTATGTGTTATTTTATTTTGATAAATGCTTGTCTTTTCATTAGAAATGATGTTATAAGCTTTCGTAACGTACGGGCTAACGTTAGAAGAACTATGTAAGTGTATGGAATTAAAGGGAGTAGTACTTGCTCAAGCTTACAGACTAAATGCGTAAAAAAATAATAATTATAAAACACGTTTTGGGGTGGGATACAATCATGAGAGAAGCAATTGCTGATTCTAAAGAGGAGCTGGATACCAGTATCTTAATGATGCAGGCCGGTAATGACATTGAAAGTGATGACATTGAGTTAAACGACGATGATCAGATTTCAGATAACGAAGTAAGTAAATCAAAACCAGCCAGTAAAGCTAAGGTCGATGTTGATCCTGATGCGAGGGTTAACCGTAAAGAGCTTGATGCTACACGTTTATATCTGCGCGAAATAGAAGGTTCACCTTTGCTGACCGCAGAGGAAGAAGTTTTTTATTCCCGTAAAGCGCTGAAAGGCGATATGAATTCCCGCAAGAAAATGATCGAATGTAATCTTCGTCTGGTGGTGAAGATCGCTCGTCGTTATATGAACCGCGGTCTGGCACTGCTTGATCTTATCGAAGAAGGCAATTTAGGTTTGATCCGCGCGGTTGAAAAATTCGATCCTGAAAAAGGTTTTCGTTTTTCTACTTATGCCACCTGGTGGATACGTCAAACCATCGAACGTGCGTTGATGAATCAAACCCGTACCATCCGTTTACCCATCCATGTAATCAAAGAATTAAATGTGTATCTGCGAGCTGCTCGTGAGTTAGAGCAAACCATGGATACCGAACCTACCGCAGATGATATCGCAAAAATGCTGAATAAACCTGTTGCCAATGTTGAGAAAATGTTGGGTTTACGTGACCGTGTAAGCTCCGTTGATGTGCCGGTTGGTAAAGAGAATGATCGTCCATTACTGGAAATTGTGGCTGATGAACGTGTTCCTGCGCCACCAGAAATGTTACAAAACGAAGACGTTATGGCAAATCTGGGTGTCTGGTTAGATCAACTTGAGATAAAACAACGTGAAGTTCTGGTTCGCCGTTTTGGTTTAAACAACCATGAACGCACCACCCTGGAAGATGTTGGCAAGGAACTGGGTGTCACGCGTGAGCGAGTTCGTCAAATACAAATGGATGCTCTGAAACAATTACGTAAAATTCTTGAAAATCAGGGTTTTAGTGAAGCCTTATTGTTCCATGACTGATCTATTTTTTTTCTGTATCAGGGCACTGTTAAACACAACCCGCTAAGTATTACCCTAAAGCAGAGACTTCCAGTCTCTGCTTTTTTATGCCCAGGGATGGGCGGGCGGAAAACTGCTCCTGCATTTTCCGCACTTCCCACATCCATGTGGGTCGTACTTCACAAGGAGCCAGGATGGCGGTGCGAATATGCCCAGGGATGGGCGGGCGGAAAACTGCTCCTCGGCACACCGCTTCGCTGCTCCAGGCATTGTCCTAATAAGTTACATCCATGTAACGATGCATTATCTTCATACCCTACATCCTTATAGGTAATAGCGGTGCGAATTTGGTGAAGTAGTAATTACTCAGAGTATTAGTCCAGCGACAATATGTCGACCTTCGCTCATCAGGATGTTGTAAGTTCGGCATGCAGCTCGGGTATCCATAAAATCAACACCAATGCCATGTTCGATAATGCCGGAATAAACTTCAACAGCAGGGAAGATCAATTTTTCTCCGGTCCCGATAATGATCAGCTCAGGGCTGAAGGCTAATAGTTGATCGATATGGTCTGCCTGCAATAATTCAACCACACTCACATCCCAGTTGTCATTGAGTTTCGTTCTGGTAATGATCAGGCTTTGACAGAATGTTTTGCCATTGATAGAAACAGTGTTTTCACCATAAGCGGTAATGACGTAACCTTCATCCTGGCTGTCCTGTGCGAATTTCATGTTTATCGTTTTACCTGCTCTAAGTAAATATAGTGTTTGACTTATTATTTTACACCATAAGCGAAAATAAATAGCGTGCTGACAACTAGTCGTGATTTCGCTATGACGTGTGAAAGGAGTGGTAATCATGCTACACGAAATAAGTTGAATACAGTAGAATAAGTGGCTTTCAAATTTAGGGTTTACTGGAGAGAGTCTTGGACGCAGTTAAAGTTGGTTTATTAGGCCTGGGTACAGTCGGTGGTGGTACCGCCACCGTATTAACAAGAAATGCTGAAGAAATTCAGGCGCGGCTTGGTCGCGCCATTCAAATCAGCCATGCTGCTGGTTTAGGCATAACATCGCAAACCATACTTGACCCAGCTACAACCAAATTAACCGAAGATGCTTTCGAGGTGGTTAACGACCCTGAGGTTGAAATTGTGGTTGAGCTTATCGGTGGTTATACGCTGGCGAAAGATCTTGTTTTGAAAGCCATTGAAAATGGCAAACATGTGGTTACGGCTAACAAAGCTCTGATCGCGACTCACGGCCCGGAAATTATGAAAGCTGCGGCAGAGCAGGGTGTAAGTGTTAGTTATGAAGCGGCTGTTGCTGGCGGTATACCCATTATCAAAGCTATGCGAGAGGGGCTGGCTGCAAATAAAATTCAGTGGGTTGCCGGCATCATCAACGGTACTGGAAATTTCATCCTTAGCGAAATGCGCGACAAAGGCCGTGACTTTGCCGACGTGCTCAAAGAGGCACAGGAATTGGGTTATGCAGAAGCGGATCCTACGTTTGATGTTGAAGGTATTGATGCAGCACACAAACTAACCATACTGGCCTCACTGGCCTTTGGTATTGAGTTGCAATTTGACAAGACCTACACCGAAGGCATTAGCAAAATAACCAGCGAAGATGTTAACTATGCAACAGAGCTGGGTTACCGCATCAAACATTTAGGCATTACCCGTAAAACCGACAAAGGTATTGAGTTACGTGTTCATCCAACCCTGATTCCAGAAAAACGTTTACTCGCCAATGTCGATGGTGTGATGAACGCCGTGTTAGTTTACGGTGACGCTGTTGGCCCAACGCTGTATTACGGCGCAGGCGCAGGCGCAGAACCAACGGCTTCTGCGGTAGTAGCGGATATTATCGATACCGCAAGAACCATCGACGCACCGTTACATCATAAAGTACCCTTACTTGGTTTTCAGAACGATGCCATGCGTGATACGCCAATATTGGCCATTGATGATGTTGAAACGGCCTGTTATCTACGGATGGAAGCGAAAGATAAACCTGGTGTGCTGGCTGAAGTGTCTGATATGTTTGCTAAAAACAGTATTAGTATTGAAGCGGTTTTACAAAAAGAACCTGCCTCGGGTGAAAGCAGTGTGCATTTGATTATGTTGACGCAGAAATGTGTTGAGTCGAACGTTAATCAGGCGATAAAGGCGGTTGAAGGTTTATCGTCAGTGCTGGGTGAAGTGGTGCGGATTCGGATGGAACACCTGGATTAAATTTTTCTTGTTTTCTCGCTTCTGAGTGGGAATGTATAGTTTTTTGTTTTTCTGTTTATAGTATTTACAGTTGATTTTTAGTTGGGCTTTGCGGGTCTCGCCCCGCTGGCGAGTTACTCTTTTGCTACAGCCCAAAAGAGTAACCAGAAAAGGCCGCCACGACAGCTACGCCCCGTAAAAGACACGGGGTACCCATTGAATCGCGGTGGTTATCATGCTGTGCCAGAACTCGCAAAAGACGCTCAGACATGCTGGCACAGAAGGCCCATGATAACCACCACGGTTCAATGGCTTGCTGAGGTGGTCAAAGTCAAAGTCAAAAGCGGAGTATAAAAAATGTTGCCTTTTAATTCTGCTGGCTTTTAGTTTTGTTTTTTCTTTTCTTGTTTTTAACTCCCCCTTTCGTTTGCTGAATTCTCGGGTGTTGGTAGAGCAAATTCGCCAGGGAAGGCGAATTTAGTCCTGTGCGCCTGGACGGCGCATCAGGACGGGCTCGTAGGCAACACTCGAGAATTCAGGAACCCGTAGGGCAAACGATGTGGGCGGCCTTTTTCTGGTTACTCTTTTGTGGCTGTTGACAAAAGAGTAACTCGCCCGCGAGGCGAGACTCGCAATCTTTCAAGAATAAACCAGCACCCAGATGAAATAAAGCTAACTATTAAACTCAAATAAAATATTACAAAAACGAAAGAATCTCTGATTCGATTTCGTCTTTTTCAATAATTGATGTCTGCGCTATCTCTTTATCAAACAAACCTTTAATCATTGCCGGAATTTCAATACCCGCTTCCTGCGCAATAGAATTCAATGCATCCAGATCATGCGCATCAACTTCACCGGTCAACGCATTTGCTATCATCGGCGAAAACTTGGTCCATTCGGCAGTTGAATAAACAATGGTTTTAAGTGGTTTCTCACGACAGGTTTCATAGGTTTTAAAACAGGTCGCTGTATGTGGGTCCATTAAGTAGCCATTTGCAAAGGCATCCTTAATATATTTTTTACCTTCATCATCATCACAAAAATCTGCAGAGAAGATAGATTGAATTTGTTTTAGTTCAGCATCGTTTAACTGATAATGTTTGTCATTATCCAGTCGAAACATTAAGTCTTTGGTACGTTCTGCGCCAAATAAATCAAAAAATATACGTTCGATATTGGATGACTTTAATATGTCCATTGCCGGTGAGGTGGTTGCGATGACTTTCGAGTTTCTTAAATCATAAGCACCGGTGTTTATTAGTTGCGTTAAAATATTGTTTTTATTGGAAGCAATCAGAATTTTTTCAACAGGTAATCCCATCTTCATGACGTAGTATCCGCCTAAAGCATTACCAAAGTTTCCGCTTGGTACATTCAGGTAAACTTTTTCGCCCATCTGAATTGCTTTTTGACGAACCAGTTCAAGGTAGGAATGAATGTGATAAATCGTTTGAAAAATGATTCGGCCAAAATTAACTGAGTTGGCAGCGGATAAAAGAATATTCTTTTCTTTTAGCGTGGTGTTGAATTCTTTTGATGCTAATAAATGTTTAAGTGCACTCTGCGTATCATCAAAGTCACCCTTAACGCCAATTACTTTCAGGTTTGCTGCATCTTCCGTAACCATCTGCAGGCGTTGTACATCGGAGGTGCCACCGTCAGGGTACATACATGCGACTTGAACATTAGCTTTGTTTTTAAATGTTTCCAGCGCGGCGGGGCCGGTATCACCGGAAGTGGCAGCAAGGATGAGATAGTGCTCATTACGATTTTGCGCTATGGAAGATAATACGGTACCAAATGGCTGTAGTGCCATATCTTTAAAAGCGCGAGTAGGACCATGCCATAATTCACTGACGTATAGATCATTCCTGACCTTTACTACGGGAACCGGGTTATTGGCATCATCAAAGCTATTATATAAAGAAAGTGCTTTATCAATGATGTCTGTCTCAATATCAACTTCAAAAGCGGTTAATACGGCACCTGCTAAAACCTTGTAGTTTGAGTTAACATGTTCGTTTAGGAATGGTTGTCCAAGTTCAGGTAAATATTCGGGTGAATAAATACCACCAAAAGATGAAATAGGTGCCAGTATCGCTTCAGAAAAGCTGACTTTTTTTGGGTGCTGGCCGTCATTGCCGCGGGTTTCAATAAATTGCATTATAAATCCAGTGCCTGTAGCAAATAAATGATGCGAATTATAACGTAGTATGTGTTTGATTCCCTCTAAATTTAAGCGGTCACCGATTAACCTGATCTGAGCTTGCTTAAGTGCTTATCAGCATGATTTTTGATAGTATCGATAAAGTCCTGTCTATCAATGACTTCTGCACCCAGTGTTTGCAGGTGTCTGGAATGGACTTGAGCATCAACCAGAAAAGGTTTTATTTCAGTGCATAGGTGAAACATGGCAATTTTCGATGCGTCTTTCATTTTGCTAAACATGGATTCACCAAAAAAAATATCACCAAGCACCAGTCCGTACATACCGCCAACCAGTTTGTTCTTATGCCAGCACTCAATGGAGTGTGCAATACCCGTTTCATGTAGCTGGCAGTAGACATCTAACATTGCTTGCGTGATCCATGTGCCGGGTTCTTCACTTTTTCCGCCATTGGTTCTTGGTGCGGCACATGCCAGCATGACTTCTCTGAATGCTGTATTGGTTTTGATTTCAAATGGTTTACTGTTAAGGGTGCGTCTGAAACTTCGAGAAATATGAAATTTTTCCGGATATAACACGCAACGTGGGTTGGGTGACCACCATAAAACAGGCTGGCCTGCAGAATACCAGGGGAAGATTCCTTTTTTATAAGCCTCGATAACAAGATCAGGTGTTATGTGTTCACTGGCAGCAAGTAAACCGTCAGGCTCATCAAGAGCAATGCTGACATTTGGAAATGTATAGTTAGTATCTTCTAACCAGAGAATTTGTGACATTTTTTAATGAGCCTAAAGATCAACGCAGGGATCACTTATGCGCAGAATGACAGTGGCGACGGTTTTTTTATCTGTGTTCATTTGCGTTCATCTGTGGATTAAATTATTTTTTTATTTGAAAGGTGAAGAGTCGAGTAATAATTTACCATGCTCTGCCATAGCAGCCGATTCTCGTTGTAAGAAATCATTTATGGCGTCTTTAAATTGAGTATTTGCTATCCAGTGCGCAGACTGTGTTTTTGTGGGCAGGAATCCGCGCCATATTTTATGCTCACCCTGCGCCCCAGGCTCAAAAACCTGCAGCTGATTCTCTATGCAGTAGTTTATGCCTGTGTAATAACAAACTTCAAAGTGCAGGCTGTCATAATTATCGCTGCAACCCCAGTGTCGCCCATAGAGTTTGTTTTTGCCTTTAAAACAGATAGCTGCGGCGACGATTCTGTTTCCATGGTAGGCGAAAATTGCAAGAAGTTTTTCCGCGACTGCTTTAAAAAAATCGAGCGTAAGTGTTGCAGCGCCAGATTTTTTCATGAAAGTCACACGATAATAAGCGTATAACAGGTCCCATTGTTCATCGTTTAATTGCGGACCATTTACTATTTTTATCTGTATGTTGTCTTCTGTTACTTTTCTGCGCTCACGTTTTATGTTCTTACGTCGTTTTGAATTGAGTTGATCGAGAAAGTTTTCAAATGATTTGTAGTTATTATTGTTCCAGTGAAACTGGTAGTCAAAACGTAACATTAATCCGCTTTCTGCCAGCATTTTAATGTCATCCTTTTCACAAAATAAAAGATGTGCAGAGGACAAATTGTTTTTATCCGCGTATGCAATTAAGGCGTTAATCAAGCCTTTTTTAATTGTCTCGTTATCAATAGAAACACCGTTGGCATCTTTGTAGTTTTGTTTTGTAAGTAAGCGTGGTCCTTGTGCAGGGGTAAAAGGTATAGCGGTGACAAGTTTCGGGTAGTATTCGAGTCCATTTCTCTGATAGGCATCGGCCCATGCCCAGTCAAAAACAAATTCTCCATAAGAATTATCTTTTATGTAAGCAGGGCAGGCACCAATGAGTGTTTCTTTATCGTAGAGCAAGCAGTGTTGTGGAAACCAGCCCCATTGCTTTAGGCAATCATGTTGCTCTAAAGCGCTCAGGAAGTCGTGCTGGATGAACGGATTTGAATCACCCGCCAGGTCGTCCCAGTGCTCGGCTTCAACACTGCTTATGTTGTCGGTGAAAACAATTTTCATCGCATCTAAGTTGTAATTTTTAAGTTAAAAGATGTAAACCTAAACGCTTATAACTTAAATCTTGTAACGTAAAACTATTTTTTAACAATTGCCCAGGTCTTTACAGATAATGTCATCCAGGTATCGTTCCGCATCCAGAGCTGCCATACAACCGGTGCCTGCAGAAGTGACTGCCTGACGATATATGTGATCGGTGACATCACCGGCGGCAAACACGCCTTCTATGCTGCATGCGGTTGCATTACCGCCAGTGCCACTTTTAACGCACAGGTAGCCATTATGGATATCCAGCTGGTCTTCAAAAATAGATGTGTTCGGTTTATGTCCAATAGCTATAAAAACACCTTGTAAATCGATATCTTTGCTAATGTCATCTTTTATATTTTTTATTCGCATACCGGTGACGCCACTGTCATCACCAAGTACTTCATCGAGAGTACTGTCCCATTCGATAGTGACATTGCCATTTTTAGCTTTATCCAGTAATTTATCCTGCAGAATTTTTTCAGAACGCAGAGTGCTGCGGCGGTGCACCAGGGTCACTTCAGCAGCGATGTTAGAAAGGTATAAAGCTTCTTCAACGGCTGTGTTACCACCGCCGATCACAGCAACTTTCTGGCCTTTATAAAAGAAACCGTCACAGGTGGCGCAGGCTGAAACACCTTTGCCTTTAAAAGCTTCTTCAGAATCAAGGCCAAGGTACATGGCGCTGGCACCGGTTGCAATAATTAATGCATCACAGGTATATGAGTTTGAGTCACCGTAGAGTTTAAATGGGCGGTTTTGTAAATTGACCTCTTTTATATGGTCAAAAATGATTTCAGTTCCAAAGCGTTCAGCATGTGCCTGCATACGTTGCATAAGTTCTGGACCCTGAACACCTTCGTTATCTCCCGGCCAGTTGTCTACATCGGTTGTGGTGGTTAACTGGCCACCCATTTCCATGCCGGTAATAATTACAGGATTAAGATTAGCGCGTGCAGCGTAAACGGCAGCAGTGTAACCTGCAGGGCCAGAACCTAAAATTAATAGACGTGCGTGGCGCGATTCACTCATGTTTTTCTCCAGCTGAAATTAGTTAGTTGTTGTTATGGCTATATCTTGCCATGACTTTATTGTTTGGCTGACATATAATCGCACCGCCTTCCTGGCTCCTTGCGAAATACCGCCCATCCATGGACATATTAGCAAATCTTAATGACAATTGTTTTGCCTGAAAGTTTTGTTTTTTGTTGTCAGCTATACTTCGGGAACATCAGTATAGAAATAATGTCTGACTTATAATCATCAGCCATACTTCGAGCCATAACAAAGAATAATTAATAACCATGAATATTGGCATTCCGAAAGAAATAATGACGGGTGAAGGGCGTATTGCACTGACGCCTGAAGCATGTCAATCACTGATTAAAGCAGGGCACGCTGTGTTTGTTGAAAAAAGTGCGGGTTTAAACAGTGGTTATGCTGATACTCTGTATCAACAGGCGGGCGCTGAGCTTGTTGGTATAGCACAAAAACTATACGCTACTTCGCAATTAATTGTAAAAGTAAAACAACCGCTGGCGCAGGATATTGCCTGTTTGCGAAATGAACATATTTTATTCTGTTATTTGCATCTGGCGGCTGACCTTTCACTGGTTCAAACATTATGTGATATTGGTATGACAGCAATTCCCTTTGAGTCGGTAACTGATGAACAGGGCGCTTTGCCTTTATTGGCGCCAATGAGCAAGGTAGCGGGCCGCATTGCTACCCTGCGGGGTGCCAGCCTGCTATTTAGAAATCGAGGTGGTCGCGGGGTATTGCTTGGCGGCGTGGATGGCTCAGAGACTGGTCGGGTGGTGGTACTGGGTGCCGGTGTTGCAGGTAGCCATGCGGTGTCGGTGGCGGTGGCATTAGGTGCAAAAGTTGATGTGCTGGATTTGGATGAAAATAAATTACAGCAGTTGAAGTTGCAATATCCATCAATCAAAACCTATCTGTCGACAGCAGAAATTGTTGAGACTTTATGTGTTGAAGCGGATCTGGTTATCGGTGCTGTATTGCTCGCAGGCAGACGTGCGCCAGTGGTACTGAAACAGTCTGTGGTGAAGCAGATGCCTGCGGGCAGTGTGATTGTTGATATTGCCATTGATCAGGGTGGTTGCGTTGAGGGCATTCATGCCACTAGCAGCGAAGAGCTTAGTTACCTTGAACACGGAGTGATTCATACGGCCGTTCCCAATATGCCGGCGACGGTAGCGCGCACTGCATCGCAATCACTATCATCAGCCATTTTGCCCTATGTTGACGTGCTGGCCAGCTCAGATATAAGTGTAATGGCAGAATCAGGGTCTTCTGTGAAAACAGCGCTGTACCGGGGATTGGCTATTTATCAGGGTGAAGTGGTTGATAAGGTGTTGCAACAGGAGATTGAGGTTCGGCAGATGCTCGTGTAATGCGCCAAATTGTTTGTCCGGGCTAGAAGCGTCCAGTACCGGATATTGAAGTAAAAAATCTCGACTGATTAAGGGCTAATTCATTGCAAAGCAGACCTTAAAAAATGGACATGACAGAGAATTCTCGACCCTTATGAGACGGTCGAGGTGTGGTTGTCGGATGTTATTCCATACGTCAAAGTAGCCTATTTACTGAATATGAAAGGTGTCATTGTAAGTTAAAGGAATTGCTACAGTTTGTTGGCAGGATGGTGTTTGTCAGTTTTATACAAATCAAGAGAATAATCTCTAAATTCTGATGATGTGATTGGATAAAAACGTAAAACTTATTGGTTAGAAACAGAAGGAAAGGGGTTATTTTTAGAATTCTTTGGTTTGACTTAGGTTAGAAAGGGGATTTATACTTTCTATACCTTAAGGAGAAGGAGAAGGATAATGAGCATTAGCCGTGTTGTGAGACGAGTGCGGGCTCGGTTTGTCGCATTGATAAGCATAAGTTTTATCATTCTGGGTTGTGGCGGCTGCGGTGGCGGTGGTGTGGCGGCCATCGTCGGTGTTGTTGCTTTGGTCGGTCTGTTGGGCGCGACATCACCAGTGGTGGTGCCCTTGGTTGTTTTTCCAGGTGGCGATGCCCTTAAACCGGCGGCTTTGTTGCCATTTAGTGGTGAAGCGAATGCGGTGACCGTAACGCCGGACGGCAGCAAGCTCTATGTTGCTGACAATCTGCATAACACTGTTTCAGTCATTGAAACCAGTACTCGCCAGGTTATTGCGGTATTGGATGTGCCCACCGGGCCACGCTTTTTGGCAGCGACGTCGGATGGTAACAAGGTGCTAGTCAGCAGTTTCGGTATACGCCATCCGAATGGCAATTTTCTGAATGGCAATTTAGTTACTATAATTGATACAGCTAGTGACACTGTCGTCAAAAGCCTGACAGTAGAAGCAAAACCCTTTGCCATTGCCATTACCCCGAACTCCAGCAAGGCCTTTGTGGCCAATTCAGCTGGCAACAGCGTGTCGGTCATAGACCTGAGCAACAATAGCTTCAGCAAGACAATTGATGCAGGGGACGGTTTTGTCAGTCTGGAGCCTGTCGCGATTGTGATTAGCAGCGATGGTGCCCAGGCCTTTGTTGCAAATCGTGGCAGCAATGATGTTGCAATCATAAATACCCAGACCGAAAATGTTGTGCGAACCGAAGCGGTAGGTGCAACGCCAACGGGACTTGCCTTGTTGCCCGATGACAGTCGGCTGTATGTCAGCAACCGCGATGACGATACTATCTCCGTGTTGAATACCAGCACTGGTGCATTGGTCGCCACACTGCCGGTGAGCGCCGGGCCGATGGCGCTGGTAGCGAGTATGGACGGTGAACGCGTCTATGTTGCCCATGGATTTAGTGGCGTCGAAGTGGATCTGTGCGGCACAGATGGTGCAACGGCTCAAAACAGAGTTAGTGTGATTGATGTGGCGAATAACGCTGTGTTGCCGGGGACAGTAACTGTGGGCGATGCCCCTTTGGGTGTGGTTGTCACTGGCGATAATGCCAATCTTTATTCTGTTTCAGCATGTAGTGACTCTGCGACTGGCAAAGGTAGCTTGTCCCGTTTGGAGACTGACACAATTACCGACAACGCCAATCTAATTGCCAGCAGCATTGAAACCGTGGCACGCGGGACTGGTATGGTGTTGTCGCCGGACAGCTTTGAGCTTTTTATCACTCACCCGCATGCAGTATCGGTGCTGGATGTTGCAAGCGATACAATTGTTGATTCACCTATCAGTGTGCGCGGGGCCGGGCCGACAAAACTTGCCCTTACTGCCAACGGAACAAAACTTTACTCTATCAATACGGGTAGTGATTCTGTTTCAGTGATTGATGTTGCTCCCACAAGTAACGATGGCCAGTTTTTATCGTCGCTGCCCGTGGGTTCGCGCCCCAGTGATCTGGCAATTACCACACGGCCAGCCAACAACCAGGTTGTTGTCACCAATGCAGGATTTTCGCGCACGCCGGACACGCGCATATCAGTGATCGATGTCACTGGCACTGGTATCGTGGATGATGCCGTGGACATGATTTCGTTGACTGACACAAGCGTTAACCCAGCCACTACCGGGCGTGGCCCCGTGGCTGTAGCGATCAGCAGCGACAACACCAAAGCCTTTGTCGCCAACTTTGGTGATTTCTTTCCTAATGAAAGAGAGCCCGGTATATTTCTGTCTCAGGTTGATCTGCAGACACCATTTCAGGTCAACAATTTTGATGGCTATGGCGAGTGGCTCCTGTCGGTGTCGATTGATCCTGACACAAATCTTGCCGGTAATAATGGGGACGTGGTTGTAAATTTTGTTGGTGAGGATGTTATTCATACAGCTAATTTTCTGGCTAATATTCTGAATGAGGGAATTGTCAGAGGAAAAGTCTCTGATCCGGCAACGACATTCCAGGAGTTCGTCGACCGGCCTATTGGCGTGGCATTGTCCGAATCACGCATGGTAGTTGCTGGATACCGTACTAATGATGTGGCCGGTACAGCTTTTACCACCGTGTCCGAATTCGATGTGAACGTTAACCTTGCTACAAAGCAACTCGAAGGTGCCAATCCCGGCAAGATTGCTGTCACTCCAGATGAGAGTACCGCCTTTGTACTGCACAGCGGTGATCGTTCGTTTTCGTGCGGGCCAGCCGATGATGAGTTTTGTAATATAGGCAATACGGTGTCTGTCATTTCGTTTCCATTTAGTAATGTAGTATCGCCCATTACCGTCCCGGTCGGACAGCGTCCGACCGATATCGCCATTACACCTGATTCGCCAGGTGTGCCGAAGCGCGCCTATGTCACCAACTATTTCGACGGCACAGTGTCGGTGATTGAGCCCTGGACACTGGACGCAGTCATTAAGCCGGCTGTGGTGGCAATATTAAATGTGGGCAAAGGTCCAAGTGGTGTGGTCGTGAATGAACAGGGTACGCGTGCCTACGTAGCCAACTCCATCAGTAACAGTATTAGTGTTATCAGTATCGAAAATGGATCGCCGGGCGCAGTAGTCGGGACGATAACTGTAGATCCCTAAGCACGGATAACAACAACGGGACAATAACAATAACAATGACAACAAATCAGATTGCACGCTGCATTGTGCTTGCGTTGTTGGCGCTGATAATGACCGGTTGTCCGGCAACACCTATCATCAAGAGTGATGAACAACCCGGTACGGTTAGCGACAGCAGGCGTGAGGCAGAACAACAGTCGCATCACCTGGAACTAAAATCCTTGCAGGCCAGGGCGCAAAACTCATCACGCAAGCAGGCAGTGGCTAATGAATTGGCACATACCGGCCTAACGTTGTTTGGCAAAGGCTATTATCTAGATGCCATTGATTACTTCAATGCTGCCGCGGAGATTCAGGAACAGGCCGGTGACGATGCAGGCAGGGCGCATAATCTGAATAATCTTGCCCGTCTGTATACGTTGGTTGGTGATCAGGATCAGGCCCGCAAGCGTGTGGATGCGGCCTTGAGCATTGCTGAGCAGCTGGATTCACTGCCCTTGCAGGCCAGCAGTCTGATTAATCTTGGCAACCTGGAATTAAATCTTCGAAACTATCAACAAGCAGATAAAGCTCTGCAATGCGCCATTCATTTGAGCAAACAGGCAAGCAGAGATGATCTGCGTGCTGAAGCATTGATTGTGTTTGGCGCAGTTTATCGCCAGCAGGGTGATTTTGAACAAGCTTTATCCTTGTATCAAGAGTCACTATCAATTTATAAACGACTGAAACGTGACAACGAGGCCGCAATGACGTTGCGTGTCTTGGGTGAGCTTTATCTGCATCGCGTCGAAGGTGACAGAAAGAAGAATCTTGAACAGGCGAAAAAATTGCTAGATCAGGCGCTGGAAAAACACAAACGTTTTGGTGATCACCTCGGCGAGGCAATGACCGTGAGCCATCTGGGTGAACATGCCTATGAAACGCAAAACTACGCCGACGCCATCAAGCATTACCAGGCAGCGCAGGCTTACTTTGAGGCAAGCGGTTTTCTGGACGGCGCCGGGCGTATGTATATCCATTTGGGCTTTGCTCTGGGTGACAGCGGCCAGTTGCCGCAAGCAATAGAGAGTTTCAACAAGGCTATTGTGATCTACCTTGAATTGAAGGATCGCGAGTGGCAACGCGTGGCCTTGTTCGGTCGTGGACTCAATCAACAAAAATCAGGTGAGAGCGTCGCTGCAGAGAAAAGCTACCGGGAGGCAGTGGATATTTTTGAGTCCATCCGTAGTGACGTTGTTGGAGGTGAAGCTGCGCAAACCTTGTTCACTCAAGTCAATCGTGAGCTCTATGAGCGCTTGGTTGAGTTGTTATTGGATAAGGGTGATGTGGAGGCTGCGCTGGAATATGTAGAGCGCAGTCGTTTGCGCGCGCTGCGTGATAATTTGCTCAATACCCGAGTTAGTGCCCAGACTCGTGACGCCAATGGCATCGACGCGTTAAAAGGGTTATCTGTAGAGCGAGCCTTTGTGCGAGAGCAGATGTTGACCGCGCAAGATCCAGTGGTACGTGAGCGGCTGACAGAAACCCTGGCCCTTAATGATCTTGAGGCAAACAAAGTTGTTTTCAAGTTGAGTCAACGCTATCGAGGTATTGAACATACCCTTGATGTGGTACCAAACACTCGCAGCTTTCGTCATAGCGATATTTTCCCTGATGATCTTGCCATCATTACCTATTTCGCCACGGCCGAGGCACTTTATGTTTTTGTTGTAAAAAAAGGCAGTGATGTGGTGGTGGAAAAGATTGCTATCACAGGTGAAGAGTTGGCGGATAAAGTCGCCAATGCGATTCTTATGATTGGCAGTAATAAAGATAAACCATTTAAATCGACGGCGAGTGATGATAATGCGTTGGCAGATGTCCTGGCTGATCTGTATGAGATTTTAATTGCGCCAATCGATAATCGCCTAGTTGGTATCAACAACCTCGCTGTGTTGCCAGTGAAGTGGTTAAATTATTTACCATTTGAAGCTCTTGTCAAACGTGGCAGTGACGGAGGTTGGCAGTTTTTACAGCAATCCAGACAAGTAGTTTATTTGTCCAGTCATACTTATGCCGATCAGGCCTTTTCCTTAGTTAATCCCGAAACTGCTCCTGCCACACCAGATATTGTTGCCTTTGGCAATCCTGATCTTGGTGATCCTGATTATGCGTTACCGTTTGCTGCTGACGAGGTGAAAGAGATCGGCCGCTTGTTTCCCGGCACGGTTGTGTTTGTGGGAGAGGAGGCAACCAAGACGAATTTCACTGCCCATTGGGGCCGGCATGAAATTGTACATATTGCTGCCCATGCACAACTGTTAGATGGTAAGGCGCAAATCTTATTGGCCCCAGGTAAAAGTGGCACGATGGCGATAGAAGAGTTGTTTGATCTATCGCCTAATGAAACGACCAGCTTTGTTGTGCTATCGGCTTGTCAAACGGCAATTGATCCCGATCTTACCCGAATTACCTGGCAGCCCAAGGTCGGAGGTGATGGCATTCCTGTATCTGCCAGCGGGCCAGTTGCCAGTGCTGCACACACCTTGTTGTTGGTGGGAATTCCAGCGGTAACGGCAACATTGTGGAAGATCGATGACCAGGCGACAGCATTGCTGATGGGTGAGTTTTACAGCCAGCTAAAAGAGAATCATGATATTTACACTTCATTTCGTCAGGCTCAGTTAAAAATGATGCAACGGCAGGATCTCTATAGTCAGCCCTATTATTGGGCGGCCTTTGTCTATTATGGATTGGAGCGATGAACGTGTTCACATTCAATAAAATCTGCATGGTTGTCAGTTGTTTGTTGATGATGTTCTTTGCGGCAGAGGTAAGCGCAGGCTCACCTGTCAAAATTGCCGTCTCTACTGAGAGCAACAGTGTCTGGACTGGTGAGCAATCCACGCTTGAAGTGCAGTTGCTGAACGCTGACAATAAGCCTGCTGAATCTACAAGACTTTGGGATTTGGTGCTCGAGGTCAACGCGCCCGATGGTACTGTCACTACGCAGTCTCTAGTGATGGAGCCGGGTCAGCATACAAAAACTATTGGTTTTCCAGTGAACAAGGTGGGAGTCTGGAAGGTGGTCGCCAAAGACAAGGAGTTGTTGGATGCCGCTGTTATGCTGAATGCAATGCAGCAATCTTCTGTGCGCGATGTTGGGCAATGTGGTGAAACACTCAGTGTTGAAGATATTCTGGCAGGTCGGCAAGGCGTCAAGCCACAGGTGGAGCTGCGTGTTGCACCACAACGCAAGTTGTTGGCTGATGGCAAAGATAGTGCCACGGTGTATGGTTTGCTTAGCGGTGATAACGCAATCGCCTGCAAGGATATCAAGTTGCGCTTGATAAATTCGGATGGAGTCATGCAGCCCGCTGAAGTATTGATTCCTAAAGGTGAATTTAGTGGAACCACGCAGCTTGTTTCAGAACATCCCGGTGAGGTTGCGGTGGAATATCTGGGTGCAGTACCGGCGGTGAAATTGGTCGGGGACGAACGCCTGTCGGTATTATTTGGTGCGCCAATCACTAAAATGGAAATTAAAGTAAGTCCACCTAAAATTTCTTTGCTGGAAGAATCTAAGCTGGTGGTGCGACTGATGGGCAGTGATGGCGTACCACTAGAAACAGATGAAGCGCGTGATGTGTTGCTCACGATTGAGCAAGGTGGCGGTTTGCTTAGTGCGCATGAGTTCATTATCCCAGACGGGAGTGCAGAAGGCCGAACAACGTTTAATCCTACTGAAGTAGGTGAAGTGATATTGGCAGCAGCCTCACCTAATCTGGTTAGTGTGCAAGTACCACTCAGAGTCACCTGGCCAATTGCATTGTTAATTGCTTCTGCCCTTGGCGGGCTTGTGGGTGGCTTGCTTGCCTTTGCCATGGAAAAAGACGCCAAGTGGTGGCGTAGTGCCATCGGCTTGATCACCGGTTTTGTCTTGTACTGGTCAGTGATTTTTCTTGGTATTGATGCCTTGGCAGGCAGTGTGGCTATCAATCCGTTGAGTGGGTTTGTTATTTCTGTGTTGGGTGGCTGGCTGGGGACTAAAGTATTTTCGCCCTTATTGAAGCGCATGGGCTTGTCAGCGTAAAGCTACTGAGTTGTTTTCAGGGTTTGAGTTATTGATACAGTTAATTTTTAGATAAAGAATCCCTATATGATTAAAAAAATTATTTTCTTGGTTGTAATGTTGGTAGTTGCTGCCAGCGTTGCCTACCAAATGGGATGGCTTTCTTCTAAGGGTGAGAAGACCTTCGACAAGACCAAAGAGTCTGTGATGGAGAAAGGTGAAAAGCTTATCGATATGGGTAAAGCTGCGGTAAAGTGAATTGATTTTTTCGGCTTGGTTAAAAATGCTAGTTTTCTTTATTTATAGCTTTAGGCTTAATGTGAAGCGACAGGATTGAGCTGAATTAAAATGAAACATAGACACCCAGTGCGCCAAGCGAAGCCGGCGCTAGATTGAGAGTGAAATTCTCTTATGCAGTAAGGAGTAGTGACCCGCTACGACCCCGAGTCATGGGCTGTTACCTGTAAGGGTGAGTGCTAAGCGTTGACAGGGGAAGATATAGGCTCAGTATTGAGCTCCGAAAACAATATTACAGACGCTGACCTTGTTGGGTGATAGGGAAAGCAATATAGCATTCACACATTAACCACTAGTATGATGCTGGTCTGTCGGAGTCATAGACCTGATGCATGTATTAATGTCTAGTGTCGGAACTTGGGAGATCCTCAAGGCTGTGGTAACAGCGATGCCCGGGAAAAGTGAATAACAAATAAACCTGGCATAATGTTTTAAGGAAGTCAGACGAGAGTATAGTAGTGATGAAACAAGCGAACAAAGCGGAGCAACAAAAAGCTTACTCAGGAACCATAAGTCGGCCAAACGGACAATCTATGGATTCGAGCATATGAGCACGGGAATTAAAACACGGACCCCTAAAATCCTGATTTTTTGTCGTATGCGGAGTATAATCGGACAACACATTGATCATTATCTGTTTAAAAGGGTGCAAAGCTTTCTTAAAAGCAGGTCTGTATAACAAGTCTGTATAACAAGTTTGTATAAAAGCGGGTACCAAGATTGGCTCAAGCACGTCGTACTAAAACAATAAAAAACTCGGAAAAAAGTACTGTAATCACCACGCAGCTGCAACGTGGTCTGCGCGAAGGTGCCATGCTGGTGTTAATGGCACTGGCATTGTTCCTGTTTACCGCCTTAATTACCTACCATTCTGCTGATCCCGGCTGGTCATATACCGGCTCAAGAGAAGCTGTGCACAATGCCGCCGGTGTTGTCGGTGCCTGGGTTGCTGATGTTCTCTACAACCTGTTTGGTTATCTGTCTTATCTGTTTCCGGTTATTATTGCTTATAGCGGCTGGTTAGTGCTGCGAAGTAATCATATTGAAGTTGATAAAGACATCGATTATCACGAACTGGGCATACGCTGGGCGGGCTTTTTTGTCACCGTGGCAATGGGGTGTGCCTTAACCAGTATGCATTTTTCGATCACTGAAGATCAGTTGCCGCTGGATGGTGGTGGTATTCTCGGGCTGTGGTTAAGTGATGTTATGGCTGGTTCGCTGGGTTTATTGGGCTCAACCTTGATATTGTTAGCTGTTTTTCTTGCTGGTATCACCTTATTCAGCGGTCTTTCATGGTTTCGATTTATTGACGGTATCGGCCAAACTGCATTGTTCATCTACAACTGGCTTAAAGACAGTCTGCTCGCTTTTTTCGAAAGCAGGCAGGAGAAGAAAGCCGGAGAAGAAGCAAAACAACAGCGCCTGGAAGTTATTGCTGCCAGTAAGAAAAAACAGGAAATACGCGCAGCAAAGGGCAATGCGGATATTCGTATTGAACCGGTAATGAAAAAAGTTGAAATCTCTGAGCGTATGGACAGAGAAAAACAAATTCAACTATTTGATGCACCAAGCGATTCTGAACTGCCGGCTTTACGCTTATTAGATCCACCTAAACCACAGGAAAAAGGTTATTCCAATGAAGCATTAGAAGCCTTATCCAGACTGGTCGAAATAAAACTGGCTGATTTTGGTATTGAAGTTGAAGTCGTTGCGGTACACCCCGGGCCAGTGATTACTCGATTTGAAATGCAACCTGCAGCGGGTGTTAAAGCCAGCAAAATTACCGCATTATCAAAAGATCTGGCGCGTTCATTGTCGGTGCCCAGTATTCTGGTGGTAGAAGTCATACCCGGTAAAACCTGTGTTGGCCTGGAGATTCCTAATGAACATCGTGAGATTGTGTCGTTAAGTGAAATTCTTATGTCCAAGCAATATGACAACTCTGCCTCACCGCTTACTCTGGGTTTAGGCAAAGATATTGCGGGTCATCCTGTGGTTGCCGATTTAAGCAAAATGCCACATTTGCTGGTTGCGGGTACAACCGGTTCGGGTAAGTCGGTCTGTGTAAATGCACTGCTGCTTAGTTTGTTATACAAAAGTAAACCCGATGAAGTCCGGCTGATTTTAGTTGACCCAAAAATGCTGGAACTCAGTGTTTATGAAGGTATAGCGCACCTGTTAACCCCGGTAGTTACGGATATGAAAGAGGCTGCGAATGCCTTGCGCTGGTGTGTTGGTGAGATGGAGTCACGTTATGAGCTTATGTCGGGTCTGGGTGTAAGAAACATTGCAGGTTATAACCGTAAGGTTAAAGATGCTATCGCTGAGGGTTCGCCAATTGAAGATCCAACATTTAATCCTGATCATCATGCTCCGGGTTCACAGCCACAAAAGTTGAAACCATTGCCTTATATTGTGGTCGTAGTTGATGAGTTTGCAGACCTGTTTATGGTCGTTGGTAAAAAGATTGAAGAATTGATTGCGCGTATTACGCAAAAAGCACGTGCTGCCGGTATTCATTTAATCCTTGCTACACAACGCCCCTCAGTAGATGTGGTAACCGGGTTAATTAAATCGAACATACCAACACGAGTAGCGTTTCAGGTGTCCTCTCGCGTCGACTCACGAACCATTCTTGATCAGATGGGTGCGGAGAATCTGCTGGGACATGGTGATATGTTGTATATGGAAGCAGGGACCAGTATGCCAGTGCGTATACATGGTGCGTTTGTTGATGACCACGAAGTTCACAGGGTGGTTGCCTTCCTTAAAGAACAGAACGAACCAGATTATATTGAAGAAATCCTTCAGGAAAACTCGACCGTATTACCGGGAGAAAAACCTGCAGGAGGCAACGCAGACGATGTTGATGCGTTATACGATGAAGCAGTGTCGATTGTTACACAAACCCGTAAGGCTTCAATTTCTTATGTGCAACGCAGGTTAAAAATTGGCTATAACCGTGCAGCCAGGATGATTGAAGAAATGGAATCAGCCGGGGTGGTTTCTGCCATGCAGTCAAACGGTTCGCGTGAAGTATTGGTACCAGCACCACCCGAATAATACGTTGCTAGTTATAAACTGGCAGTTAAGAGTCTTTATTTATGAAATCATTTTTTGTTAATCTGTTTTTAATTTTCGCTGCATTTTCAGTTAATGTTTTTGCTGACGATAAAAAAACATCTACCGGCGAAGTTTACCTCGAAAAATTCCTGGCAAAAACGCAAACACTGGAAGCAGGTTTTCAGCAAACCTTACGTACCCATGAAGGCGAAGTTCTGCAACAGACAGAAGGCAAGTTTTATCTTAACCGGCCTGGAAAGTTTCGCTGGAATTATAAAACACCGTATGAGCAAGTTATTGTTTCAGATGGTGAGCGAATATGGATTTATGATGTTGATCTTAAGCAGGTAACGGTGCAAAAACAAAGTGCCGGCTTGCCATCGTCACCCATGGCTTTATTGCAGGACAGTGCAAAGTTGCATCAAAGCTTTACTGTTTCTCCGCTGGATGAGCATGATGGTGTGTATCGTTTAAAGCTGGAAAGCAAAACCAACGAATCTGACTTTACTGAAATTGTGGTTGGAGTGGATGCCAAAGGCCTGCGTTTTATGCAATTGCATGATCAGTTTGAACAGGTAACGGATATTGTGTTTTCTGAGATCACAACAAATATAAACCTGGCAAAAGAAGTTTTTGAATTTATACCACCCGAAGGGGTAGATGTTTTTGGTGGCTGACCTTGTCCACTGAGCTTTTTTCAGAAGATAAGGTACAACCTTATCGGCCACTTGCCGATAGAATGCGACCGCAGTCACTTGAGGATTATATCGGGCAGGAGCATATAATCGGCGATGGCAAAACGTTAAGCCAGGCTATACAAAATCAAAGCTTGCATTCAATGGTATTCTGGGGGCCGCCGGGTACTGGAAAAACAACCCTGGCAAGAATCATCGCTAATTCTGTACAGGCGCATTTTATTAATTTATCGGCGGTACTCTGTGGCGTTAAAGATATACGTGAAGCCATAACGCAGGCAAAACAATGGCAGCTGCAGGGTGATAAAACTATTTTATTTGTAGACGAGGTGCATCGATTTAATAAATCGCAACAGGATGCTTTTTTACCTTATGTAGAAGACGGCACCATTTATTTTATTGGCGCAACCACAGAGAACCCCTCGTTTGAATTAAACAATGCGCTATTGTCACGGGTTAAAACCTACGTTTTAAAATCGCTCACTGTGGATGATTTAAAAACGGTTATCAAAGTAGCTTTAAACAATGATGTCCAGTTAAAACAATTTGATATAAAAATTGACGAAACATCATTAGAATTACTGGCTCAGGTTTCTGACGGTGATGCTCGCCGAGCCTTGAATTTTCTGGAGATTTCCTGTGATTTAGCAGAGCCTGAGTCTGCTTCCGCAACGGATAACACAACGGTATGTCTTATCAATCAGAAAATAATTGAGGACGTTACTTCACAAAGTTTTCGCCGTTTTGATAAAGGTGGTGACCTGTTTTACGAACAGATTTCTGCTTTACATAAATCAGTGCGTGGCAGTAATCCAGATGCAGCGCTCTACTGGTTTGCAAGAATGATAGATGGTGGTTGTGATGCGATTTATATCGCACGTCGCGTAATCCGTATGGCGTCAGAAGATATTGGAAATGCAGATCCTCGTGGATTGCAACTGGCGTTGGCTGCATGGCAAACTTATGAACGTCTGGGCAGTCCGGAAGGTGAGCTGGCTATTGCACAGGCAATTGTTTACCTGGCATCAACGGCAAAAAGTAATGCAGTGTATGTTGCATATAAAGCTGCAATGAAAGATGCCGCTAATTCAACTTCACTTGATGTACCAGAGCACCTGAGAAATGCACCAACACAATTTATGAAACAGTTAGGTTATGGTAAGGATTATCGCTACGCACATGACGAAGAGAATGCTTTCGCAGCAGGGGAAAGCTATTTTCCTGAGATTTTAGGTGAAAAGGAGTATTACTATCCGGTGGCACGTGGCCTGGAATCAAAGATTAAAGAAAAACTTGACCGATTAAGAAAACTGAACCTTGTTGCGAAGAATCAGCATGGAAAATAATGGTAGTTTATTAATTTGAAAGATGGGCTGCATCAAATTTACCGTTTATCGAAAACTTTTTCTACTGTGGGCAAATTATTATTATTTTTAACTATACTAAAATGAGTGTGACATAAACGAATAATGAACAAAGAACAAATAATAAAGATGAATCGAAATCAGGCTCGAGGATCAGCAGATGGGTATTGTATACAGGTGCTGATTGTTAATGGTGAGGTGCAGACGCACCTTTCTCTGAAATCGTTTTATATAGAAAACATCGGTAAGGGAGGTTTTCGCTTTCTTTCAGATGTTAATTTTGAATTAGAGGACCGTGTCCAGGTATTGTTGCGTTTCCCTAATGGTCATTCACAGGAGGTGTTAGGGCGTATCTGTTATAAGGAAGAAACCAGCGGTAATCGAACAGCTTATGGTTATAGTGTCATCGAAGGCTTTTATTCGCTTCAATCTTCAACTGCCTGAGTAACTGGTTTTCATTCTTACAGAGCTTCACATATATTTATTTGTCCCATATCCCCTCTGGTAATATCGCTAAATTAATCAAAAGTGATTCATGTTTTTAAGTTGATAATTCTTAAGCTAATTTTTTAAATTTAATTCGGTGCGGATTACTCGCTGCTTCTTCACCTAAACGTTTAACACGATCGGCTTCATAGTCGGTATAGTTACCTTCAAACCAGGTGGTTTTACTGTCACCTTCAAAGGCCAGAATATGCGTCGCAATACGATCAAGGAACCAGCGGTCATGTGAGATAACAACCACGCAACCTGGAAAGTTAAGTATCGCTTCTTCCAGTGCGCGCAGGGTTTCAACATCAAGGTCATTGGTTGGTTCGTCGAGTAACAATAAATTACCGCCACTTTTTAATAACTTGGCCAGGTGAAGTCGATTGCGCTCACCGCCGGACAGGTCTTTAATAAATTTTTGCTGGTCTTCGCCTTTGAAATTAAAGCGACTAACGTAACCACGCGAAGCGACGGTGTAGTTTTCTATAGTGATATTGTCCAGACCCTCTGAAATTTCATTCCATACAGTGTTGTTAGCCGTCAGACTGTCACGCGATTGATCGACATAAGCGATCTTTACCGTTTCGCCTATTTTAAATTCACCGGAGTCAGGTTTTTCTTCGCCAGTAATTAAACGGAATAGTGTGGTTTTGCCTGCACCATTGGCGCCGATAATGCCAACGATACCGCCACGCGGTAAAGTGAAGCTTAAGTTTTCATAGAGTAATTTATCGCCAAATTTCTTGCTGATGTTTTTTGCTTCGATAACTAACTCGCCAAGACGAGGACCGGGTGGGATATAAAGCGATTGCGTTTCAGAGCGTTTTTGAAAATCAGCAGAAGACAGCTCTTCAAAACGTTGCATGCGTGCTTTGCTTTTTGCCTGGCGTGCTTTTGGATTTGAGCGTACCCATTCCAGTTCGGCCTTGATGGTTTTCTGGCGATTGCCTTCTTTTTTCTCTTCAACAGCAAGCCGCGCTTCTTTTTGTTCCAGCCAGGATGAATAGTTTCCTTGCCATGGAATGCCACGGCCACGGTCAAGTTCCAGAATCCAGCCGGCTACGTTATCCAGGAAGTAACGATCATGCGTTACCGCGACGACTGTGCCGGTATATTCTTTAAGAAAACGTTCCAGCCAGGCAACAGACTCTGCATCGAGATGGTTGGTCGGTTCATCAAGAATCAGCATATCAGGCGAAGATAACAACAGGCGACATAAAGCAACACGACGACGCTCACCACCGGAAAGCTTGCTGACATTGGCATCCCATGGCGGCAGGCGTAATGCATCAGCAGCAACTTCCAGTTTGTTCTCCAGGTTATGCGCATCAGCGGCCTGAATTATATTTTCAAGCTTCGCCTGTTCAGTGGCGAGCGCATCAAAATCTGCATCCGGTTCTGCGTAAGCAGCATAAACTTCTTCCAGGCGTTTTTGTGCATCAATGATAAGACTTAAGCCCTGTTCAACATTAGCTCGTACATCTTTATCTTCATCCAGTTGAGGTTCCTGAGGCAAATAACCAATGCGTAAATCAGCAGCAGGGCGTGCTTCACCTATAAAGTCGGTATCCACACCCGCCATAATGCGAAGCAGGGTCGATTTGCCTGCGCCGTTGTAACCTAATACGCCAATCTTTGCACCAGGAAAAAAGTTTAAATTAATGTCTTCCAGGATAACTTTTTTAGGAGGAACGACCTTGCCAAGACCGTTCATTGTATATACGTATTGAGCCATAGATGTCCAGGAAAAAAAATTTAGAAAGATCGAATTATACGCATATGAAATAGTGTTTGCATAAGAGTTTGTGACAGGTCTTACTGAATCGGTGCATTGATTATCCGACATGCTATTGCAGATACGCTGTAAATACATCCACTGTAAGCTCGACATGCAGCATCCCTGCTGCTGACAGACCGCAATAGCATGTAGCTAGTTAATACCTGATCGCACTGCTGTCCCGTTAACTTAGCTGAGTTGTCTCTAACAGTTCACGGGTCAGCAATAACCGAATCAGTAATTATTATGCAGCAGGTCTTCAAGGTCGTCTTGGCTTTACGTAAGGGAATAAACCTAAATACTTATATTTCCACCAGTTGCCTGTTTCCTGCTTTTCTTTTGCTGAAGTAAACTTGTATAAAAAAACCTGTGCCCTGATATATCTGGGTGGCTTTTGTTTAAAAGGGTTGTCTTCCAATAAGGCAAGCACTTCCGGTGAACCCTGCTTTAGTTTTAAGGTAAACTGGTTAAACCAGTTCATAAACTCTGGATGTTGAGCGGGAACAAACCAGATCATCCAGTCCAGTCGTGGTTGATGGGGCACAATGAATTTTGGTTTAATAGCTAGTGGTCCTGGTTTATATTTAAATTGATAAGCCTTCCATTCTCTGCCATCGTAAGAGCCTTCTATCTGTAATTCATGACGTTCGGTTTGCATGGTTGGGAATACGTGAAAATCATGGCCAATACCCCAGGATCTGGTAATGACTGTTGCCTGCGTAATGACATCAGGTATGTTTATTATCGCTGCCGATTTAAGAAATACAGTTACACTGCTAGTTATAATTAAAACAGCAAACACAGGCAGTAGATAAGTTCTTTGCCCGTTACTTTTTTGCCTGATTTTATCTGGCAGCAGGAAACCGGGTAATAATTTTCTTATTAAGCGGTCATCCAATAAAAATAAACATAAGACAATAGTCAGTATATTTATCCAGTTATGATTACTGGTAGCAATAATCAACAATTGCATAAGGATTGTTACTGACGCCGCAAAAATTCGAAATTTGCGTGGAAGAAAAATAAAGAACGGAACCACTAACTCGGTAAAAAATGCAAAAATTACTCCTGCCTGTAATATCCATTCTGGAAGTTGATGGAAATACCATGCGCCAATATGAGGTAATGGTTGTGTTTCAAAATAATAATTCAGTGTGGTCAAGTTAGCCCATGATGGATCATCACTCAGCAGTTTAGACAGACCCGACATAAACCTCAGGCGAAACAGCAACCAGTGATATAAAAATATTAGTAAATGACTTGGTCCTGCCGTTAAAAATATTGCCAGGAACCCGGCTTCCAGTAACAGGCTGTCCCACTGAAATCTTAAAAACATCTGACCGGCATGAAACAGTGAAAGATACAAAATAAATAAAAGTATAAGCACCTTTTTATTCTGGTAGCCTAAAAATAAAGCAATAGAAAGCACGCAGCCTGTATAAGCAACTAGTTGCAGGGCGGTATTACCTGAGTTGATCCAGAACACGGTTGGTAGATAGAAATATGCTCCATTACCTCGCTGTTGCAAAGCAAAGTCTAAAAATTCATTAAATGGCAATATACCGTCAGGTCCAGCCAGGCCCGTTATTTGAACAGCTAAAGATAAGAAGGCCGCAAAATATATTACCGACAACATCTTTAGAAATAGCCAGCTGGTTATCTGATGATCCGCAGATAAGCTGAGCTGGTATGAAATAAATTTGCTTACAATGTTCATTATGGAAATATCAGGTTTGAATTATTTTATGAATATTTACCTTGATTTGTACTGATGTCGACAATGTTTACAATAATATCCCAGCATCTCCAGATATATCGCCTTAATTCTGTTGGAGCTTTTTTTGTTTTAACATAATAGACACATTTAAGCATGTATTAGAGTGTCAGGTTTCTGCTAATATGCGCGTTTCTAACCCGAAATGAGGCTCAATTATGAAAGTAAAAGCATTACTATTAACCCTGGTCTTTGCCGTTAGCCCAATTGCGAATGCGGTTGATTATGGCAAGCTTGCCGATTCAGTGGATACCGGCAAGGCGTCAGAGTCTGTAGATACAGAAACACTAAAAGGTTCAGTGAGTTCTGATGGTGTTGACTATAAAAAAGCAGTCGATTCTGTTGATACAGAAAAAGCTAAAGAAGCGGTAGATGTAGATAAAGCTAAAGGTGCTCTAGGGTACTAAAACTTCCAGGTTCTGATTTTGTATTCCCGTACTGTGTGCGGGAACACTATCTTATTGATTATTAATATAGTTGTTTGTTTTTGTAGGCTGTTTCTTCTGATTTAATCGTTGTTTTGCATATCGGGTATCTCTTTTTGATAGTTGAGGGGGGAAGCTGCATTTTTATGCAAAATTATTAATTCACACCATTCTTTAGCGTTATCAGTAAGTTCTTGATATACAGTCATGCTACTTGTTTGCTAATATTACTCCATTTTCAAATTAACGGCGCTGACTGAGTCTACATTAGATATTTAGGAGTTCGAATGTTTTCCAAAGATACAACAATTGAAGGTTATGATGAGGCATTATGGGCTGCAATGCAGCACGAAGTAAGCCGTCAGGAAGAACATATTGAACTGATCGCTTCTGAAAATTATGCCAGCCAGCGCGTTATGCAGGCGCAAGGCTCTGTGTTAACCAATAAATACGCCGAAGGTTATCCTGCGCGTCGTTATTATGGCGGTTGTGAAAATGTAGATGTAGCTGAGCAACTTGCCATCGATCGTGTAAAACAGATATTCGGCGCAGAATATGCCAATGTTCAACCGCACTCAGGGTCACAGGCCAATGCTGCGGTTTACATGGCGCTATGTAAACCCGGTGATATGATATTAGGTATGTCACTGGCTGATGGTGGTCATCTTACACATGGTTCACATGTGAGTTTCTCGGGCAAAATTTACCATGCGGTCCAGTATGGTTTGAATAATGAAACCGGCCTGGTTGATTATGATGAAGTTCAGCGTTTAGCTGATGAACATAAACCGAAAATGATTGTGGCTGGTTTTTCAGCGTATTCACGGGTAATGGACTGGGATCGTTTTCGTGCGATAGCAGATTCCTGTGGCGCTTATCTTTTTGTTGATATGGCCCATGTCGCAGGCCTGGTTGCTACAGGTTTATACCCTAACCCTGTTGCTGTGGCCGATGTTGTGACGTCGACTACACATAAAACATTACGTGGCCCACGCGGTGGAATTATTCTCGCCGGTGAGCGTTCATTGCTTAACAATGAAGACATTGCGAAAAAATTAAATTCAGCGATCTTTCCGGGTACACAGGGTGGACCGTTAATGCATGTCATTGCTGCTAAAGCGGTTGCATTTAAAGAAGCGCAGGAGCCTGGGTTTGCGCTCTATCAGAAACAGGTTATTGTAAATGCGCAGGCGATGGCAAAAGTGGTGCTGGATCGTGGTTATAAAGTTGTGTCTGGTGGCACCGACAATCATTTGTTCCTGTGGGACCTGACACCAAAAAATCTAACCGGTAAAGTGGTTGAGGCAGAGTTGGGTAAAGCCCATATCACAGTAAATAAAAATGCGGTACCCAATGATCCGCAATCTCCGTTTGTTACCAGTGGTATTCGTGTTGGAACACCGGCGATGACCACCCGTGGATTTACAGAACAGGACGCTTTGGCTCTGGCAAACTGGATGTGTGACATTATTGACAGCATCGAGAATGAACGCGCTGATACGAAAATTGTTAACGACATTCGCGAAAAAGTGACTGAGATATGCAAACGATTGCCTGTTTATGAAAGGTAACTACTTAGCTCACCCCTGAATCGCGTAATTTCTACCTTGCCTATATAGACGTAGATAAGAGGCCTTAGCTTATGTACAGGACTTACAGTAGTAGAACAATGCATCATGAAAGTTAATATTGATTAAGGCTGGCAGCGAGAAAATATGCATTGTCCATTTTGTTCAGCACCGGATACACGCGTAATCGATTCGCGACTAGCGAATGACGGCGACCAGGTTCGTCGTCGACGTGAATGCGTTTCATGTAATGAGCGTTTTACTACTTTTGAAAGTGCTGAACTCAATATGCCTCGTATTGTGAAGCAAGATGGCAGTCGTATGCCGTTCAAGGAAGAAAAGCTGAGTGCAGGTGTGATGCGTGCTTTAGAAAAAAGGCCGGTCAATACTGAACAGATTGATGCTGCAATAAACCGCATCAAGCATCAGTTACTTGCTGCAGGTGAGCGTGAAGTGAATTCTGCGATAATCGGTAACCTGGTTATGGAAGAATTGTTGACTTTAGATCAGGTGGCTTATATTCGTTTTGCTTCGGTTTATCTTGATTTTAGTGACATTAATGCGTTTCGTGATGCTATAGAAAAACTTGAGCAAACCAAAGCAACAAAAAAGAAACACTGATTGATAACGGCCAGGAGCTTCAGATTAAGTGGTGAACCCGTATCTTGCGCCAAAAATGCCCAGTATCAGCGTTGCAAAATTTCGCAATAGCTCGTTATTGCATGCGATTCGCGCCTTGATCCCGAACATTTTGAATCGCAATCTACTTCGCCCTGAGTTAATCAGAGGTTCCCTGTATTCAGTTAATCCCTGTCGAAGTTGAGCAGCCCATGATCAGCAGCGTTGAATACATGCAACATGCGATACGGCTTGCGCAAAAAGGATTATATACCACAGACCCAAATCCGGCAGTAGGTTGTGTCATCGTAAAAAATGACAAAATCATTGGGGAAGGTTGGCATCGACGTGCAGGTGAAGCACATGCAGAAGTAAATGCATTGAATCAGGCAGGTTCTCAGGCAAAAGGTGCAACCGTGTTTGTCACCCTGGAACCATGTAGCCACACAGGTAGAACACCACCGTGTGCAAATGCATTAATTAATGCAGGTGTAAAAAAAGTTGTTGCTGCGATGCATGACCCGAATCCACTAGTTGCCGGTTGTGGATTAAAAAAATTACAGGATGCTGGCATAGAAGTAGAAAGTGGTTTGCTGGCCTTGCAGGCAGGTGAATTAAATCCTGGCTTCATTAAACGAATGGAAGCAGGTCGCCCGTTTGTGCGGGTGAAATTGGCTATGAGTCTGGATGGTCGTACAGCGATGGC
Organism: uncultured Gammaproteobacteria bacterium; assembly: GCA_963759005.1. GTDB lineage: Bacteria > Pseudomonadota > Gammaproteobacteria > SZUA-229 > SZUA-229. Next base: position 44,343 of record CAVWXQ010000025.1, read on the forward strand.
TTCCGGTGAAAGTCGGTGGATAAGCAGTGAGGCATCACGTAATGATGTGCAGCGCTTACGTGCTGAAAGCTCTGCGATTTTAACGGGTATAGAAACCGTTTTAGCGGATGATCCATCAATGAATGTCAGGATGTCGGCAGCCGAACTTAAGGTCGACCAGGTCAGGCAGCCCAAACGCATCGTGCTGGATAGCCAGTTGCGAATACCATCGAATGCGAAAATAGTGTCTATAGACGGACAATGCATTGTATATACCACAGTGTATGTGGATAACAGGGACAGCTATCCCTTTATAATTGAGCAGTGTGCGGCTTTGCATGATGTCCAGGGTGGTAAAATAGATCTTCAGTTTTTAATGCGGGATCTGGCGAAAAAAGAAATTAACCTGTTGCATGTGGAAGCAGGATCGGTTTTATGTGGTGCTCTTTTAAAAAATGACCTCGTAGATGAAATTATTATCTATATGGCGCCGCACATCATGGGTGACAGAGCAAAAGGATTGTTTCATTTGCCCGAATTAAATCAGATGAAAGATAGAATTTCACTGAAAATAAAAGAGCTGAGAGCTATCGGTAATGATATTCGAATTACCGCGCTACCAGTGTTTAACAGCTGATTTGTGTCCCTACAAGGCTGCCCTGGATTTGAAATTAACCAGGAATTCGAAACAAGAGGTTGATTATGTCTACAGTTGTTGTGGTAAAAAAAGCGGGAAAAGTCTGCATTGCGGCAGATAGTCTGACCAGTTTTGGCGATTTGAAATTTAACTCCGTGTATGACGCAGCGCACGATAAAATATTACGTTTTAATGAAAACTATCTTGGCATAGTAGGTAGTGCTGCACATCAACTGGTACTGGAAAGCCTGCTGGTCGGGAAAAAATGGACCAGCAAAAAAGTCGTCGATAAGAAACTGGATGTTGATTTTTCTTCACGACTTTCCATTTTTGAAACATTTCGAGCCTTACACCCGGTGTTAAAAGAAAAATATTTTTTAAATTCCAAAGATGAAGACGATGATCCATATGAATCGACACAGATCGATGCATTGATTGCAAATCCTTCTGGTATTTTTGGTATCCATTCATTAAGGGAAGTAACGGAATATAAAAAGTTCTGGGCGATTGGCTCGGGTGCGGAATTTGCTTTAGGTGCAATGTTTGCGGTTTATGATAAAGCCGCTTCGGCAGAAGAAATTGCGCATACTGGTGTTGCAGCAGGTGCTGAATTTAATAATGCCTCCTCAATGCCGTTGTCCAGTTATGAAATCGACTTGCAGCAGTTACAATCTGTAGCTAAATAATAATCATTGTTACGCTTATGTTTACTGGAATAATTGAAGGGCTTGGCCGCATAAAAAATATTGAACCTGTTGGTGGCGACATACGCCTGCATGTCGATGTGGGTTCGCTCGATATGCAGGATGTGCAACTTGGCGACAGTATTGCAGTTAATGGTGTTTGCCTGACTGCTATCGAATTTGATAACAAACACTTTGTAGCAGATGTTTCCAATGAGACGATGTCATTAACCAGCTTGAAAGATCTTGCTACAGGTAGTGAGGTTAACCTGGAAAAAGCCTTATTACCGACAACACGATTAGGCGGGCATTTGGTGAGTGGTCACGTAGATGGTTTAGGTGAAGTACTTTCTATTAAAGAAGTTTCACGATCAATTGAACTAATAATTAGAGCGCCTGAAGAATTAAAACGTTATATTGCAATGAAAGGATCAATTTGTATTGATGGCACCAGTCTAACGGTAAACAAAATTACCAATACAGATTTTGAAATAAATATTGTTCCACATACACAACAGCAAACCATTATTAAAAATTATAAACCGGGTACAAAAGTAAATCTTGAAGTTGATTTAATTGCACGTTATCTGGAAAGGTTGTTAATGAAGCAGGGTGATAACGTGACTAATGGGATTTCACTTGAAACATTAGCTAAAGCAGGTTTTACAGAATAATAATCTGGCGAATATAAATAATTACTCAGCGAGTAGTAAAAATAGAGGGTGACTGCTCGGATTGCCCCTATAATTCGTCAAATCAAGGCGAAAAATGTGAGTTTACAAAGTGTAAATGACCATTTTTTAACGTAGAGGTGGCGGATTATGGGGGTGAGTTGGGTAGTTACTAAATTAAATATTATGAAATTAAACACTACAGAAGAAATTATCGAAGATATCCGTCAGGGTAAAATGGTCGTTATCATGGATGATGAAGATCGCGAAAATGAAGGTGATCTTTTAATGGCGTCATCTGCAGTAAAGGCGGATGATGTTAATTTTATGGCACGTTATGGTAGAGGCCTGATTTGTATCACCTTAACCAAACAACGTTGCCAGCAATTAAATCTGCCACTAATGATTCATGGCACAGATGTTATTGAAAGCACTAATTTCACTATGTCAATTGAAGCAGCAGAAGGCGTTACTACCGGTATCTCTGCTGCTGATCGTGCAGCAACTATAATTGCTGCAGTTAAGCCCGATGCCTCACCAAAAGACATTGTGCAACCGGGACATATTTTTCCGCTCATGGCGCAGCCAGGGGGAGTGTTAACACGTGCAGGCCATACCGAAGCTGGATGTGATTTGGCCGGACTTGCGGGTCTGGAGCCGAGCTCAATGATTGTCGAAATTCTAAATGAAGACGGCACCATGGCGCGTCGCCCGGATTTAGAACAATTTGCGCAGCAGCATGATTTAAAAATTGGCACGATTGAAGATTTGATCAGCTACCGGCTGAAAAATGAAAAAACAGTCGATCGTATTGCAGAATGTAATTTCCCGTCAGAATACGGTGATTTCAGATTAATCGCCTATCGTAATAGTCTTGATGCGCTAACACACTATGCGCTACTTAAGGTAGAGGGTGAAATGAATTCTGAACAGCCGGTGATAGTGCGCGTTCATATGAAAAATGCGTTAACCGATGCCTTTGGTTCGCAAGATATAAAATCATGGCCGCTACAGGATGCACTGAAACAGGTTGCTAAAGCAAAGCAGGGTGTTGTTGTTGTGCTGAGCTGGCCCGATGAAGATGCGGTTATTTTACAGTGGATGTCAGAACATTCAGGCCTTGAGCAGGCTGATGTGGTTAAAACAAAACAGCCAGTAGATTTAAGAACAGACGGTGTGGGTGCGCAGATACTGATGGATTTAGGCGTTAAAAAAATGCAGTTGATGACCGCACCAAAAGTTATACATGGCCTGGCTGGTTTTGGACTGGAAGTTGTTGGTTATGTTTCTGGTGAAAAAGCCTGATAAGTTTAATTAGGGAAGTTCTGATTAAGTCAGAGCTTTCGCGGCACATGGATGTGCAGCCATTTTCGATGGCCGCAAGCCATTGAAAATGAAGAAAAACAAAAATCGCATTTTTGGTTTTCGTGGTGTGAGAAATCCCGGATGGACTTATTCAGACCTTCCTTAGATAATTAAGACGAGAAAAGTTATGAGTGAAAGTAAAATAATTGAAGGTAGTTTGCAATATAAAGAAGGGCGCTTTGCAATTGTGGTGGCACGTTTTAATGGTTATATTGTTGAAAGTTTACTTGCAGGCGCAATGGATACACTTATTCGACATGGTGTATCAGCATCGGACATTACTGTGGTTCGCGTCCCTGGTGCATTTGAACTGCCGGTTACGGTACAAAACCTGGCGCAGTCAGGCAACTACAGTGCAATTATTGCTCTGGGTGCGGTAATACGTGGAGCAACACCACATTTTGACATTGTGGCAAATGAATCAGCAAAAGGTTTATCCGCTATTGCACTAGATCACGGCATGCCAATAATTAACGGTATTCTAACCACAGAAAATATTGAACAAACGATAGAGCGTGCGGGCACTAAAGCCGGCAATAAAGGCGCGGAAGCCGCTGCAGTAGCCATTGAAATGGTTGATGTTTTTAAACAGTTAGCTTAAGTTTTCGCTAGATCTAGTGTTGTGATTTTATAATATGTCAGAAGCAAAAAAACCAGTTTTGAATAAAGGTTTAGCCAAAGCCAGAGGTAAATCTCGTCGCCTTGCAATGCAGGCCATTTATCAATGGCAGATGACGGGTGACAGTATTACGGATATAAAACAACAGTTTTTTGACGAAAATAATGTAACAAAGTTTGATTCGGCGTTCTTCTCTGAATCGGTTAGTGGTGTGGCTTCGTCAATAAATGAGCTAGATCCATTACTCGAAAAATATATGTCACGCAGTGTTGAATCTGTTGATCCTGTAGAACGTTCAATTTTACGTTTGGCAACTTATGAATTTATTAATCGCTTTGATGTGCCATATCGAGTGGTATTAAATGAAGCTGTCAATATCGCAAAAGAATATTGCGCTGAAAACAGTCATACTTTTGTTAATGCAGTTTTAGATAAAGTAGCAAAAGAAATAAGAAACATTGAAATTCAGTCGAGCAGGTCGAAATAACCGTTTTTATTAAATTTCTTACTAACAGTACAAATGAAAAGGATAACCATTGTTCAGGGCACGCTGAAAAGCAACCTGCACGGACGCAGGAAATACAGATATTGCATGGAGCAATATATATGCCCCGTGGTCGACATCTCTCAACAATGGCTATCCTTTTATTCCGTTTCAGTAGTAGCTGAATTAATTTAGACTTTTTTGTCAGTGGTTATAGCCCGGATATGAGTACTGAGTTTGATATCATAAAAAAGTATTTCACCTTTGAGGTATTACGTGATGATGTGGTGCTCGCTGGCGGTGATGACTGCGCTATCGTTTCAGTACCAGAAAACAAACAATTGCTGATAACAACTGATACGCTAATTTCAGGCGTACACTTCCCGGAAAATACTTCAGCTGAAGATATTGCTTACAAAGCCATCATGGTCAATTTAAGTGATCTCGCTGCCATGGGCGCGACACCTGCGTGGTTTACATTAGCTATTTCATTGCCGGATATTAATGATAGCTGGTTACAGGCTTTCTCCAATCAATTCAATTCTGTTTTATCAAAATTCAACATTAGCTTAATTGGTGGTGATACCACAAAAGGAGACCTATCTATTACTATTCAGGCAATGGGGTTTTGTGATAAAGATAAAATATTGCGTCGTGATAAGGCTGAAGCAGGTGATAAAATATTTGTCACGGGTGAATTAGGGGATGCGTCAATTGGTTTGCATGCAGTGTTAAATAATTTGAATGACGAAAGATTTTTGCCATGTATTCAAAGATTAAATCGCCCTGAAGCCAGAGTGAAATTTGCTGAAGGGCTGGTTTCGTATTCAAAGTGTGCGATTGATATTTCAGATGGTTTAGTCGCTGATCTTGGCCATATACTTGATGCCAGTTTTTGCGGTGCGCGAATCATATTGTCGGATATTCCTGTTTCTCCATCGGCACAATGCTATTTTGACTTATACAACAAAACTGAAACTGACTGGTCTATGTTATTAACCCAGGGTGATGATTACGAACTATGTTTTACGGTGAATAAACATCATCAGTCCGCTGTCGAAAAACTGGCAAATAAACATCAGTTGAAACTGACCTGTATTGGTGTAATTACAGAACCTCGTGAGTTGCACTTTATTAATTTGAATGCTGAGTCGGTTGAATTTAGCCAAACTGGCTTTAAGCATTTTTAACTTTAATATAAATTAAAAATGACGTACTAATAGAGTTGTAGTGATGTCAGAAAAAAACAGAAAAATTTATTTACGTGAAATAAAAGACCCTGTTGTTTTTATAGCAATGGGTCTGGGCAGTGGTTTATCACCAAAAGCCCCTGGTACGGCTGGTACCTTATTAACGGTACCACTGGTTTATTTCCTGCAACAGCAAACCACACTGGTTTATGCGCTGGTGACACTGTTTGTACTTATCACCGGTTCATGGATATGTGGTTATGCCGCAAAAAAATTACAGGTACATGATCATTCAGGCATCGTTTATGATGAAGTTGGCGGTTTTTTGATTACCATGTTTATGGCGCCACCCGGCTGGTACTGGTTACTTGCCGGTTTCGTGTTATTTCGGTTTTTTGATGCGGTGAAGCCATGGCCAATATCATGGTTTGATAAAAACGTACATGGTGGTTTCGGAATTATGCTGGATGATGTCATCGCGGGTGTTTTTAGTCTATGCTGTTTATTATTGATTCAACAACTGATGTAAACCCATGCCATGATAAAACCATTTATTTTAATATTGCTTGCGTGTATAACGTTAACTTTTCAGCAAACAGTTAACGCTATAGATAAACTTGAAGTGCAGGGCTTATTTTCAAATAAAGCTGTACTGTCAGTTGATGGCAAGCGTCATATTGTCTCTATAGGAAAAACCAGCCCTGAAGGCGTAAAAGTTGTGTCGGTAAATAGCAGTGGTGCAGTGTTAGACGTTGATGGTGAACAAAAACAGTACAATCTTGGTAGTGCAATTAGTACTTCATTTGAAAAGCGGAAGTCATCGAAGGAAACCATCTATTTGAATTCTGCTGGCATGTATATGACTTTCGGTAATATTAATGGGCACTCAGCGCGTTTTCTGGTGGATACCGGCGCCAGTGTGATTGCGATGAATACTGAACAGGCAAAAAAAATTGGCATTCATTATGACAAGGTTGGAATTCCTGCTGGTGTTAGTACCGCATCAGGTTTTGAAAAAGCATATCGAGTTCGATTAAAATCGGTAACTGTTGGCAGCATTACAGAAACAAATGTAGATGCTATGGTGATTGATGGCAATCATCCTGGGCCGATACTACTTGGTATGACGTTTCTTGGGCGCTTGAGTATTGAGCATAGTGGCAATGCGATGACACTGTTACAGAAGTAACGGTCGTCTTCTCGTTCTTACATTCCTGCATGGGAATGTGTGGTTTTTTGTTTTTCTTTTAAAGTATTTACGGTTGATTTTTAGTTGGGCATTGCGGGTCTCGCTAGCGGTGTAATCATAAGCTCCCATTGATTAGCCTCATTGATATGCCTGAAGATTCAGTGGCTTACGTAGGTCTATTTTATAGGCTTCATTGTTTGTTATATAAATCACACAAAAGACCTGTTAACAGGTCTTTTGTGTTGACGAAATTTCTTACAAGACCTATAATCAAGTCTTGTAAATGGTCTTATTGGAGAATAGTAATGGTTCATACCGTTTTAGCTGATGTCACTACAAGCATTTCAGAATTAAAGAAAAACCCGATGGCTGTTGTTGAACAGGGCGAAGGATTTCCTGTGGCTGTTTTAAATCGTAATCAACCTGCTTTTTATTGTGTACCTGCAGTCGCCTATGAAGCCCTTATGGATAAACTTGAAGATGTTGAACTGAGGCTGATTGTTGAAGCAAGAAAAGATCAGGAAGAAATAGAGGTTGATATTAATGAGTTATAAGCTTTTATTTAAAGCCGATGCTCTGAAAGAATGGAAATCGCTGGATAAATCGATTCGAATCCAGTTTAAAAAGAAATTAAAAGAAAGGCTTGTTAAGCCAAGAGTTGAATCTTCAAGATTATCAGGATTAAAGGATTGTTATAAAATTAAATTTCGTAGTTCTGGATATAGATTAGTGTATGAGGTTCGTGATTCAGAGTTAGTTGTTTCTGTGGTTGCTGTCGGTAAACGTGAACGTAACCTTGTTTATAAAACAGCGATAAAACGATTATAGGAAAAATAAAAGGAAAGACGGGGTAACTTTATTCTTTTTTATCTTTAAGCGGGTCTTTCTCTTAAGATCGCTTAATATCATGGATAGCCGTTAGAAAAGTAACTCGCCAGCGGGGCGAGACCGCTATGCCAGAGTAAACATAAGTAGTAAATGTTATACAGCAGAAAAAATTAAACAACCACACTAATCAAGAATAGAAACCCCTTCATTGTCTAAAAAATTAACCAGTTCAATTAACGGCAAACCAATCAACGAATTAGGGTCACTGCCTTCAAACCGCTCAAAAAGCGCAATCCCCAGTGCTTCAGATTTAAAACTACCAGCACAATTATACGGCTCTTCTTTATGAAGGTAATTCTTAATCATGCTCGGTGTTAAGGTTTTGAAAACTACCGTGTATGGAACGCAAACACTTTGAATATTGCCAGTCGCTGAATTCAGTAAACACAAACCTGTTTGAAAAGTAATTTTCTGTCCTGAAGCACGTGTTAATTGTTTGAATGCATTCTCAAAATTACCCGGTTTACTCAGTTTTTTACCATTTAACACCGCGCTTTGATCAGAGCCGATGATTAATGAATCGGGGTGGCGTTGTGAAATGGCCTGTGCCTTAGCAATTGCCAGCCTTACAACCATCTCTTCGACGGGCTCGTTTTCCAGCGGTGTTTCGTCAATATCAGGTGAGTCACAGACAAAATCGATGTGTAATCGTTCAAGTAGTGTCTTCCTGAAAGGAGAGGTGGAGCCGAGGACTAATTTCATGGGTATTTTCGTATGTCAGGAAGTTGCTGATTGCGTTAAAATTATTGCCTCTTATTCTAATCAAAATTGACCGCTTATGCATTTATTGTGTTTTTTCAAGGGGGTAGAAGCTGTTGAATTGTATAGGAAATATGTACAGTTTACTGATTTTGCTATAGAATAGGCGGATTATGCAGACGCAACTGTTGAGTGAATTACCTGAAAGAGCGAATTTTGCACGTCAGGTTGAGCTTAAGCGAACAATTGAGGGTGTCTATCCGGTATCAAAACTTGCTCGTTTAAGTGAAATCTTATTGAGTAATGATGGATTTGTTACCGCAAAGCTTGAATTTGGTCAGTGTGTTGGTTTTGCCTGTTTAAAAGGCAGGGTATCTGCAACGTTGGTGGTTGAGTGTCAGCGATGTCTGAAACCGATGGAGATTGAGCTAGCTGGCAGGTTTAAATTTGCGCTGGTTAACAGTGAAGATGAATTTGAATTTTTGCCTGAAGAGCTTGAGCCTTACTTAATAGAAGGTGAAAAACAGTCTATCATCGAATTAATCGAGGATGAGCTGTTACTAAGTTTGCCCATGGTAACAGCGCATGAAGAAGCCTGTTCTGAGTATATGAGCAAACAGAACAGGAAGATAAAAGCAGCAATAAAAGCCGAGAAAGAAGCTTCGCATCCATTTGCAGCTTTGAAAGCCTTAAAGGGCGATAAAGTTAATTAATTTTTTATTTAGTGCAAAGTTAAATTTTACATAAAAACAGTTTAGGAGATTTCCGTGGCAGTTCAAAAAAGCAGAAAATCACGTTCAAAACGCGGCATGCGCCGTGCACATGATGCAATGGGTAATGCTACATTATCAATTGATCCGACTTCAGGTGAAACCCATCACCGTCATCATATTACTGCTGACGGATATTACAAAGGTCGTAAAGTCGTTAATACTGGCGACGCATTTGAAGAGTAGCACTTGGAAATTACTCTATCAGTCATCAACTACTGCTCTTATGAGCGGTAGTTGATGCTTAGTAATTTATATGGCGACCATTGCTTTAGATGCCATGGGTGGCGATTTCGGTCCTGAAGTTGTTATTCCAGCTGCAGTTCATGTAGTAAAAAAATTCAAAGATATTCATATTATTCTTGTCGGTGATGAGACGCGTTTACGCGACTGTGCAAAAGACCGCAATATCGACCTCGATAAACATATGGAAATTCAACACGCATCTCAAGTCGTAGAGATGTGTGAAGATCCGCGCCATGCTGTGCGTAAAAAGAAAGATTCTTCTATGCGTGTTGCCATTAACATGGTTAAGGAAGGTAGAGCACAGGCGGTAGTAAGTGCAGGTAATACCGGTGCATTGATGGCAACGGCAAAGTTTGCATTGAAGACATTACCAGGTATTGATCGGCCGGCAATTTGCACTACTATTCCATCTTATGGCGGTCATACTCATATGCTGGATTTAGGTGCAAATGTAGATAGCAGCGCTGAGCAATTATTTCAGTTTGCAGTGATGGGCTCGGTTCTGGCGGAAGCTATCGACAATACTCATGAGCCCAGGATTGGTTTATTAAATATTGGTTCTGAAGACAGCAAAGGTAATGCGCAAGTAAAAGAGGCGAATAAATATTTGCAAACTGGGCCTTTTAATTATATCGGCTATGTCGAAGGTGATGATATCTATACGGACAAGGTGGATGTTGTTGTCTGTGATGGTTTTGTTGGAAATGTCGCGCTCAAAACAATGGAAGGTCTGGCTAAAATGATAGCAACTATGATGCGTGAAGAATTTAAAAAATCACTGTTTTCTATGTTAGCTGGACTGGTAGCCATGCCTGTTCTTAATCGGTTTAAAAAACGTGTTGATCCACGTATGTATAATGGTGCATCCATGTTGGGTTTAACCGGCATTGTGATTAAAAGCCACGGTAGTGCTGATGTGTTAAGTTTTGCCAATGCAATAGAAATAGCTTTGCTGGAAGTAGAAAAGTCTGTGCCTGAGCACATTCGTGAGTGTCTGGAGCCATTGTCGGCCAATGCAATATCAGAACCTGAAAAATCAGGACTGGAAAAAGTCCAGTTGGAGTCAAAAGCGTGAGTTACGCAAGAATAGCAGGCACGGGCAGTTATCTGCCTGAAAAAATATTGACCAATGCCGACATTGAAAAAATGGTCGATACCAGCGATGAGTGGATTCGTTCACGCACCGGTATCGAAGAGCGCCATATTGCTGCCGATGGCGAATACACTGTTGACCTTGCTGAAAAAGCAGCTATTCGTGCAATGGAAGCGGCAGGTAAGACCAAAGATGATATTGATTTAATTATTGTTGGTACAACGACTGCAGACCGTGTGTTTCCAAGTACTGCATGCTTATTACAAAAACGTTTAGATATACATGGTTGTGCAGCTTTTGATATACAGGCTGTGTGTACAGGTTTTGTTTATGCCCTGGGCGTAGCAGATAAGTTTATGCGTACAGGCTCTGCAAAATGTGCACTTGTTGTCGGCGCTGAAACCTTATCACGAATCGTTGACTGGGCTGACCGCGACACTTGTGTGTTATTTGGTGATGGCGCGGGAGCGGTAGTTCTCGAACAGAGTGACGAGCCAGGCATTTTATCTACACATTTACATGCCGATGGTGAGTATGAAGATTTACTAAACGTGGACTATGGTGTGTCTACTGCTGCGGATCTAATTATTGATGGCACTGGCGGCATTCAGATGAAGGGTAATGAAGTGTTTAAAATGGCCGTTAATACGTTGGGCCGCATAGTTGATGAAACCCTGGCATTTAATAACATGAAAAAGTCTGATGTTGACTGGTTGGTTCCACACCAGGCTAATATTCGAATTATTAATGCAACTGCGAAGAAACTGAAAATGTCGACTGATCATGTGGTAATTACGGTTAATAAACACGGTAATACATCCGCCGCATCAGTTCCACTGGCATTAGACACAGCTGTTCGAGATGGCAGAATTAAACGTGGCGAAACCTTGTTACTTGAAGCATTTGGCGGTGGTTTTACCTGGGGTTCTGCATTAATTAAATACTAATTTATTTATATCTATTCAGCGTGTTTAGAATAAAGGGCACAGGTTATTAATTTATAAGGGCGAATAAATGCGTGCGTGTCAGCTTTGCTGTTACGTCCTGTAGCAGAAGCCTGATAAATCAACAAGCTGTACCTCCGTAATTACCCTGAGTAGTTACAGTTATCTCTATTAATAGATGAATGCGAATGCCTGGATCAAAAATTTTCAATCAGCCTCCTATAATTTTTAACACTAGTTGTTAAATTTCACCTTTGATTTTGTCATGGCAATTTTAAGCGGAATACCTGTGCTCAACTGTCAGTTTATTGAAACCACACTGGATTTCTATCAGCGAATACTTCAGTTTGTTGTGGTAAATAAACGTGAATTAAATGGTAGTGTGCACTGGGTACACCTTATGCATGGCAATGTCACCATCATGCTACAAAGTTTCGGGCAGCAGTCAGAAAAACAAAACCTGCAACAATCCAGTATCTCACTATATTTTTTTTCAAATAATATAAAAGATTTGCATCACTTTGTTACCGTTAATTATGAAAATGTATCCGAGCTGGTTTTAAGGGATTATAAAATGCAGGAATTTAGTCTATTAGATCCAGAAGGTAATACGGTTATTGTAGGTCAGGCTATAAATAAGCAAACGAGCCGTTGACTAATGTTGATGTACTATTAGCATCGAAACAAAAACAAGCTGCACAAGGTGAGGGTGAAAATCGTGATGCATTGGCTGAATAAATAGTGTGAAAAAGACAGGCAGACATTTTCTTCCCAATAGTGTTTTTTTGTTTCCAGATAATAGTATATTTCTATAAACAACATTAACTTACAATAATATACTAATTTAGAAAACTGTAAAAACTTATTGTTTTCTTTGATCATGCTGATATACAATTAGTCCTCCAATTAAATGAAAGTATGGAGCTGTAATGGCAGATCGTGAAACTGGTACCGTAAAATGGTTTAACAATTCTAAAGGATTTGGTTTTATTGAAAGACAAGATGGTGAAGATGTGTTTGTGCACTTTAATCAAATTCGTGGTGATGGTTACAAGTCTTTGGCAGATGGTCAAACAGTAGAGTTTACTGTTGTAAAAAGCGATAAAGGCTTTCAGGCAGAAGACGTCTCTGCTTGCTAGTCCTGGTGTAACTTGTATGTGATAACTTGATTGTTATTAATTCTTGATTGTTATTAATTCAGTTATAAATGTAAAAATATTCCTTAGCTAGTTTTCATGATTAGCTAAGTTTTAAGTGGTATCACTTAAGGCTTTCTTTTGTGCTTTTTAAACGCGCGTCTAAAAAAATGCAGATGCTTGTTTCTGGCATTTATGTTACTGCTACGAAATATACAGTCATTCAAATATTCAGTCATTCACTGCTGTCCCGCTAACTTGACACACTACACTAAATACTATGATCATAGTTAAAAATAGATTATTGGAAATAAAATGGCAGATAAAAAAGAACAATCTCAACAAAAATTAAACAATGTCGTTGCTAAAGCCAGGGATGATAGCGAAAAACGTGGTCATGGTTACCGTGAACAGGCGCTAAAAATGTATCCCTGGATATGTGGACGATGCAGTAGAGAATTTACACGCGTCAATCTTCAAGAATTAACGGTGCATCATAGAAACCATGACCACGATTACAATCCCTCTGATGGTAGTAACTGGGAATTGTTATGCATGTATTGTCATGATAATGAACACCAACGCCAAACAGAAGCTTTGGCGAATAAAGGAATAGCGCTGGATGGCGCTAAAGCACCGAGTGCAAAATTTAATCCGTTTGCTGATTTAAAGAGCATGATGGACGAAAAAAAAAGTGAATAGTGAATAGAAGTTAGACTTGATCAGAGCTTCCTTAATGTAGGTTTACATTATTCTGTAGTCACATATGAAAACCTTAAAAGAAGAATCTTATGGAAACAATTGACATAATAGCAATGACTCTGGGTGTCGCATGGGCATCCGGCATTAACCTATACGCTGCTATACTTGTAATGGGAGTAATGGGCGCAGGTGGTTATACTGAATTACCACCATCGCTGACTGTGTTACAGGATCCTATGGTGTTGACGGCAGCCGGTATTATGTATTTTGTTGAATTCTTTGCCGATAAAATTCCTGGTGTGGATTCCGGCTGGGATGCGATTCATACTTTCATTCGAATACCGGCTGGTGCGATGCTTGCCGTCGGTGCTGCACAGGGATTAGAAATCAATCAGGCTGCAGAGTTAGCAGCTGCATTGTTAGGCGGTAGCCTGGCGGCAACATCGCATTTAACCAAGGCTAGTACACGACTGGTGCTTAATGCATCACCGGAACCGATTACTAACGCAACAGCTTCAATTTTTGAAGACCTGGCCGTTATCGGCGGACTCTGGACTGCATTGAATTATCCTTTATTGTTTATAGCGTTCATTATCCTGTTTGTTGCAGTTGCTATCTGGTTGTTACCAAAACTCTGGCGTGCGATCAAAAACATTGCTGCAACCATGCGAGGCTGGTTCGGCAAGAAAAAGGGTGACACTGGTGTTGATGATTTAGAGAATAATATTATTGAGAATTTGATTGAAGCAAAATCTAAGAAGATAAGTGATGAGTAGCTTTCGGATATATGAGGTCGAAGCCCTTTACATAAGCCATACAGTAGTAAAGTGTAAAACCATGAAATAGGGGAGAACGGACGCCAGGAAAACCACGATTTTATCTACCCGGTGTGCCATCACACATAGTGCAGCGTGGGCACAGCCGTGAACCCGTGTTTTTTGAAAGAGAAGATTACCAGGCCTATCTGGGTTGGTTACAAGAAGCATCAGCGCGTTATAATTGTAAGGTACATGCTTATGTGCTCATGACCAATCACATACAATAAAAAGGGCTCCGACCCCTTATAAATTGACCCCTTATAAATTTTAGTTTGACTGTGGTTAGAAAGGGTGTTTATACTTCCTGTACTTTTTAACAATATTTGTAAAGGATGATATGTGCTAATAATTACACAATCTGTTGGCGATAAAGGTAAAAACCTAAAGCCAGATGTTTTAAAAATTCAGGCCGCTTTAAATTATGTAAAACCTGCTCTTACAGCAATACCATTAAAAGTCGACGGTATTTATGGAAAAAAGACCGGCGATGCGATTACTGCCTTTCAAAAGAAACATCTTGTTATGCTTAATCCGGATGGTCGGATTGACCCGAGCGGACGTACCATTCAAAAACTAAAGCAGATGCAAGGTGTAATTATTCCACCACAGCATCTTCTTTTTCCATTAAGTACAAAACCATTAGAAAGCTATAAAACAGGCATTAGAGCGTATGGTAGCAATCGCGCCAGAGGCAATCGAAAACATGCTGGTGTTGATTTATATGCCCCAAAAGGTACGCCTATACAAGCGATGAAAGATGGAACGGTGCTGCAACATTATAAATTTTACCTGGGCACCAGGGCATTAGAAATAGATCACGGCGATATGATTGTACGCTATGGCGAAATTTCACATGTGGCTGCAGGAATAATTCCGGGTGCTAATGTGAAACGAGGTCAGGTCATCGCATATGTTGGTGAACTGACATTTAAAAGCGGTAATAAAATGTCTATGTTGCACCTAGAAGCATATAAAGGAACATTGACCGGACCGTTAACCGTACGTGTGTCTAAACCTTATCAACGGCGTGGTGATCTATTTGATCCAACAAAACTATTAGATGGCGCGGTAATGCGATAACGCGTAAAGGATAGCAAACATGATGAATTTATATCGAACATTTATATTACTGATTATTACTGCGATAATTTCGGTCTCATGCAATGCAAGTGATAGTAATGATGATAAGACGGTAGATGTAAATAAACTAGTGGAAAAATATTTATCGCCAAAAATTGTTATTGGACCGGATGTTGCTTCGTCTGTGATAAACGGTGACTTTAACGGTGATGGTGTAATTGATCTTGCCCTGTTATTTTTACCTGTATCTGAAATGACAGCGTCAAATAATCTCAATGTTTCAAAATTGTGGCAATACCCTGGTAGCGTCCCTTCTTCGGGTTTTCATAAATCACTTGCCATATTTCACGGCAGTGAGAGTGAGTGGTTATCCGGCGGTACGCAGGTTCATGTGTTGTTAGATGATACCGGTGCACTTGAAACGCCATCTTTCAAATTATTAGTCAGTCACGTTGGGGATAAGGATTACAAAGACAATGCTTCATCTCTTCCTATTAAATTGCAAAGTGATTTAATTATTATACCTACTGAAGCAGGAATAGATACGTACATTTATTGGGATCAAGGGCATTATCATTTATTTGAACCTGATGAGATGCCTTAAATTAGCTTGAAATACCGGGGTCAGATTGAAGAGCAGGGCCTTACTTTGACATAATTACAGGCCGAACGGGAAAGTATCAGGTACACATTTTACTTTAATGGCTTCACTGCCCGTGTTTCATCAACCAGATGTATTCATCAAACTGACGAGGCAATGAGGCGAGAATAGGTGGCAAGTATCATATTGACTCTTTAAGGTTTTATAACTACCCTCTCCGATATGCCAAGACCGCTCTGTATAGAATATAAAAATGCTTATTATCACGTAATGAACCGGGGACGTGGTCGGCAAAATATATTCCATAATGAAGAATACTATGACGCTTTTTTATTGAGCCTGAGCGAACCCCACCAACGTTTTGGCCTTCAGGTATTGTGTAACTGCCTGATGAGCAATCATTATCACTTGTTAGTAAAAACACCGGAAGCAAATCTGGGTCGAGCAATGCGCCATATTAACGGCTTACACACACAGCGGCATAATCGCCTGAAAAGAACCGATGGTTCACTATTCAGAGGTCGCTACAAAGCGATATGTGTGGAGGGTGATAGCTATCAGTTGCAATTGTCCCGGTATATACATCGAAACCCAGTTGAAGCGGGTATAGTGGAGCTATTAGAAAGCTACCCATGGAGTAGTTACGCATACTATGTCAAAAAGAAAAAAGCACCGCATTGGCTATATACACATGAAATTTTTGAACAACTATACGTTAAGACACGACTGCGAGAAAAATATCGTGCTTATGTCGAGCTCGGTATTGATGAAGAAATAGCAAAATTTTATGGAAAAGAAAACCAAAGCCCCTACCTGGGTAGCCAGAGTTTCCGTGGTTGGGTATATAAACAAAGAGATACCGATGAACTTTCGATTTCAAAAGAAACGCTCCAGCTATTTCGTCCTGGATTAGATGAAATAATAAAAAATGTTGCGAAAGAATTTAAAGTAAGTAAAGAGTCCGTTATTCAAAGTCAGCGGGGGCGAGTTGCAAACAACATACCCAGATGGGTGACGATGTATATGGCGCAGCAGTATGGTGGCTTGAAATTAAAAGAAATTGCTGACGAGTTTGGGTTAAAGAGAACAGGTAGCATACCCACTACAATTAAAAAATTGAGGGCGACTTTAGATGGAGATAGAAATTTGTTGAGGAAGTTTAATCGGATAAAGAGTCAATATGATACTTGACCCCTTTCTTTCTCCTTTTCTGTTCTAACCAGAGCTTACACTTTAATTGCTGCTTGATTACCAATCATATAAAAGCACCTAAAAAAAATAAAACTAGCGCAACAATGAGTATCCGCTCAGCAGTTTTTTTAATGGCTTTGTTTTCATAAAGCGTCAACATTATAAATACTGAAAGCAAAATTAGTGACGAAGCCATTACTAAATTAGCGGGAAAAGGAAATTCATACACAGCACTAGCTATTAATCTTCCACCTATAAGCATTTTTTTTTCAAGTAAAACATAAACGCCAGCTGATAAAGCTGCCAATGATAAAATACTATGTAATGCAATTGTCCCAAAAGATGGTATTTGGAGCTTCATAAATTTAATTAGGGTACTTAATTAATCTGTAATTACTTTGCCATACTTGTTTAACATGGAATGACGTAATACTGTTGTCATACCCTTTCATGATTATTTCACACAACTTTTGCTCATTATTATCAGCTAAAGCGCGGAGTAAAATCTTAAGAATGTCTTTAGAGATGTTATTAGTTAATACGATATTATTCAACTCAGACACAACAGATTGAGATGTTTTTTGCCAGATTTTATTCATTTCCAGTATTTCACTTTCTGGTCTGACTGGAGCAGAATTTCTAGCATTATGTATTATTGTTTTTGATGATAAAGGAATTGGCTTGTCAAAAGCCCATGCTGTAATTGTGTACGAAACGGCACGGTAAGAGTACATCCTTAGGCCAGATTGATATGCATTAATGATGGATATCATGGTTGAAGCTGGAAACATAACAATAGAAAATATTGATGCACCAGAGGAAACAAATGATAGAGCTCTAGAGTTAGAGAGAATCATATTGATTTTAGGTATTAACTCAGCCAATGTAAAAAAATCATTCGCATCACCAACAAAGCCAATAACCTTGGCTAATATAGGGAGATTTTTACCTGCTGTATGATATTTAGTACCTAAAATTTCTTTGAGAAGTTCATCTTTCCGCTTAGATGACAGTCGTACGCATGAAGCAACTAGATTAGCCATATTTACATTCCTTGTTTATTGATTGCATATTAAGTAGTATAAGTTATCATTTAAAAAAAAGTATATTTCAACGGAATGCGATTATGATTTCTCGAATGTTATTTATTATAGCTACACTATTATCAGTTCAATCAAGCACAAGCTTTGCCGAGGATAATAACCAGGACTATGATGTTATTTGCCGTGTTTATACTGAAGCATATAATACCAATATGCCCATTAGCACGCTAAGCCAATACATTTTAGAAAATATTGATAAACGTGTTCAATCTGAAGATGCCAAGGAAGCACATGACGCTGTCATGCATGCTGTCGCGGAAACTCGATATAATTTATTTAAAGTTTCAGCGGAGCATACGTTAAAGCGTACATGGGATTGCAAAGCCATGAGCGTTATTATGAAAAAACGTGTTAAATAAAAACTTTTATGGACACCCATAAACCAAATTGACACCAGCATAACAAGCTCGTACTCTATTGAAAACAATCTGCAAAGGACTGCACTATGCCAAAATCAAGGAAGATATTGGTATCCCTTGATGCCACTTCTTATTACCATTGTGTTTCTCGTTGCGTACGTCGCGTTTTTCTCTGTGGCCAGGACGCGCATACTGGTAACAGTTATGAACATCGCAGACAATGGATTGAAGATTGTTTGTTAGAACTAGCAAGCTTCTTTGCCATCGATATTGCTGCTTACGCCATTTATGAGTAATCACTATCACGTTGTACTGTACCTCGATCATGCTACAGCATCAAGCTGGTCGGAGGCTGAGGTTATTGAATAATGGCGCCAGTTGTTCAAAGGTAGCCTGCTCTCTCAACGCTTTTCTCAGGGTGAAGCGCTGGCTAGACCTGAGCAGTAAGATTTGTCGGATCAGGTTAACGAATGGCGTAACCGTCTCATGTCTATCAGCTGGTTTATGCACTACGTTAATGAACCCATTGTCCGCGAAGCTAACCATGAAGATCTTTTATCGTGCGTTTGATACAAAAAGAAATTAGAAGAATAATTTGATTGTTTTTTGTCATCCAGACGAACAGGAAGGATCTTGAATTCTTGCTTACTAGAACAAGTACAAGATGCATTACGATCACTCTAAATGACAATCATAAGTCACGAAAATGCACCATCTTTCAACAAAGTCTGGTTTTAAATCCACTATATACTATATTCAACCTAATCCTACTCTATAAACCCCGCCAGAACAGGGGTTGTGGCTTGCTGAAGCTGTGCAGTGATCAGATAAAATCAAACGTTTAACGTATCATGAAA
Organism: uncultured Gammaproteobacteria bacterium; assembly: GCA_963759005.1. Lineage (GTDB taxonomy): Bacteria > Pseudomonadota > Gammaproteobacteria > SZUA-229 > SZUA-229. The sequence continues at coordinate 63,647 of CAVWXQ010000025.1, forward strand.
AGGCATTTTTCTGTATAGTCTGTAACGTTTTCGCCAAAAAATTCGCTTAATTTCACAGGAAGAATGAAAAATGATTTCCACTGCTAATAATAATAAAAACAAAGTTATATCTATAGTTTCTGCGGTTCTATTGGGGGCAGTTTCAATTCTTGGTCTTCAAAACTGCAGCAGTGGAGGTGGGGATAGTACATCAACTACTGTTAACGTTTCGGGCGGATCAGTGGTTGAGGGTGATACTGGCACGCAAAGCATTACTTTTACCGTGGCCATAAGTGCGGCGGCAGGTGCTAACACCTCTGTCGATTATGCAACATCAGATGGTACAGCGGTTTCAGGTACTGACTATACCGCAACCACCGGGACACTAGCCATTCCAGCCGGTGCAACCAGCTCGACAGTAACGGTGGATGTTGCCGGTGATACCGCGTTTGAATTTGATGAAACCTTCGCACTCACCCTGACTAATCCGGTAGCTGCTGCTCTGGGAGCGGCTGCAAGTGCGACTGGTACCATAACTAATGATGATAATGCTGTCCCCAAAGGTTATTACACTGGCTCAGCTACATTAGATAATATCAATCTTCCAGATGTTAGGGCGCTGGTATATAACAACCGCATCATAATGTTTAGTGTGACATCAAATGATATGTATGACATGGACATTACGGTTGTTGGTGATAGTTTTATCGGACCAGTGAATGTTTATGGAGATGGTAATATTACGCAGGATGTAACCGTCAGTGGTACAACTACTGAGTCTCAGATACAGGGAACATTTGCCGGTGGCACGGGGGTTGCTGCAGGCACGTTTACGCTTTTGTTTGATACGCCGAATAATAGTGGTGCTACATTGGCGAGAATTGAGACTGTAAGCACTGATCGGTGGAGAGGTGGTATGTATGGCATAACAGATGAAGCAGGTGTTCTAATCGTTCAAGTGAATGGTGATTATTTAGGTGCTGATTCTGTTTCATTTGCTTGTGCATATCCAGTTACCTTAACCGCTACTTTTAGTTTGCCTGTCCCAGATCTGAATATATACACAATGGCACATGATGTAGAAGACAATGGATCGACCTGTCCATATGCAAGTTCAGGTCATACAGGTTTCGCCTCGGTGATAAATAATGGCGGGACTGATAATGAAGTAGTTTTTGCTTTTTCAAATGGAGCAATCGCTCTGTTTGGAATTATGAATCACTAACATCAATAATTCTTAAGTTTCTCAAAAATAAGGAATGGCAAACGGAATTGTCTCTGTGAATTAACTGGATTTAAACATGGTATTAATATGACAAATCAGGACGTCTCTTCAAAAATCTTCTCTATCAAAACTTTGTTACAAACTTCAAAACAGAGAACTTTTGAAGCGAGCCAGGTACTGGCTTATTCATTATTACTTTTACACCTGACGTTTATTCCTTATGTGCATGCCGGCCCAACGGGTGGTGTTAGAGTGGGTGGTGAAGGCTCCATTAACTACAATGGTTTAACTACAACCGTTAATCAAACCAGTGGTTCCATGGCGATTAACTGGGACAGTTACAATTTAAATGCCAATGAACGCGTTCAATATAATATGGACGCTTCGGCAATCTCCTTAAATAATATTCTGAGTACGGCGGGTTCTGAAATTCACGGTCGCATCGATGCCGCTGGCACGGTCATTCTGGTTAACCCCCATGGTGTGTTTTTTGGTAAAACAGCACGTATTGATGTCGGCGGAATGATTGCCTCAACCCTACGCATAGAACCATCAGATTTTATGAATGGCGATTACATTTTTAATGAAGTGTTAGGTGCCGATGGAGCGGTGATTAATAGTGGGCTTATAAATGCTTCATTAGGTGGTAATGTCACCCTACTGGGTAAAGAGGTTAGTAATGAAGGCGTTATTAATGCCCGTTTAGGTGCAGTTAATATGGCCGCGGGTAAAGCGGCGGTACTTACCTTTGATAACCAGGGTTTGATCGGTGTAAAAATCACCAAAGCGTTACTTCAAGATGAACTGGGCATAGACCCGGCGGTTTTAAATAGCGGTGAAATAAATGCAGAAAGTGGCCGAGTTTTATTAACTGCCAGTGTGAGTCGTGATGTGTTTTCACAGGCCGTTAATACTGGTGATATGCAGCTGGCCAGTAGTGTGCTGATGAATGAAGATGGCAGCTTTAGCCTTGGGGCCGGTGCCGATGTCGTCAATACTGGCAGCCTCAATGTGTCATCAACTGATAATAATACCGCTGGTGATGTGGTGATGGTGGGTGAAAATGTAACTCACAGCGGTATCATAAATGCTAATAGTGCGAGTGACAGCACAGGTAATGTTGAGTTGCACGCCAATGATAAAACCGAGTTGACCGGCGATGCACTAATTACAGCTCAGGCAAGTTCATCTGGCACTGGTGGTAAGGTCAAAATATTAGGTAATAAAGTTGGCCTGTTAGATAACAGTGAAATTAATGTTAGTGGCGCTAATGGTGGCGGTGAAGTTCTGGTGGGTGGCGACCGTGAAGGTAAAAATGCATTAGTGCGCAATGCCGATTTTCTTTACCTGGGGCAGGATACACGCATTGTTGCTGATGCATTAAGTCATGGTAATGGTGGACGCATTATTACCTATGCGGATGATACAGGCCGATTTTACGGTGGTTTATATGCTCGAGGTGGTTCACTGAAGTGGCAATGGTGGCTTTATTGAAACGTCTGGTAAAAGGGGTTTTGAACTATTCAATGCACCCGATGTGTCTGCTAGCATGGGTGCCGGTGGTTTATGGTTAATTGACCCTTACGATATTACTATTACCAATGCAGATCTTAATCTAGATACTTCTATCGGTTCTAATCCTACCATTTACCAACCTGATGACACAGCAATTGGCTCAAGCATTAATGTATCAACTATTCAAACTGGTTTAGGTAAGGGTTCGGTTGAAATCAAAACAGTAGCAGGCTCTGCGGTGGTCGGTGAGAATGGTGATATTAAATTCAATGCAACACTCAATTATGATGGCGTAGGCAACTTTAATGCTACTGGATTTAACACGTTAACTTTAAATGCTGAGGGATCAATCAGTTTCTTAAATACTGTTGAAATCAAAGATAACAATAACAGTGGTGATGCCTTACATGTAAATCTGTATGCAAATAATGGCATTACTCTTGGAGCAAATGTAAATATATTTACTCAGGGTGGCGATTTTACGGTTGGTGGAATAGGTGGAAACACCCCGTCATCGTTTACTGCAGCATCTAGTAGTAAGATTGTTACATCCGGTCAGGATGACTTTGACGCAGGTGCAATTCACATTATCTCCGATGGCGCTATATCTACAGGTATCTTAACAGCCGATGCAGGCACGACAACGATCAATGATACCGCAGGTCATCATGGCGGTGATATCACATTAGATGCGAAAGGCATAGTGACTGTCGCAGGCGCAATCAGTGCTATCGGTAGTGTTGGTGATGATAACGATACAGATAGTGGTGCTGGTCAATTAGGTGGAAATGGAGGTGCTGTCAAAATATCTACAACTGTTGGTGATGTTACTGTTAATGCCATAACGACTTCAGGTGCCATGGGTTCTGGTGATAATTCAGATCCTGCTTCTGGTGGTAATGCAGGTAATATAACTCTATCAGCCGCAAATCAATTGATTATTAATGGTGCATTAAATGCGTTAGGCGGTAATACCGATTCAGGTAATGGTACAGCAAATGGAGGAAACGGCGGCAACGTTATCGCTACAGGAAACTTAATATTATTAGGAAATAATATTACGACTATTGGCGGTGTATTAGATAACGCAGGCACTGATGGACAAGGTGGAAATATTACACTAAATGGTAGTGTTGAATTAAAAAACAATATTGTATTTGATACAGATATCAGCTCAGCAACAGCGACGGTTAACGATGGTACTGTTTTAATTAATGGAACTATTAATGATGATGCCAATTCCTTATCTCGATCTTTAACTATAGATTCAGGTACTGCAAGTACAGCTGTGTCAGGTGATATAGGTGGTGTTACTCGTATTCAGCAATTTGAAATAACAGAATCGAGTCAAGCAAATGTAAGTGGCATAGCAACTGTAGGTGGCAATGTCACGGTTAATACTGACTCTACAATTACTTTAGGTGGCAGTATAGATACTACAAATGGTGGTGCAGCTGCAGCAGGTAACCTCACACTTACCGGAAATATTATATTAGATGCAGATAGCGTAAACATAACAACGAATGGCAGCAGTGATACCGCTATAAATATAGCGGGTGATATTAATGCTGATTCAAGTGCCGCATCACGCTCTTTAATTCTTGACGCAGGCACTAGCACTGTTGATCTAGGTAATGTAGGCAACTTACAGGCGATACAAGGTCTCACAATAACTTCAGGCACAACCAGTTTCACTAACGCAAGTAATGTGGTTAATACAAAAGAGGGCGGTGTAAGTATAACCTCCACGAATATAAATCTTCGCGGCAATATAAATACAGACAAAAACACTGTCACCAATGATTCAGGCTCAGTTTCTTTAAACGGAATAATTAAATTAGCGCGAAATGTGGCTATTGATACGGACTCAAGTGGTGCTGATGGTAGTGTAACATTCACTGGAGCCGTAGACGCTGATGCACGAGGTAATAATAGAACGCTGCAGATAACATCTGGTGGTAATAATGTCAGCTTTACCCAGGCTGCTGGTGTTGGTGAAGATTTACAAAGCTTAACTATTACTAGTGCCAATGCAGTTACATTAAAAGAAGTAAGTATTCGATCTGGTGGATTAAGTGTGGTTTCTAATAGCATTAATCTGGGCGGCAATATAAGCACCAATGATGTGAATGATGCAGGTGACGTTACTCTCAACGCTAATGGTGGCCCCATTACGTTAGCGAGTAGTGTGACTATTGATGCTATTTCATCGAATTCAGATGGTTTTATTAATATAACTGGCGCAATAGATGCAGATTTAGCCACTAATGATAGCGCATTGACTCTAAGTACAGATTCACAAGACATTACTATAAACGGTGATATTGGTGTAAACCAGGCCATTCTCACATTAGATATTACTAATGCCAATGATGTGTCTATCGATGCGGTAAATACAAGAAGTGGTGGTGTCACAATTGACGCCGACACTGTCGCGTTAGGTGGAAATATAAATACAACCAAAGATCTCGTTTCAGTTATCGGAGGTGTTGTAGATATCGCGGGTTCTGACTCAAACCCTACTGTTACAGCTATTACCTTAGACAATAATGTTGCTATAACAACTAATTCAACAACAGATGGCCTGGTTTCATTAAGCGGTGATGTTAATAATAATTTAGGCACAGCATTTGATTTTTCAATAGACGCAGGCGCCTTGACTTTAACTAATGTTGGCGCAGCACAAGCTGTAAAAAGTTTTAGCGTAGTAAACTCATCATCAACAAGCGTAGGTGAAATTGGCACAGCAGGCGGTGTGGTAAACATTAATACCGCCGGTGGTGCTGATGCGATTATTTTATCGGGTAACATCAATACAAATAATGCCAATGCCAGCAATGTTGGCGGTGCGGTAACATTAACTGGGCCAACCCGTCTGGATTCTGATGTTTCGATTAATACCAATGCGGCAGGTACCGATGGTATTGTTACTTTTAACAGTGATATTGATACCAATTTTTCTGGTAATCAAAGTCTGAGCATTGCATCAGGTGCAGCCGCTGTAAACCTCAATGGTGATACCAGCACAACCAATGCCTTGCTTAAATTAAGCATTATGTCCACTGGTGCAGTGAGCTTGCAGGATGTTAATACGAATTCAAATGGTGGTAGTAATGGCACTTTACAGGGCTTAGATGTATCGGCAGGTTCAATTAACTTAAACGGTGATATTAATACAGCCATTGATAATGATGCGAGTAATGTTGTTTTAAATGCTAATGGTGGAACGATTACTTTGGGTAATGCGGGAACTAACATTATTAATACCAATGGACGCAGTTCGACTGGATCTATTAGTATTACTGGTGACGTTGTTGCTAATGCTAACCAGGTTTTACAACTGGATGCAGGTTTATCTGGGAATACTGATTCTGACATTACAGTTATCGGTCAACTAGGTGCTGCTAATGCTACAGGTGCATTACAAGGCCTGAATGTTCTCAATGCAAATGATATATCTATAGATGATGTAAACACACTTGATGGAGGCGTTGATATAAACGCCAATACCGTTAGTCTGGGCGGAAATATCGATACAACCTTTGATAATTTTCAATCAGGAAGGGTTCAGATTACGGCACCTATTACACTGGAAGCCGCGACCAGTATTAACACAAATCATGCCACGAGTAATCTAGATCGTGAAATTACATTAAACCAGGTTAGTACTGGTGTAGGTGGTCCCTATCAGTTAACACTCAATTCCGGTGGATCAGACATAACATTAAACGATACTGTTGACGTCCTTGGTTTGAAAATTGATCAGGCTAGAACTACTAATATAAATGGGATGATTACAACTGGCGCAGCTGGTGTTGACATCACATCAACTGATAGAATTAATTTAAACGCTGATATTGATACAACTTCACAGGCTAATGCAGGCTCTGTTTTCTTCAGAAACCTGCTTAATGTGACTGGATCACGAAGAATTGATACAAATGGTTCTGGTACTGATGGTAATGTTGTTTTTGTTGATAGTGTAAATGCTATCAACATGGCGACTGACTCTTTAACGATTGCCGCCGGTTCAGGAAACGTTGATTTTAATGGCTTAGCCGCTTTACAGTTCCTCACTGTTGAAAGTGCAACGCAAGTTGATTTGCAACAAGTGGACACTGGTGAAGGAATTGATATAGATGCGGCTTTAATTAATCTAAATAATAATCTGAGTGTCTCAGCGAATGGTGGCATTAATCTAGGCACCAATCAAAACGGCAACGTCATATTACTTAATGATATTACCTTAAATAGTAATGGCACAGTAGATGGTAATGTTGATATTAAGGGTACGGTTAATTCAGCTTTAAACGAAAATCACGCACTCACTATTGATTCTGGAAACGGAAATGTAAGCTTGTTATCTGAATTGGGTTCTTTGAATGCACTTGCCAGTCTGGATGTAAACAGTGCTGGCAGTAATGGTGTTCTTAATTTGACTTCAGTGACGACTGCAGCTGGTGCTATTGATGTTGCGGCTAATTTAATTAATTTGCTGGGTACCCTGGATACCTCAAATGGTGTGACTGATTCGTCAGCAACGGGCGATATCACGATTAGCGGGGAAATTAATTTAATCGGTGATACTGTTCTCAATACCGATGCGGTGTCTTCTGCAGCAGATGGTCAGATCACGGTTCTAAACAGAGTGTCTGGTGCACAAAATTTTGATGTTACTTCTGGTTCTGGGCGCGTACAGTTTTTAGATGTTGTTGGTCAAAATGGCATGGATAATATTATTGCTGTGCGTCGCTTTAATGTTAATAATGGTGTTTTAAATACACCAGGTATTGTTGATCTTAATTCTGTTTTAACTACAGATGGTGGAATTAATGTTACTGGTAGCGCGATCAATTTAAGCGGTGATTTGCTTAGTGATAACGCTGCTACAGCAGGTTCAATTACATTAAATGGTAATGTGGCCGTGCATAACGATATTAGGATAGATTCTAGCGCATCAGCAACGAGTGCGAATATTTTAATCAATGGAAATGTGACAGCTGATTCTGCGAATAATAGCCGATTGCTAACCATGAGTGCTGGGGACCAGAATTTAACAGTTAATGGTAGTCTTGGTAGCAGTTCAAATAGCCTGGGCGGACTGGTTATTGAAGCTGCATCGCAAGTCTCAATTGATGAGGTGCAAGTTCAATCTCAGGGTGTTGATATTACAGCGACTAATATTGAGCTGGGTGGAAATGTAATTACTGATAAATTAGCTGCAGCTGGTGCTATTGCACTTAATGGTGATGTCACTGTTGCGGCAAATGTAACCATGGATACAGATGCAGTTAGTTTTGCTGATGCAAATATTACGGTTGCTGGCGCTATAAACGCTGACAATGACCCTGGTCGTACTTTAACAATCAGGTCTGGCACGGAAAATATAGATATACAGGGTGATATTGGAACCGCTGCTTTGGGTTCCTTAAATCTGTTTACAGCAAGTAATACAGGCGTAATAACTGTTGCTGCGATTGAAACAAATGGGGCTAGCATCAATTTGTTTGCAGATACTTTAAATCTGAATGGAAACCTACGATCAGATATAGGCGCTGATTCAGGATTTATATCAATTAACTCTTCAAATGTGAATCTGTTATCTGATGTTCACATTGATTCAAACTCAGATGGCCAGGACCAGGATACGACAATTGCCACTAATAGTTTCAATGGCAATGGTAATGCCCTGAGTTTCGATACGGGTGATGAGGATACAGTTGTAACATCTGCAATCAGTAATCTATCTCAATTTGATGTACAACAAGCTGAAACAGTGACTTTAAATGGTGTCGCAGTAAATGGAGCAGGGCAACTTAATATCAATTCTAATAACGGTGTTTCGCTTAGTGGTGCCTATTCTTCTGGTAGTGGCCAAATTACCATTAATTCTGATGCAGATTCCAGCCAAACTGGTCTGTTGACACTTGGTGCAAATACAAGTCTTACTACAGTAGATAATATTATTTCATTAACTGCGCCTGCTCTTTCAAACGGTACTGGTGTAATAATTAATAGTGGGTCTACTACTGGTCAGGTATTGATTAATTCAACAGGTGATTTGTCATTAGGTAACGCGATATCAGGTTTGAGTGTTTCGAATGATTTATTGAATAGTGTTGTAGCTAATGATGTGCAGTTATTAGCAAACAATGACTTATTCATTGATGGTGCAAATAGCACTCAAACACTATTAGTTTCTTCAGGTAACGGTGATATCAATTTTTCAGGATCAGATTCAAGTCTTAGTGGTATTACCGCAATGACGACGAATGATGTGATATTAGCTTCAAATGTAACATCAACAAATGCTGTTGATATTACTGCGCAGAGTATCAATACTAATAGTCCTGGTGGAATTAGGTCTACAAATTCTGGTATTACTTTGGCTGCAAACTTGACGGGTAGCAATTCACTTAATCTAACAGCGCAAAATGGTACTGTTGATTTGCAGGCATCTACAATTACTGATTTAGATGGCTTAAGTATTGATGCTGATAATGTGCAGCTCTCAATTGTTAGTCCTGTAGTTACAACAAATGATATTGATCTTGTTATCAGGACTTCAAATACTCAGTACGAACAGGCAGTTGATTTGACCAGTACTGAGGGACAAGTTTCATTAACAACGACAAATGCTGAACTTGTGTTAAATGCCTTAACTACTATCTCTGCACAGGATGCGGTAAATTTAACAGCCAATACTGGTGATATCAGTGTTTCAAACGTTAATGTTACCTCTGGAAGCATTAATATAAACGCTGATAACGGTGCAATTATTGATAATAATTCCACTCAAAATAACTTAACAGCGTCAGCTGTGGTGTTACGTGCTAACTCCGGTATAGGCTCAAACGATGCCATTGAAACACTAACTGCACAATTAGATGTGATAAATAATGGAGTAGGTAGCAGCCAGGTTAATATGAGGAATACAGGAGATGTACTGTTAACTAACCTGGTCAACAGTGGAGATATTGATTTCAGCAATGACACTAATGTAACGATAGACCATGTAGACGCTGGTTTTACGGTTGGCACTGTCCGGTTGAATGTGGCTAATGGATCTGTATTTGGTGTAAATAGAGGCGGCGTGGACTTTTTCTCGGTGCCTGATATTACAGCGGATGCCGCATTTGTAACAGTCAATGGCGAGTTTGGTACCTTTGAAAGACCCATTGTGCTTAAACTTAATAGTGAGTTTTTCCTGGCTTCGACTATTAGTAGTACGTTTTTCCTGGGTGGATCGCCGCCGGTTGTAAATGATACATCTGATCTTCAGCTTAGCGTGTTTGATTCATTAAATAGTGTTTCTGGTCAGCAATTAATCGAAATTGAATCGTTAGCAGATATTGATCCTGCTATTTTCACGGAGTTACATAATTACAGTCAGAAAAACATATCAATTCGTCTACCACGCGATCAAATGTTTGATGATGAATTAGAAAACTATGACCGGTTGTAAAAAGTAAGTAAAAATGTTTTTTGTGCTTCGCCCTTCGCTCTCGTTAGCTGTTGTCGCCAGCGGTTTTGGATTATCCTGGTCGTTATGCATATTAAAATTAGAGAGACACATGAAGATTGAAGAAAGCATATACCGTTTTCTGGAAAAGAGTAGCCAGGGATGAACGGATATCAGATGAGTGCAGGTGGGGTACATGGGAATCCTGTTGTTCTAAGGTAAAAGCGACCAGCTCAATATCGAACTGGTCGCGATAGCCTGACTCCTTATGTCGGTCGTCACCTGACAATCTGGTCGGCGTATTAAGATTTTAGAGAAAACTGTACAGATTAAATTGACATTTTGCGCCAATCTTTAGGCTGCAATACCAGGGAATGGTGCCGTTTTGATGATTTTAAATCTTCAAATGCATGAAGTGCTTTGCAGGGGGCCAGAAACGATGGAATATGCTCTGCTGGTGACTCAAACCAAACAGGTTAAAGAATAATTTCGATAACCATTTGATTTAATTGGCTCTTCGACCTGGGCTCGAACCAGGCACAAACGGAGTAACATCCGGTTAGCCAATCGATTATTTTGGGGAAACTCGAAGAATTGTGATGATGATTTTACGTCGATACTTTTTAAGTCGATCAATTTTTACCAACTTTTGTTGCCAGGACAAGCCCAAGCGCCTGCCATAATAGTGTTGATGCTGGTCCCATCACACGGCCTTTAAGTAGCTGCCTGATGGCAAGTGCCATTAGCACGATGAAAATCGCTGAACGCAAATCGATATCACCACTCGTTAGTTTTTTTAGGCCGGAATCGATACTACCAAGCCTGGTTGAGGCGCGCTGCAAGAGAGCTTCAGGCTGATAATCTATTTCCTCGAGTAAAAATAACTGCTTTTCCTGTGCAAACTGTTTCAACGGGACTAACGATGAATCGCTGTGATATATTATTAAACTGCCAGCGACTGGATTAACGCGCATCTCTTCGATTGCCGGAAAAGTAATCAGGTTTTCATATATATTGGCAAAATATTCTGTATCGCCAAGTTTTGAAGGCACCTTTATTCTGACTCTTCCGTCAATTACGTGTGCAACATGGGCAACTGGATTCATTTTTTATCGCCGCTTTCCCCAGCCTCAACTTCAGTTTCAGCTTCCTCATCAGTTTGCTCAGCTTCAAAGGCTGCACTGCCTGCGACAGCATGGCCTTGCTCCATCTCCGCCCGTGCTTCGGCTGCAAGGTCTTCCATTGCCTCGCCAAATTCCGCTACTTTTTCGCGGCCTTTTTCATAAAATAGAATGCCTGATTTGAGCGCAGCTCTTGCTACAGGTCTGGCCGCGCCAGAAAGTACGGCAATAGCTACCGGCGCAAGTATCGCTACGCCTATACCAATCGCCACCCCTTTTCCAGTTTCCCCTTTAAGAAAGTTTTCAACTATAGCCATTTATGCTCTCCACATTCAGCATTTGAAAATTGTAATGAATACCTACACATGTTTTTGTAGCATATAACAGAAAAACTTATCACCGTAATATATTACGACTACAATGTATAGTTTTTAATGATATACATCAACTACCGATATACAACGATGAGCAGCAAGTATTGAAGTTAAATCACTAGACACTAAAATAGCAACTAATCTGGCATCATCTGATATGGGCTGCCTCTCGCAGTTGACACACATCAAACATAAATAAAAAAAGTTTCACTGTCATTGCACACACCTATATGAAGCAGTATTATAATAAATAAAGCGTAAGTTCGTTTATTTTATTCAAGCAATGGAGGTGAGTGCAATGTTATATAGAGTTTTGATGGGCGCAGGTCTTTTTTTATTCGGCTATTATCTTGGCAGAGAGGTAAAACGCAAGGTATCCGCTGACGAAAAAATTGCATCTATAAAGCGCGGTGCACGAAAGGTCAACCAGGCAAGCGCCGAGTGATATTGACAAGTGTTCAATCCTGTTTTTTCCGTACCGCCCAGACCGTACATTTAGCATAACGCGCTATGCGACGGGTAACAGAGCCGAGCAGGAAGTTCTTGATAGCACCCTTGTCCTTGCAGCCAAACATAATCAGGTCACTGCCGGCTTCTTCCGCTGCAGCAAGTATTTCATCACTGACATCCCCCGCCTCGCGTAGCTGGGTCGCTACCTTAGGTGTCGTCCACTGTAAAGACCTGACAGCATTATCAAGTTCAGCCTGCATGAACTGTTTTTTCTGTAGCCAAATATTGTTTATATGCTGACGGATATCCTGACGATAAGCCGTTATCAACGGCATTACGTAAACCACACTAATTTCCGACCCATCTTCCAGCGGGAATGATGCGCAAAGATCTAGCGCTTCTTGCGCCACATCTGATTTATCATAGGCCAGCGTGACCTTGTAGGCTGCATTAGTTCCAGGTTCGATTGAAGCTTGCTTTTCTTCACCAGTTATACCTTTAACGATTAACACTGAACAGCTTGCGTATTCCAGCACTCGGTCTGACACACTGCCAAGCAGGAAGCGTTTGGTCATGCTGATACCATGTGAGCCGAGTACGATCAGATCGGCATCGATTTCCTCGGCGACACGCAGAATTTCATCAACCGGGTTGCCATTACGCACCATGGTTTCACCAGGCCAGCCATCCTCACGTAAGCGCTTGCCTTCACGAACCACGAGTTCCTGTGCATCTTCGATTAAACGTTTATTGGCCTGGCTCAAGGCTTCGCTTTGTGCTTCATCCAGTGCATCGAGTTCCGCAGATAACATCGGTATCTCGTCAACAACCGTCAGTACTGTCATTTTCGATTCATGCGGAAATGGAAACCTCAGCATAAAGTCCAGTGCATTGCTGGCGTCTTTCGATCCATCTGTAGCAATCAGTATATTCATTTATAGCAACCTGTGGTTTACTGAAGAGTAATAATCATGGCTAATGAGCGCTTTCAATATTAAGGGTATATTGAAGTATCACATAACATAGGTACACACCCAGTAGCCAGTATCCCTGCCAGCGATGAAACACGCCATCCTTGTTCATCGATATAAATAACCTGAATGAATACAAAATAATCAGCATAGCGGGGAAGTGAAAATAAAAGAAGTTCATTGGAATAACCAGCGGCGATGCAGCCGCAGCGGCGCCAATCACAAACAGTACATTGAGAACATCAGCGCCGACAATATTACCCACGGTTATCTCTGGATGACCCTTACGAATTGCCGCAATTGCGGTCATCAATTCCGGCAGTGACGTTCCAAATGCCACCATTGTCGCGGCAATTACGTCTTCCGGCACACCAAAACGCATAGCAATTTCGGATGCACACGGCACCAGTATACGGGCGCCGATAATAATAAGAAGCAGGCCACAAACAATGAGAACCCAGCTTTTACCGACACTCATAAGTTCATGTTCGGCAACTTCATCTTCAGGCAACACCCCGGTTCCCTGCTTGGCCCACGTATAGGTAATGTAAAGGTACAGGACTAGCAGTCCCAGGAAAAGGAAGCCAACCCAGCGATCCAGCTGAGGGTGTTCTCCACCAGCCATAAAATACACACCAACGGATATCAGCACCAGCAGGGTAGCAGCCCCTACCTGCACCCAGCCGGTACGATTAAGAATGAAACGATTTACCGGTACAGCTGCAAGCACACAGGTAAGGCCGAAGATGAGCCCGGTATCGGCGATGATTGAGCCAACACCATTACCAAGCGCTAATCCCGGGTTGCCCATATAGGCAGCCATCACGGAAACAAAGGCTTCAGGTAAAGTGGTTCCCAGCGAAACGACGGTGGCCCCAATTACAATCTTGGGCAAACCGGTACGCTCGGCAAGATCAACAACACCATCAATCATCCAGTCTGCGCCCAGGGACAGCATTGCAATGCAGATCACGATGGCGATAAGTAGCACAAATGTCGACTGTTCGGCTACCAGTCCCTGCAGTAGCGCTTCATCACCTATCCAGCTCAATATAGAATTATTCATTTCAAAGAATCTTACCGCAGCAACATGACCTGTTCAATAGACTTTTTCCAGAATCGCTTACAACGTTTAACACTAGTATTACCGATGTTAACAAGCTTTACGACCGTAACATTTTCGTAATATTTTCGTAATATTTATATATAATAGAAATATGTATAATATTAATTGTGGTTAAATATCATCGGACTGATCAACCACATTGAAACACATCAACAACAGCTTAAAAAGAACTTTAATTTAATCGTAGAACAAACAAAAATTAATCATAGGTGAAAATTAATATTGGCTGCCGCTTCACCAATATCTGAACGTGTCGCACTGGTACACTCAAGTGTAGCGGGCAGAACACGCTTCGAAATTGCCGGGCTGTACCGTTCTTCAAGGCTTAAGCAAAAACTCGAAGCAGCACTCACCGATGTCAACGGCGTCAATAGTGTCACCGCAAATAGTCTGACCGGTCGTGTGCTGGTGTTCTACAATCCTGATCTCACCATCGATGATATCGTTACCGCTATTGAAGAACATCTCGATACTAGCGCCAAATTACGCAGTAAACCACGCCGGTCTGCAACAGCTGACAGCCTGAATATCATGGACAGTCTAAACATCAGGCAGACCATCGATAGCGTCTCTAAGCTGTTTGGTGGTATCCCGGGCCTGCTTTACTCATTACCCATATTCAGGCATTCGCCCGCTCAGTCCACCACAAATGATGATGTCGAAACCCAGAACATCGATGACTGGCATCGAAAAGATCTCAAAGAGCTCCTGCAAACGCTGGGCACTTCAATGCAAAAGGGTCTGGACGATGAAGAGGCGTCAAGTCGTCTGCAGCGTTATGGTTTGAATAGTCTGACTGCTAGCGCAGCCCGTTCTGATCTGTCGATTCTTCTAGGGCAGTTTAATAGTCCCCCCGTATTCATGCTTGGCGGCTCAGCGGTCATCGCCATACTAACCGGAGGAATGATCGATGCTGCCGTAATACTTGGCGTTGTGATCATTAATTCCGCCATCGGCTTTGTGACCGAACGCCAGGCCGAGAAAACCATAAGCTCGCTATCTGAAACCGGTGTGCGAACGGTGCGCGTATTGCGTAGTGGAAAGGTAACAGATATCGATGTCGAAAACATAGTTCCGGGCGATGTGCTGGTCTTCACACCAGGGACCTACGTCGCAGCAGATGCACGTATCCTGAGTTCACATCGTCTCAGTGTTGATGAGTCTGCGCTAACAGGTGAGAGTCTACCAGTGAACAAGGACCATCGCTTCGTTGCTGATATAGATACTGCTCTTGGCGACCGCAGTAACATGACTTACATGGGAACGCATATCAGTGGCGGTAATGGCCAGGCTGTTGTTGTTGCAACTGCTGCTGCCACGGAACTGGGGCAGATTCAGACTATGGTTGGTGAAGCGGAAGCACCGGAAACACCGATGCAGAAACAACTGGACAAAATGGGTACAACGCTTGCTTTACTTAGTGGTGGCGTCTGCGCCTGTGTATTTGGCGTCGGTATTATGAGAGGTTATGCTGTACTGGAAATGCTTAAGTCATCCGTTTCGCTGGCCGTTGCTGCAGTACCAGAAGGTTTGCCTGCTGTCGCCACTACTACACTGGCGATGGGTATAGCCGAGATGCGAAAACATAATGTTGCCGTTCGCCATCTTGATGCAGTCGAAACCCTGGGTTCGGTACAGGTTTTCTGCATGGACAAAACGGGCACATTGACAATGAACCGTATGGCTGTGGTATCAGTTTATAGTGGTGAAAAAACATATGTTGCTGCTGGCCGCCAGCTTCTGCACAACGCTAAAGCTATCAACGCCACGGAGCAGCTTGAAACCATAGAACTGATGCAAACCGTTTCCCTGTGCAGCGATACCGAGTTCAATGAAATTGAAGGTGAAAGAAAACAAAACGGGTCACCGACTGAAATGGCGCTGGTAGATTTGGCGCTCAATGCCGGAATCAATGTCGAAGCATTGCGTGAGCAGCATCCTCGTCTGCATGGCCGCGATCGCGCAGAAGGACGGCCCTACATGACCACCCTGCATCCATGGAAAAAGGGCAAGTACCTGCTGGCAGTCAAGGGTAGTCCTGAAGAAGTACTGGCAATGTGTGATACACAAATTCGAAATGGCCGGAATATACGACTCAGCAGCAAGGCTCGTGAAGCCATCATAGCTGAGAATGACCGCATGGCCGGCGATGCCCTGCGTGTCCTCGCGGTCGCCTATCGCGAGCTTGACGAAGACCGCATGCCCAGAAAGACCGAAAAACTGGTTTGGCTTGGCCTCGCCGGTATGGCTGACCCTATGCGTGAAGGTATGGATAAGCTGATTAAACAATTCCATCAGGCCGGCATTGACACCGTTATGATTACCGGTGACCAGGCGGCAACTGCCCAGGCCATCGGCAAGCAATTAGGACTGAGTGGGGACAAGCCGCTGCAGGTGCTGGAATCAAGCAAACTGGAGAATGTCGAACCGGAACTGCTGGCTGGCCTGGTTAAAAATGTACACGTATTTGCTCGCGTCAGCCCGGCGCATAAATTACGCATCGTGCAGGCCTTCCAGGATGCCGGTCGCGTGGTAGCCATGACAGGCGATGGTATCAATGATGGTCCGGCACTGAAAGCGGCCGATATCGGTGTCGCCATGGGCGAATCTGGCACTAACGTTGCGCGAGATGTATCGGATGTGGTGCTGGAAGATGATAACCTGCACACCATGGCCATTGCAGTTAGCCAGGGGCGCACCATTTACAATAATATTCGCAAGATGATCCACTTCATGGTTTCAACCAATCTCACAGAGATAGAGGTTATGCTCGCCAGCATTGCTACCGGCATGGGGCAGCCAATGAACTCGATGCAATTATTGTGGATCAACCTGGTAACGGACATTTTCCCTGGCCTTGCGCTGTCTATGGAGCCGCCGGAGAAAGACATCATGTCAATTCCGCCAAGGAAAAGTGAGGAAGCGATTATCGCCGGCCATGACCTGAAACACATGACCATTGAATCCGGTATTATTGGTGTTGGCACCATGGCAGCCTATGTCTATGGCCTGAAACGCTACGGACCCGGTGCAGCAGCTAGCACACTTGCCTTCAATACCCTGACGCTGAATGAACTCGCGCATGCCTACAGCTCGCGGTCCGAACACCGGCATGTATTTAATCGCAGCAATAATCTACCTCCAAATCCATATTTAAATAAAGCTATACTGGGCATGGCTGGTTTACAGGCGATCGTCAGTTTAGCACCGGGAGCAAGGCGAATACTGGGAACTGCGCCAATGGGAGCATTTGATTTGCTGGTCATTGCTGGCGGCGTGCTGGGTCCACTGATAGTCAACGAAGCACTTAAACCGGCAATGCCTGAAGATATCACTCTAGATGAAGAAGAAATGAATGAGATACCACCAGTCAATGAAGAAGAAACCCATGAGAGGGATTTAGCATGACTTGCGAAAAATTTAATCTGGAAAACGGCTATATATTCACCTCGGAATCAGTAACCCGTGGACATCCGGACAAAATCTGTGATCAGATCAGCGACGCCATCGTTGATAACTTTCTAAAGCAGGACCCTGATGCCCGTGTTGTTGCAGAATGCGCTGTATCCAGTGGCATAATTTTTATCTCAAGCCATTACGCTTCTGCTGCGAAGATTCTGGACATTTCAGATATCGCCCGTCGAACAATACGTGAAATCGGCTATCCCATAGATGTTTTCGATGCAAATGACTGCACCATCCTGACTAGTATTATGGACCACAGTGATACGGACTATGCTCCGCTAGATCTCGATGGGATGACAGACAAAGCTATCGACAAAATTACCGCACGTCAGCAAACCAGTATTTTCGGATATGCCTGCGACCATACAAAGGACCTGATGCCGCTGCCGATATCACTTGCTCACCGGCTTGCGCACCGTATAGACGTGGTAAAGTCTGATAAAAAACTGCCTTACCTGCTTCCTGATGCAGAAATACAGGTCGGTTTCGAATTTCATAACAACCAGCCTGCACGCATACACAGTATCACCATGGTGGCTACCCAGAAAGAAAACAGCGAAGTAGACATAGAAGGCCTGCGCCAGGACCTGAACGAACATGTCATTAATCCCGTTATAAAAAAAGAGAAGATCAAATCAGATGCGGACACGATTATTCATATTAACCCAAATGGTATTCGTAAAGGTGGTGGACCATCCGTCCATTCTGGTCTGACTGGACGTAAAACGCGTATTGATACATATGGCGGCTTTGCACGTTCAAGCGGTTCTGCACTGAGTGGCAAGGACCCAATGCGTATTGACCGAGTTGGCGCATATATCGCACGTTATGCCGCAAAAAACGTTGTTGCTGCAGGCCTGGCCAGGGAATGTGAAGTACAGCTGAGTTATTCGATTGGCTGCGCCGACCCGGTTAGTATTCGGGTGCGCACTTTTGGCAGCAGCGAACTTAGTGAACCTGACATCGCTGCACGTCTATATGAAGTTATAGATTTCCGTCCTGGCGCTATAGTGCGTGACCTTGGTCTGAAAAAACTAAGCTATCAGCCTGGTGGTTTTTATCGCAAGCTTGCGGTCTATGGACACATGGGCCGTTCTGATCTTGACGCCCCATGGGAAGCCACAGCTATTGCAAGCAAACTGAAATAAACAGTGCAACTGAACTTCAGGCTTTTGGTGGAAGGTACTTGTTCAGAGAACCTATTAACGCCCCGCTTACGATAGAGAAAGCACCGGTTACTGCCGCAATCTTGGCAAGTTCTTTTGGTGGCGGCAATTCAAAGTGAGCGCGTTTACCTGAGGCATCAATATTACGCCCCATATTGTAATGAATTAAAGCCTCTGCCATGAAGACACCGAAGGTTATTCCTGTTACTAAGAAGCGCCCCATAATTAACCTCACATTACGTTATTTAAAAGTGTTTTTCGAAATTATTATACACTAGCTCCTCCTGGCAACCTAGGAAAAGTAACGCGAGTTGTTTCAGAAATCACCAACTGAATACATTACATTACTAGAATACTGACTGAGTTCCTTAACCTGACGAAACGCCTGACCGTCTGCCTGGCCCTAATAGTTGCCAATGCCTGTCGAAAGTATTATTGTATTGCCACAACACGGCTCTTCGATACGGGAAAAATATGGCGACGATTCATATCAAAAAAAAACATCATCTTGACCACGAAACAGTAAGAAATGAGGTGCAGAATCTTGCTGAAAAACTCAGTAAAGACCTGTCGGCCACTTACAGTTGGCAAGGTGATCGTCTGGTGTTTAAACGCAGTGGCGCCAGTGGGCATATCGATACCAGTGAAAATGAAGTCGAGGTCGAAATCAAACTGAGTTTGGTACTGACTCCATTAAAAGGCACAGTCGAGAAAACCGTATTAACCTATCTGAATGAACGTCTCAGCTAATCCTTTTCATTCAAAAGATTTATAGTGCTTGCGTACGAAAGCTTCACCATACTTTCGCTCCAGACGGCGAACAGTGAAATGTGCCCTTGCCATACTCTGAAAGTGTTGCATAAAAATTGTATTGGCCGCCGCCGCACTAAACGCACTAATAACAGGTAAAATATATGTTGCAGCGCGCTGTGAAACCGCAATACCAAACCTGCTGGCGACAGCATTAATCAGCTTGAATACCACCGGGGCGGATTCCGTGCTAAACCCTTGTTCAGCGACATGAGCGGTAGCTGCTGACATATAGCCTGATAAGGCCATGCGTATACCATAATATCCCGTTTCGGCAGCATCATCACTTTCAACTTTTCCACCCAGGGCAAAAACCTGTACGCACGCCATCTGTGCTTCGGCTGTATGTATATCTTCACCTTCTTCGCGAGCAATTTCAGCAATGCCGCGTATCATCACCGTTGTACTGACAGGTAACTCAATGAGCAGTCCGGGCAAGCCGAAAAAACCGCCAACGCCGCCTGTACCAGCGATTAGCATCTTGAAATAAATTTCATTGGTACTGGAATCATGCTGTCGGCGCATCGATGAAACGGCGACTTCCAGGGCTTTTGCAATCGCACGTTCTGCAGCGTTGTGAAAATGTTTATACCATGTCTTTGGGAGAAGATGGATTGCCATATCTATGGGGGTACCAACCACGCCTGAAAGCCGCGCAGCCAGACTGGGGTGCTCAAGCGTAAAGTACGCGCTGCGTAATGCCTCAAGGTCATCAGCCTCAAAAACCATTGGCAGGGTTTTTGTGGTTGAAGATTTTCGGCTTTTATTCGCTGTTTCTGACATCAGAGACACCTGTTGTTAAAAACCATGGTACTAGCAGTAAACCTTATCGTAATGTATTACCAGGCATTCTTCAAAGAACCAATGATATAAGGTCTGATTCCCGGCAATATGACAAAAATAGATAACTATTTTGATGCAGTTGCCATAAACAAATTTTGGCGGCTATATCGTTATATATTCTTTAGAAACAAGTTACCTTATTTCTTCCTGGTCTTTTTCTTAGCGACTTTCTTCTTAGCTGCCTTTTTCTTAGCTGCAACTTTTTTCTTAGCCGCTTTTTTTGCTACAGTTTTCTTCTTGGCCGCCGCTTTCTTCGCTGCTTTCTTCGTTGCCTTTTTCTTTACGGTTTTCTTTTTGCCGGGCTTGCTGGCTTTTGATGCTGCTGAACGAAGCTGACTGAATCGTGAACCAATTCCATCAATAATACCCTCTGCGATTTCTTCAACCTCGTCTATGAGCTTTAGAATAAGCTCTTTAGGTTGAGCTTCAGAGAGCGTGTCTTTGACAGATGTGGTTGCATCAGTGGCCGTTTCGGTAATAGTATCTTTTACCTTTACAGAAGTGTCAGCAATAGTATCGGCAGCGACAGAGGCTTTACTGCTGACGACATTAAAGCCTTCACGTATCTCACGTACTACGACTTCCCTGGCATTATCAATTTCATCGACTATTACTGATGCTGTAGAACTAACGGTATTTTTAATACCAGTCGAACTCGCTTTCTTTTTTTTAGTTGTTGATTTCTTTTTTGCCATTTTAGAACAACCTCCTACTGGTCGAAAATACTATTGATTAATAATAACTATTATTGTAATTGATGATCATACTAACAGTATAATGATATATTAATCCATCGTTTTATTTCTAGATATACATCAATAATACTGATTTAATATATGCAACTGAGTCTCGTATTTTTCGCTCAAATTTATGCGTATTAATACCATTTACATCGCTTCATCCGAGTGTCGGGGATTCTGATGCACTTGGCTTGTCCGTCGCACATACCGACAATACAGTCGCGCTACCGCCGGGAAGGGTATGCAGGGTGGACTCAAGCAGCTGCTGTTCTGTATAGCTTGTCTCTGGCTTATTGATGATGCTCTTAATTCATATCTGACGCGCATATGTCAGCATGGCAAACTTGATTCCATGGCAAATCACTATACCGGTACATCCGGGCGATAGATGACAGCACACAATTCATTTTTCCGTCACAAGAATGTAACAATGATGTAATACAAATATAATATAATTTCGCATACACAATATCTATCTCAAGGGCAGTAAACATGTTTCCACACGGCAGAAGTTACCAGATCGATTATTTCTGTGGTTGGCGCTATATTTTCTCCCCGGCATTCCGCAAGAAAGTCCACCAGAAGTGGAACTCAAAGTTTTTTACACGAATTTATTTGTATTTTCGGCGGTTTTTTGGGCATCGTTTTTACCAGCGCGCTGATTCTGCTGGCGTTAATGGCAGGCTGGGATCTGTTAGCGAATGCCTTATTAGTAGCTTATTGATTTTCTGATTCTCATTCAGTGATCCTATGCCACCATCCTGTAGCAAAATACATGTTTTTACTTATAGGTGTTCAGTCAGGTATTGTCTGGTTTGCATATACTGACCGTTCTGTTTCATGATACTAATATTGACTACAAATCATCGTATTACATAATGACCGGTGAAATGTATGACGATATGCGTGACTGGTATGATTACTCTCAGGTTACAAAACATTGCTGATGCTCGCGTAATACGCGGCTATTCACTTCACCATTACAAGGAAAATATTAACCTGGAATCTACGTAGTCGAGAAGGGGAAAATGGTATGCTTCGAAATGATTTGCAGATTCGAGACACGACAAATAGTCCGATGATCCAATCACAGGATTTCTATAAGTGTATGAATTGCATGGAAGTTACAGGTCAGCCTAAAATGGCTCAACCCAAATTGCTCAACCACAGACCACCGGACTAATAGTCCGATTGTCCATGCATAAAATCTTCGATACCGATTGATTTCAAAGAAGAAAATTGGCTCCTCGACCTGGGCTCGAACCAGGGACAAACGGATTAACAGTCCGTTGCTCTACCAACTGAGCTATCGAGGAATAGTTCTAGAACTGTAGCTTTACTGACTATCCAAATTGGAAGGCGGTATGCTACCGATTTGAACTGCGTCGGTCAACACTTAATAAGCGTTATACCGGCACTATTATAAGATTATTCAATTGATTGTTTAATTCTAGCCAGGGCTTTCTTCAGGCTATCCATATCGGTTGCAAATGATAGCCTTAGATAACCTGATAAACCAAAAGCCGAGCCCGGTACCAGTGCGACATCTGCTTTTTCCAGTAGTAACTGTGCCAGCTGTACATCATCTTCTATACCGTCCATACGATCGATGACGGCCTGAAAAGAGGGGAAGCTGTAAAAGGTACCGTCACTGGGTAAAACGTCAACACCGTTCATTGCATTGAGTGTTTCATAGACATAATCATGGCGTTGTTTAAAAACATCGCACATTTCCTTGAGAAAGCTCTGGTCGCCTTCAAGTGCTGCCTGTGCGGCATACTGCGCAATTGATGTTGGATTAGAGGTGCTTTGTGACTGGTTCTTTTTCATGCCTTTAATGAGGTCTGCCGGGCCACCGCTATAACCAATACGCCAGCCGGTCATGGAGTAGGCCTTGGAGACACCATTAATTACAACTGTCTGGTCTTTTAGCTCGGGGCAGACATTTAATATATTGTTAAAACCTTCATCAGCCCAGACGATGTGTTCATAGATATCGTCGGTCATCACCACGATGTTCGGGTGTTTAATTAATACATCGCCTAGTGATCTGAGTTCGGCTTTAGTGTAAGCCTTGCCTGAAGGGTTTGACGGACTGTTGAGTATAAATAACCGTGTTTTATCGGTGATTGCCTGCTCTAACTGTTCAGCGGTTATTTTGAAGGATTGTGAGATATCACCTTTAACGATAACCGGTGTTGCATCAGCCAGTTTGACGATGTCAGGGTAGGACACCCAGTAAGGCGCAGGAATGATGACTTCATCACCTTCATTTAATAAAGTCTGGCATAAGTTATAAATGGCCTGTTTGCCACCGACTGAAACCAGTATTTGCTCAGCAGTAAAATCAAAACCATTTTCCCGTTTGAACTTGTTTATAATGGCCTGCTTGAGGCCTGCTGTACCATCAACTGCGGTGTATTTGGTATAACCCTTATTGATTGCATCGATCGCGGCCTTTTTTATGTAATCAGGGGTATCAAAGTCAGGTTGTCCGGCAGCGAGTCCAATGACATCTCGCCCTTCGGCGCGAAGCTGGTCGGCCAGGGCAGTTACCGCCAGGGTGGGTGAAGGTTTAACTCTTTGTATACGATTGGAAAGTGATATTTTCAATGTAGTGTCCATTAAGAATTCGAGTGTTTATAGTCGTGTATGTATAAACAGTTGTTTGTTGCCTGAGTTTAATTTATTTTTACTGTGTAATGTAGTAGTCCAGAATGATTATGTCGAAAAAATTTGAACTTGCAGACGGATTATCAGCCTACTGGTGATCAGCCTGAAGCTATCCAGACGCTGAATGAAGGTTTTGAGAATGGCCTTGCCAGGCAGACGCTGTTGGGTGTTACTGGCTCGGGGAAAACCTTCACCGTGGCGAATGTTATACAATATTTACAACGGCCGACCATCATTATGGCGCCCAATAAAACACTGGCGGCGCAGCTTTACGGTGAAATGAAAGAGTTTTTCCCGAATAATGCGGTGGAATATTTTGTTTCTTATTATGATTATTACCAGCCGGAAGCCTACGTGCCGGCGAGTGATACCTTCATTGAAAAGGACGCCTCGGTGAATGAGCATATCGAGCAAATGCGGCTGTCCGCCACCAAGGCATTAATGGAAAGAGAAGACACCATTATTGTTGCCACGGTTTCAGCGATTTACGGACTGGGTGATCCTGAGTCCTACTTTGCCATGATTTTGCACCTGGTACGTGGTGACGTGATTGATCAGCGTAATATATTAAGACGGCTGGCGGAATTACAGTATCTACGGAATGATGTTGAGTTGCGCCGTGGTACTTACCGGGTAAGAGGTGAAGTGATTGATATTCACCCGGCAGATTCCGAGCGTGAAGCCATACGTATTGAGTTGTTTGATGAAGAAATTGAAAATCTCAGTATTTTTGATCCACTGACCGGTGAGATTATTAAAAAAGTTGCACGTTTTACGGTTTACCCGAAAACGCATTATGCAACACCCCGTGAAGTCATTCTGGCTGCCATAGAACACATTAAAGTCGAATTGCGGCAGCGTTTAGACGATCTGCGTGACAACAACAAACTGGTGGAAGCGCAACGTCTGGAACAACGCACTCAGTTTGATCTCGAAATGATGCGCGAACTGGGTTATTGCAGCGGCATTGAAAACTACTCGCGATACCTGTCAGGTCGTGCTCCAGGCGAACCGCCACCGTGTCTGTTTGATTACCTGCCTGATGAAGCGCTGTTAGTTATTGATGAAAGCCATGTCTCTGTACCGCAAATTGGGGCCATGTATAAAGGCGATCGTTCCCGCAAGGAAAACCTGGTGAACTTTGGTTTTCGACTGCCGTCAGCGTTAGATAACCGGCCACTGCGTTTTGATGAGTTTGTGGCCATGTCACCGCAAACATTATACGTGTCTGCAACACCAGGGCCATATGAAGAAGAACATTCAGACGCCATTGCCAGACAGGTTGTGCGCCCCACAGGCCTGCTTGACCCACAAATTGAAGTGCGCCCGGTGGCGACGCAGGTGGATGATGTGTTATCAGAAATTAACAAACGTTTACCGTTAAATGAACGAATATTAATTTTGACTTTAACCAAACGCATGTCTGAAGATTTGACCGATTATTTAGCTGAGCACGGTATTCGTGTACGTTATCTGCATTCGGATATTGATACCGTCGAACGCGTCGAAATTATTCGTGATTTACGACTGGGTGAATTTGATGTGCTGGTCGGAATTAACCTGTTACGAGAAGGCCTGGATATGCCGGAGGTTTCATTAATAGCCATACTCGATGCTGATAAAGAAGGTTTCCTGCGATCAGAGCGTTCGATGATTCAAAGCATCGGCAGGGCAGCACGAAATGTGAATGGTATAGCCATTTTGTATGCCGACAAAATAACAGGGTCAATGCAAAAAGCCATTGATACAACCAATGAACGCCGCGAGATCCAAATTGCGTACAATAAAAAACACGGTATTACACCAACAGGTATCGTGAAAGAGGTACGCGATGTATTAGAAGCCGGTTATGGTGACAAACATTCAAGAAAAACCATTGAATTGCAAAAAGTCGCTGAGGAGAAAGCAACGTATCAGGCGATGACACCCAGGCAGTTAACTAAAACCTTAGACAATCTTGAAAAACAGATGTATCAACATTCACGAAATCTTGAGTTTGAAGAAGCCGCAAAAGTACGTGATGATATTGAGCGGATTCGTCAGCTGGCTAATTTTTAGACGCCTGTTAGAGAGGAATAAGCCGGTAATGAATAAAAAGAATTTTCGTTTCTTCGCATTTTAGCAGTATTATTATCTTTTACAGCAGAGATAGGCGACTACAGCAATGTTCTATCGTTAAGTCCTTTGTTGCTGTAATGGAGGTAATGTTGAATAAATCAAAACGTTTGAAACCAAGCAGAGTCTCTGACTGACCCGGTCTGTGGCATGAATGTCACCACAGACAGTGAATACCATTTTTATTACAATAATCAAAACTATTATTTTTGCAGTCAGGGTTGTGAGGGTAAATTCAGCACAACACCTGACAAGTACCTGAATTTAGTAGCACAGCAGGAAAACAACTGTGTGGAAAGCAGCTGCAGTCTGGTTTCTACACTCTTTACCTGCCCAATGCACCCTGAAGTTGAACAACAGGGACAGGGCTCCTGCCCTAAATGTGGAATGGCACTGGAAGCTAAGGGGTTGCCAGTTGTAGAAAACAAAGTTGAATACAGCTGTCCGATGCATCCCGAAATTGTGCAGGATTTTCCGGGTAATTGCCCAAAATGTGGTATGGCACTGGAGTCAAAAGTCGTAGCCATTGAAGAGAAAAACGAAGAGCTGATCGATATGAGACGACGGTTCTGGGCCAGCTCGGTTCTTGCTATCCCAGTTTTCCTGCTTGCAATGATTGCTGATATAGCGCCTGCGTTACTTCCAGATGTTCTGTCCATGCAAACCGTACAATGGGTTGAATTTATTTTGGCAACACCGGTTGTGCTCTGGGGCGGCTGGCCGTTTTATCAACGCGCTGTACAGTCTGTTATTACCTGGAATTTGAACATGTTTACCCTGATTGGTCTGGGCGTGTCGGTTGCCTGGATTTATAGCACGGTAGCTTTGCTGGCACCGGGAATATTTCCGCCGGTAATGCAAATGGAGGAAGGACTGGTGGCTGTTTATTTTGAAGCCTGCTGCAGTAATTATCGTGTTGGTTTTGTTAGGGCAGGTGCTTGAGTTGCGTGCACGCAGCCAGACCAATACCGCAATAAAAATGTTATTGGGCCTGGCACCGAATAGTGCACGTATTGTTCGTGAAAATGGCAGTGAAGAAGATATTCCACTAGAACAGGTCGTGGTTGGTGATGTACTGCGTGTCAGACCGGGCGAAAAAATCCCGGTCGATGGCACCGTGACAGACGGCAGCAGTTCAGTCGATGAATCCATGGTGACCGGTGAACCGATTCCAGTCGAAAAAAATAAGGGTGATGGTGTTATCGGTGCCACGGTAAATGGTACTGGCAGTCTGTTAATGTGTGCGCAGAAAGTGGGTGCGGACACCTTGTTATCCCAGATAGTACACATGGTCAGCGAAGCACAGCGTTCACGTGCGCCAATCCAGAAACTGGCAGATATTGTTGCTGGTTATTTTGTGCCTGCGGTGGTACTGATTGCGGTGACGACAATGATTGTCTGGGGAATTTGGGGACCAGAACCACGTCTTGCCCACGCTATTGTTAATGCAGTGGCGGTATTAATTATTGCCTGTCCCTGTGCACTGGGACTGGCGACACCGATGTCAATTATGGTGGGAACGGGTAAAGGTGCAACCATCGGCGTCTTAATTAAAAACGCAGAAGCACTGGAAACCCTGGAAAAAGTTGATGTTCTGGTAGTCGATAAAACCGGCACGCTGACTGAAGGCAAACCAAAACTGGTATTGGTTAAAGCTGTCAACGGTTTTGATGAAGAGGAAGTGTTGACCCTGGCTGCCAGTCTTGAACGTGCCAGTGAACATCCTCTGGCTGAAGCTATCGTACACGGTGCCGAGGTACGCAATATCAGACTTTTTGCGACAAATAACTTTGAATCGATTACCGGTAAAGGGGTCACCGGTATGGTCAATGGCCGTAATGTATTACTCGGTAATGTTAAACTTTTACAAAGTTTGAATATTGATGTGCTTAACTTGTCGGAACAGGCGGAAACCGGTCGTGCCGAAGGACAGACCGTTATGCTGATCGCCATTGATGGTAAAGCGGCCGGGTTAATTGGCGTCGCAGATCCCATTAAAGATTCAACAAGGCAAGCTATTGATGATCTGCACAAGGCAGGAGTGGACGTTGTGATGCTGACTGGTGATAGTAAAACCACGGCGCAAGCGGTTGCCCGCAAACTGGGCATCGACAGAGTTGAAGCGGAAGTATTGCCTGACCAAAAAGCCAGTATTGTTAAGCAATTACAGGCTGAAGGTAAAATCGTTGCGATGGCGGGTGATGGTATCAATGATGCACCCGCACTCGCGCAGTCACATGTTGGTATCGCCATGGGCACCGGCACTGATGTGGCCATGGAAAGTGCGGGTATCACGTTGGTTAAAGGCGATTTACGCGGCATTGTTCGCGCAAGACTACTTAGTCACGCGGTGATGAATAATATCAGGCAGAACCTGTTTTTTGCTTTCATTTATAATTCGCTGGGTGTACCGGTGGCGGCAGGTGTACTGTATCCAGTGTTTGGTTTATTGTTGTCGCCGATGATTGCTGCAGCAGCGATGAGCTTTAGTTCTGTGTCGGTGATTGTTAATTCATTAAGGTTAAGCAAACTAAAACTCTGATTAGTTTCATTTTCAGGTTTGTTAATGCAGCATCCATGCGACACTTCTTATGCTTTCGCGTCTTGCAACCAGGCTATCTGCTTCATCAGCGCTGATTAAAATTCATATTCTAGCAATGCCCGAACTGTCTGCTGCGGGCTACTGTCCTGTAAACCAAAAATAATACCAAATTCCCAGTGTATCTTTTTCGCTATGCCTAATCGAATATCGCCTAGAACGACCGGGCCAATAGCCAGTGTGTCCTGGTTTTTATAAAACTCTACTGCCGGTTCAAATAGACGGTTAAACCGATAACGTAATTGCGTTGCTGCCGCCAATTCTAGTTCATTGTTACGCTCTTTTCGCCATTCATACTCGATGAAAAAATTTAAGGCACCTACCCAGCGTGCCCACTCTTTTTCAACTAAAAGGGCAGCGGATAACTCCCCGGTACTATTATCAAGTTGCCTTTCAAGCTCAAACAACAGTCCCCAGTCTGCAGCATATTCACCTTGTTCAGTGAGTTGTACTTTTGCTTCAATTTCTACTGCGTTAACATCAAACTCCTCAGTTGACGATTTTTCACCGATCAAATAAACCTCAGTAAACCAGTTTTCAAAAAATGATGTGCCTATTCCTAAACGATGTAGCTGCCGATTATCTAATTTTTCAGTCTCATCATTTTGAAAAATCGCTCGCCATTCAACTTCTGTTTCCATGGGTAAAACGTATGGATGATATACTTTATCAACACTGTTTCCATCCGCTAATGCTGGAGCAGATATGCAAAGTGTAGAAGTGAATATTATGATAGATAATATTCTTATTGCTGATTGCATTTAACGTCCTGATGCTTTTTTTGAAATATAATATTGAGAAATACCCGTGGTTAATAATATGCCCAATACAGCGGTTATGTAACATTGTATTTCGATTAGTGTCGGTGTGGCTTCATAACCGACTAAAGTGAATAACAGTCTTCCAGCCACCGAAGATTCGTCTAACCAGCCTGAAACGTCCCAAAGGATTTCCTGAGCAGGTAACCAGTCAATTTGAATTAACAGGCGAGCAGCCTGTAAAACCATTCCTGCTGCTACAAACAAAAGCAGGCTATAGCCCACATATAATGATGTTTGGTTCGCCATATGGATAAATACATAATAGACTAATATACCAAAGCTTAAGCCTATACCAGCGCCTAATATACTTCCGGTGATTACAGGCATCATTAATAATTCAGAAGAAAAAAATCCTGAGAGGTATAAGAAAATTTCAGACACTTCTCTGGTCAGTGCCAGACTTACTGCAGCCGTCATCACCCATGGTAAATGTTTTGTCATTTGGCGATTTTGGTTGGTAATATAAATAAGGGTGTTAAATAATAACAGGCAAATATAAATACCTATTTGAATGCTGGCATTGATAACTTCCTGGCCAAAACCATCAAGCCACTGGCTGACGACGTCAAAAGAAATGGCATAAATTACAGCGCTAGTGCTGCCGATAGCCAGCGCGTAAATAATCCAGTAGCGGGATATTTTAAATCGGAAACTCAGCGCCAGAAAAAGACTGGTTAATATTGCTACTTCGAGTACTTCTCCAAGCACTATAATGACTGAACTTAATATCATGTTATTTCCTAACGTGCAATAATTTTCCCTTGTGCTGTTTCAGGATTAAATTCTCCAAAAAACGGATAGTCGCCCGGTTCTAGTGGACCTATAAAAACCATGCCCTTTCTGTTTCCCATAATAATTTTTTCACGATTTAATTCATAACTTTCAAATTCTTCTGCTGTTTTATCTCGATTATAAATAATTAATTTTATTTTTTTTCGCGCAGGAACAATAATTTCTGCTGGATAAAATAAGTGATTTTTAATTTCGATAGTAAAGTCTGGGGTAACTGCAAAACTCGACTTTAAAAAAATAATTTGAAGCAATATAATGAGAAAACATTTTTTTAGTTGCATGATTTTATAATTTTATGCCTGAACCGGATAAAGGGAAATTTATGGTAATCGCTAAACCTGTATCAAACTTCGAATGTGATAAGCAGATGTGTCCATGATGTAATTGAACAATGTGCTGAACGATTGAAAGGCCAAGGCCACAACCAATAATTTCTGAGTCTTGCTGAGCACCCTTCATTCGATAAAATCGGTCAAATACGCGATGGTATTTTTCTTCTGGAATCCCCGGTCCCGAATCTTCTATTTTTAACTGGATGTAATCGTTAACCCTGTTGACAGAAATTAGAACTTGACCTTGCCTGGGCGTATATTTGTTGGCATTACTAAGTAAATTTTGTAAAAGGGTTTCCATAGTAAATTTATCGCACTGCAAGCAGGCAGTATTACCGGATAGTTCGATTTGTTGATTTTTTGTTTCAAAGCTCTGAGTATTGTTGTGCGATGCTATGTTGTGTTATTTTATGCAAATCCAGATACTCAAAATTTGTCACGTATTGGTCGGGCGTAGTACGATAAAGTGAAAGGATTTGTTCAACAACATGCTCCATCCTGTTCACACCGGCAGTTAATAATTTTAAGTTATTATTGTCAGGTGACTCAATCTGAAAATTATATAAATTAATTTTCAGTCCACTAATGGGTGTGCGCAATTCATGAGCGGCATCAGCTGAAAAGCGCCTGGTACGTTCAAATGCAGCTTCCAGTCTTGCCAGTAAGTTATTTGTTGAATTAACAAGAGGCTGTAATTCTTTTAATGGCTCCGTCAACGAAACCGGGCTTAGATCATGTTCCTGTTTTTGTTGAAGCTGTATAGCCAACTGGCGTAAAGGTTTTAAGCCCGAGCCAACGAGAAACCAGATAATTAATGATGCGACTGGCAACATTATGATGACGGGCAAAGCCGATTCTGTAATTAAATTATCAATTAGACGATTTCGGATATCAGTCCGTTCCGCGGTAATAACCCAACGTTCTGTCGCAGCATTGAAATGCACATAATTTCGCCAACGATAGTGCGCAAAATTACTATTCTGAAAACCCACGCGTAAACTGGTCATCAGTTGTTCTGGTGCATTGTTGGAACGGCTGATTAATTGCTGGTTATGCCAAATTTGAAATGCAGTATTGGTGGTTTCGATATTGGTAACGATCGATTGCTTGCTTTCTGGCGCTATTTGCAAATCAGATAGTACGCTTGCCATGTCGACAAGCTGTTTGTCTAATAAGTTTTTGGCTTCTTTTGTGCTTTTATTGTAACCCTGCAGGGCAGACAGAAAAATGAGTAAAGTCATGGCCGCTAATATTGTTGTAATAAGATAAAAGCGAATCGATTTCATGTGTTTTTCACTGTGTAACCTACACCTACACTGTTGTTATAAAATCTTTTAAAAGTGATAATTTAGATCGATTTGTGCAAAGTTATCAAATCTAAAACTATACAGTGGGCGATTTTCTTTTGTGCCGTGAAAGGTTCTTAGCTGAGCTTCTACAGTCCAGCTTTCGCCTAAACGACGTGATGCTTCAATAAAACTGCCGATAGACTGGGTATCTGCGTCGGTCGTTAAGCCAGCAAGTATTTCCGTTGATTGCACATCGTTTAAAACAAAACGCAGGGCTGTGGCAAGGTCATTGTCAAAAATAGTTTGAGTGTAAATGCGTTTATCACTGTAGTGATATTCCACAACAAAACCTAAGTCTATACTGCTATCAGCAATGCCAACCCAGGTGTATTCGAAACCGCCGACCGATCTAAAACTGTTAGTTCCTTTATTGTCACCACTGCGTAGCTGAGTATTAGTGGCTTCAAGCTTCCATGTCCAGTCACCAAAAAACGCCTGGCCGTCTAAACCGATTTGATTAATTAAAGAATAACCGGGAATGATAACGGTAGGGTTTCCTGCAGAATCAAAAGCGACAGGAATGAAACTCGTTGGCTCTCTACTTACGCCATCAAAAACCGTAAAACCAAACTCCCATTCATCAATATAGTGTGAATAGCGCGCAGCGAAGTCAATGTGATCTTTGCCACTGCTGAAATCATAGAATGCATCGCGATCGGTATCGATGATGATGTTCGGGCGGGGTCGTCCTTCGGCGCCGGCAAAGGTACGTTCGCGAAAGCCGGGCAGTATAAAAAAGTCCAACGTTCCCCATTCACGCTCAGTACTGGCTCGAAGCATGGGCTGACCAAGTTTGTCTTCGCCGTCAATATTTTCCACCAGGTCGGTCTGGTTGACGATATCAACCAGGTGTTGTGTTTCAGTTACGCCCCAGTAAACCTTGCTGATGCCTGCACGTAGCTCCCAGTTTTCATAAACACCGGTCCATGAAAGTTCACGAATGTCGCCATGTGAACGATTTTCGTCGTATTGATCTTCTCGATAAAAAAGTTTTATTTCAATGTTTTGTGTTGCTTCATCCCATTCATGAAAAAACTCAGGTTCTGCGACGACAGACAGGTAGTTGTTGTGTTGTTCGGGACTTAGCGGATCTTCAAAAAAATTACGTGTCTGTCCGCCGATATAACCCGAGAACTCAGCACTGTGTGCAGTGTTGATGATGGTAGTACCAATAAAGCTAAGAAGAATGTATTTGCTTGTTTTCATATAGGTTAAGTTGCTTCACTTTATTCAGTATCCGTCACTCTGGTGTGTTTCTAGCCGGAATCCCCATCTGTTGAAAAATTCAGCATGGGCTCAGATTAGTGCCACAATTGAGATGGATACCGGTTAGTAACCGTACCGGTATGACGACATAATTTAGTGGCGCTAGCGAGCACGCTTAAGGCTATTACGGCTGAAGTCTTTATCTTCCAGGCCATTTTTAAATTTATAGTTTTCCCATTTTAATAAAGTGCTTTTACCGGTTTGATGATTTTCCATTAACATTTCATCGGGGCGCCAGTATTGTTCGAGATATTGTTTGTAACCATCACTGGTCAGGGTTTTTAACAGGTCATTTTTTCTGTCATAAAATTCGATTTTCTCTGCCACGTATCTGTCTTTATTGACCCAGGCAAGTTGTCGTGTATATCCTGAGTGTTCGTAGGCAGGATAGCGTTCGACTACAAAGCAATCGACGCCATTGGGAAACTCTTTGGTTTTGATCTGTTCGTCACGAATGTATTTGTAAGTATATTTTTCAACTTCCTGTGAAGCCAGATCTTCATAGGCAAATTCACTGCCCATAAAGGGACCGGATTTGTTTTTAGAATTAATGCGTTTAACGCGTTTTAATGCCGGTAAATATAACCATTGCTCGTCAGGTTTTATTGCATGTGAAAAGGTGAGAAAAGCGGTACCTTTTACATCCGCAGGTTCGTCAAAGATGGACATTGATTTATCACCGTCACCGGTAACTTCCAGCGTTTTGATGCGAATAGTCCGGGTACTTACATCTCCCTGTTTATTCCGCAGTTCCATTACCATGTTAGCGGTCTGATCTAAAAAACCGGTGTCTCTTTTATCTGACTCAACTGCAATAGTTTTGCCTTTTTCTTCAGCCGTTTCGGCATGAATAAATCCTGCTGCTAAAAGCAGGATGCTGGTAAGTATTGTGTTTTTTAATAGTTTGTTATTCATTGTTTTTCTCCTGCTTTAACAGCATAAGATCTACCGGGGAATTTCATCAGCAGAGCGGGTAAAAGTGTCAGGTCAATCAACAGCGCGAGTGTAATAACGACGCTGGTTAATAGACCCATGCTGGAATTTAAGTAAAAATGTGACTGCGCCATTATCATAAAGCCGACGACCAGTACCACTGAGGTAACCAGCAGGGCAAGACCGACATTGTTAAATGCATAACGCACGGCATCTTCCGCATTCAGACCTTTTTCGCGCCGTGCGCGTAAATATTTACTCAGGAAATGTACGGTATCGTCTACCACAATACCCAGTGTCATACCGGTTACGATGGAAAGGCCGATGCCAACCTGTCCAACGGTAAGGCCCCAGATACCAAAAGCGGCCAGTGCCGGTGTCAGGTTAGGCAATAAACTGATAAAACCGTACTTAAGCGAACCCAGGAAAAATATCAATACGGCTGATATCAGGACCAGTGCAACAGTGGTGCCGGTGAGCATGCTGTTAATATTACGTTTGCCGAGGTGGGCAAACATTATTGTCGGGCTGCCGGTATAGGGTTTAATAGAAGGTGTGTTTTCTTTTAACCATTGTATAGCGGCATCATCAAAGGCAATAACTTCATTAGATGTCAGTGTTTGTAAAGTGACCGCAATTTTTGTTGCAGACTTGTCGACATCGATCTGGTTGTTTAGATCCAGGCCGTAAGGCAGTGACATCTCATACAATAATAAATACTGTGCCGCCAGGTTGCGTTCTTCCGGCAGTCGCTGCCATGCCGGGTCATCACCGTGCATGTTTTTATTTAAGCGTTTGAAAGTATCAGAGATGGTTTGTACGTGTATGACCTCTGGTTGTGAGCGCAGGTATTGTGAAAACTTTGCGACATTAGCCAGGTAATCTGGATCGCTGATGCCACCGGATTCTTCAGTGCCCAGGGCATAATCGATGTAATACACACCGGTCAGGTTTTCTGTTGCGTAATCAGAGTCGCGACGAAACTCGATACTTTCGTCAAAATAGTTAACAAACTGATCGTTTAATTCATTCATAGGGACGAATGCTGCAAGCGCGAGTATTATTAAAGCATTGCCGACTAAAAGCGGTTTTTGTTTAGCAATAACAAACTCACCAAATCGGGTCATCATCTGTTTGCCAGCCACTTCTTTTTTACCGGTCGCGGGTAATATGCTGACGATAGCAGGCAGGAAAGTAATAGAGAAGATGAAGGCCGCTGCGACGCCCATAGCGGCAATGTTGCCTAAATCGTGAAATGGTGGGGCATCACTGAAGTTAAGGCTTAAAAAACCGAGCATGGTGGTCAGTGTGGTGACAAATATCGGGCGGAAGTTAATGCGCATGCTTTCTATGATGGCTTTATTTTTATCCAGTCCTATTGCAAGTTCATGGCGCATGGTTACCAGCAAATGCACGGCGTCAGCAATCGCCATAGTCAAAATCATGATAGGTGCAGACATCACCGGGGGCGACAGTAATATGCCTGACCAGCCGGCAAGCCCCATCGCTGTCATGATAGACATGATGATCATGATGAAAGTCGCTACTGTGCCGCTTAAACCCCGTAACAAAATATACAGGGTGAGTACAATGAAACCCAATGCGAGTGGGTAAAGGTTGGAGACATCATCCATGCTGGCTTCAGGAAAGGCGTTGTTCATTACTGCCATTCCGACAAGGCGGATTTCCACGTCAGGATATTTTTCCAGCATTGTCTGTTTCAGTTCACGAGCGAATGCGACCGTTTTTGGCACTTCATCAAGGGTTTTACCTGGAAGTTGTACGGTGACGTTTACACCGGCAAATTTACTGTCAGGTGATACCAGTCTGTGGACCAGCATAGGTTCATTTATTGCGATGGACTGAATTTTTAACAGATCACTGTCAGTTAAGCTGTCGGGATCAACAACAAGATCGTCGACTATAAGGTCATCTTCTTCGGCAGTCGTATGCTGATGGTTGGTGATCGAGTCGACGCGCGTAGAGAAGGGGGTTTGCCATGCCTCATGGGTAATGTCTTTTATGACTGTCAGTGTTTCCCTGGTGAAAACTTTTCCTGATTTTGGGGTGACGACAAATAAAACATTGTCATTTTTATTAAATGTTGCCTGCATTTTTTCAAATGCAAGTAACTGTGGATTGTCTTCACCGAAAAACATCCGGTAGTCATTACTGAATCCTAAAAACCGTCCACCTGAAGCTGCGGCGAATGCCAGTGCGAGTGTGAGGAGTACAACAAGGTATTTCCAGCGTATTATCCAACGCGTATATGACTCGATCATAGTTTTTTCTCGGTTAGTATTCTTTTTTATTTTCGGGTAATAATATTGAAATACCATTACACATTTTGAATTGAATGGTATCACCAAACAAGGCTGACGATATTTTCTTAAAAAGTTTTCCAGAGTCGCTTGTTGTGCTTAAAGGGGACCATTGATAACCATCAAGATAGATGTTTGTATTTTGCCATAGCATTTTTACTACTGGACTGAAACCCAGCTCCTGCAGTGGTATATCAGAGCGGTCTAATAGCATGGCACCATAATGCATCGACCATAAGCCAAATACGATAGTGCTGATATCATCCTGATGTTTTTTATTCAGGTCACCGCAGTTTACGGCGTCCTGCACGATACTGTGTGCGATTTTTATGGCTGTTTGCTCTAGAGATTCCATCTCAGCAAGTTTCTCTTCGCTTATTTTCTCTCGAACCGCATTGTTTTTTACGGTTTGAACAATTTGTGAATCCATCGGATGTAACTGGTGGTGTAGAGAATAACCGATGCTAATGGCTGAATATCTTTCACGTGTGCTGCCATCAAAATTGTATGCACGTTGGAAAATATCAATAAGATTGCTTATATAACGACAGCAAAGCGAACAGACCAGGTCCTCTTTGCTGGCAAAATGGTTGTAGATGGTGCCTTTGGAATACTCGACTGTTTCAGCAACACGATCCATGGTCAGGTGGTTATAGCCGTGTTGGTGCAACATGGTTTGTGCCGTGTCAAGAATGAGTGCTTCGCGCTTTTGCAGTTCACGTTGTTTACGTGTTTGCGTTAGTGCTGGATTGTGCGCTGAATTTTGCATCAGACAATAATATGACGGATCGTCAAAAAATGCCAATATGTTTATTAATTAGACGTTTGTCAAAGAAAAGGCTAGTCCGGATATTTCATGGGAATGCAGAGTTTTGGGGAAATCTCAGCGAGTCAGTTTGTCTGATTTGTCGAAAAGCATAGCCATAGCTATGGTTACAGGCAAATCAGTCGAAATGGCCTCTGAGATTTTTCCAAAAACTGCATAGCGGCCTCCGGTACATGGTGTACTTTGCTAACATATCAATATTTTTTAATACAATCATAATGTTAAGTTAAAGTTGTAGCGTTCCTATGAAATATCCGGGCTATTTATTCGATAATGCACCCGACTGTTTTAGAAGCAACGCTATATGTTGAGCAAGCACTTGATATCCCAAGAGTATTTGGGTGAATGTGATCAGATTTAAGTGATGATTTTCTAAGAATATCAGCTAAAATGTCATCAGCAATCGGTAGCTGATTTTTTTTTGCTAATGCCTGATAGATGTGCGATGACTCTAAAAATAAGCCGAATTCGGGTACACCGATTAACACCACCTGACTATTGTTCTGTCTGGCAAGGTTAATCATTTGCTGGATATTGTTACTGGTTTTGTTTAAATCCAGCTTGTGTAAAATATCGTTGCCGCCGTGACAAATAATGATAAGACCGGGCTGGAATTGCTTGATTAAACCAGGTAAACGAGATAATCCCTTGCTGCTGACTTCACCGGGTATGCCGGCATTGATAACTTGATGATTGATGAGTTTTTCCAGTACGGCAGGGTAAGCTTTATCATGACTGGTACCAGTACCATAAGTTAAACTATCACCAAAGGCGAGTATGCTTGTGTTCTCATCGAGCGGTTGTAGTTGTGTCTTATCGCTGCAACTGCCTGTTACTGTGAAAATGACACCGGTTATTAATATTAAAATAGTTTGTTTCAGCATCAGAATGTAAACCCATCTTTAGAGTAACGATTTTTCATGGACAACATATTACTGGATAATGAATGCCTGGATAAGGATTGTTCTTTTGCAAAAGCGTATCCCTCTTTAAATATTTCAGCAAAATTGAAGTCACAGGTTAATGATTTTATTGTCGAAGAGAATATTCCTGTTGAGTTCAGTGGTGAAGGTGAGCATTGTTGGATATATGTTAAAAAAAGCGGTTGTAATACTGAGTGGATCGCTCAGCAGTTGGTAAAATTTTGTGGTGTAAAAAAAATGGCTATTGCATATGCCGGTTTGAAAGACCGTCATGCAGTAACCTCGCAGTGGTTTAGCGTGCAATTGCCGGGAAAACCCACACCTGACTGGGCTGAATTTGAATCAAGTTTTTCTGATAATAATACAGGTGAAAATTTACAGGTATTACAGAGTTTTCGTCACAACAGAAAATTGCATCGCGGTGCATTAAAAAGTAATTTTTTTAAAATCACTCTGCGAGATTTAAGTGATAACAGTGATGAAATGTTTGCCTTACTTAAGCAGCGATGTGAAAAGATATCAAAAAATGGCGTGCCTAATTATTTTGGCTCACAACGGTTTGGTCGAAACTATAATAACCTCGATCAGGCAACAAAATTATTTTCTAATCCATGGTTCAAGTTGGCAAAACACAAGCGCGGCATGTATCTATCAGCAGCGCGCTCCTGGATGTTTAACCATATTTTGTCTGAACGTATCAAGCTCAATATCTGGAACAAACGTTTAGCCGGTGATGTTTTTATGCTGGAAGGGAAGTCGGCCTGCTTCAAAGACGAAATCACGGATCAGGAAAAGATCGATGAGACAAATGAAAGACTATCGATGAATACAATTCATCCAACGGCGGTGTTGTGGGGTGAGGGTGATGTCATGGTTGAATCACAGGCTGCAGAACTGGAGTCAGCGGTTATTGACCAGTTTCCAGTCTATCGTGATGGATTGATAGCGGCCAGGTTACAGGTGTTACGAAGAGCCTGTAGAGTTATACCGGGTCAGCTTGAAAGTTGCCGTGAAAAGGATAATTTTGTGCTGTTTTTCTCATTGCCAGCAGGCAGTTATGCAACGATGGTGCTGGCTGAAATATTTTCTGATTTGATCGAGTCGTCGTCATCCCGGTGTTTCACAGGATAGCAGGGTTTTACGGCATTTTTTTTCAAAATCGATCAGTGTGTCAGTTTGCATGATTTGCCCTATGAAAAATTCGGGTTAGCGATTAATGCAGTGAAACATGCTAATATTAATGCAACGAAAATCAGTAAAAACATCAAATAATTTCTTTGGGTGCTTTGCACAAAGCACTCAATTTATATACACACAGTCAGGTTTGAATAATGCACCCTAATTACCTTGATTTTGAACAGCCCATCGCCGAGCTGGAAGCAAAAATTGAAGAGCTTCGATACGTGGGTGATGATACTGAAGTAAATATTGGTGACGAGATAAGTAAACTTGAAGAAAAATCTCGCTCACTGACAAAAACTATTTTTAGTAAACTCGATGCCTGGCAAACATCAAAATTGGCGCGTCATCCGATGCGACCTTATACGCTTGATTATATCGATCGAATATTTACTGATTTTCAGCAGCTGCATGGTGACCGTGCTTTTTCAGATGATGCGGCATTGGTCGGTGGGCTGGCGCGACTTGATGGCATGCCAGTAATGGTAATTGGCCATCAAAAGGGGCGAGACACCAAAGAAAACATCCGTCGTAATTTTGGCATGCCCAGACCAGAAGGTTATCGTAAAGCTTTACGCCTGATGAAACTGGCAGAACGATTCCGTATACCTGTTATTACATTCATTGATACACCGGGTGCTTATCCTGGAATTGACGCTGAAGAGCGCAATCAATCTGAAGCTATTGCGC
Source organism: uncultured Gammaproteobacteria bacterium (assembly GCA_963759005.1). Taxonomy (GTDB): domain Bacteria; phylum Pseudomonadota; class Gammaproteobacteria; order SZUA-229; family SZUA-229. Next base: position 103,713 of record CAVWXQ010000025.1, read on the forward strand.
GTAATCTTTTTGAAATGGCAGATTTGCAAACGCCGATTATTTGCACAGTTATAGGTGAAGGTGGTTCGGGTGGTGCATTAGCGATCGGTGTAGGTGATCGGGTGATGATGCTGGAGTACAGTACCTATTCGGTTATTTCACCTGAAGGTTGTGCCTCTATTTTATGGAAAAGCGCCGATAAAGCGCCTATTGCGGCTGAAGCTATGGGCATTACTGCAAAAAAATTAAAAGAAGCGGGCCTGATCGATCAAATTATTCGCGAACCATTGGGTAGTGCGCATCGTGATATTAATGAAGCTGCTCGAAATATAAAACAGGCATTAATTGACAGCCTGGAAAACTTTGAAAAAATGGGCATGGAAAAACTGCTGGAAGAGCGTTATAGACGTTTAACCTCTTATGGTGAATACCTTGAAGAATCAATAGATTAATTTTGTAACTGCTCAGATTGCACTTAAAATCTGCCATCTCTTCGTTAAATAATGGTTTTTTACACTTGCAAACTCACATTTATATCCATGGATGGATGGTATTTCGCAAGGAGCCAGGAAGGCGGTGCGATTATATCCATGGATGGATGGGCTGAAAATTGCTCCTTGCATTTTCCGCACTCCCCACATCCATGTGGGTCGTATAACGCAAGGAGCCAGGAAGGCGGTGCGATTTCGCCTTAATTTGACAAATTTCAGGTGCAATCTGAGTAGTTACCTTCTGTTTTCGTTGATCTCTGAGTAGATGCTTAACTATTAATTAATGATGTCTTTTGTTAAACGATTCTATATCTCACTGCAGTCGTTATATACCCCCCCTGAAAACACCTGTTATGTCGTTGCTTATAGTGGCGGCATTGATTCACACGTATTATTACATTGCTGCAAAAAACTAAACCTGACAGTACGTGCTGTTCATGTGCATCATGGATTACAGAATATTGCCGATGAGTGGGTGATTCATTGCCAGAGTATATGCAGGACATTAAATATACCGCTTGATATAATTTATGTTGATGCAAATAAAAAGAAAGGACAAAGTCCTGAAGAAGCTGCACGTCGTGTACGATATGAGGCGTTACAAAATAATTTGATAGATGGTGATTGTCTGCTTACCGCACAGCATTTAAATGATCAGGCCGAAACATTGTTGTTACAGTTGTTTCGAACCGCAAGTACTGCAGGTTTGTCTGCAATGCCTGCGAAAAGACAGTTAGGTAAATATCGTCACCTTCGTCCATTATTATCTTTTTCAAGACAAGAGATTGAAGCATTTGCTGAAGAAAACTTTTTAAACTGGATTGAGGACCCAACGAATCAAGATGTTTCTTATGACCGGAATTTCATAAGAAAAGAGGTTGTTCCTATATTAAAAAGTCGCTGGCCGGAGATTGCAGGGCAGTTATCAATCGTAGCCAGCTTGCAGTCAAATAATCTGCAGGTGCTGGAAGACATGGCAGCAATTGATCTGGCTTATTTAATTAAAGCACCTGCATATCAATCGGTCGTCAGTTTCTATAGCGTGATTTCAGTGCTTTCTATTTCCCGGTTAAAGAAACTGTCTTTAGCGCGGCGACTTAATGTGTTGCGTTACTGGATTCTTAACACGGCCAGCAATCAATCTATTAAAACTTTACCCGATATCTCACACAGAATTTCACCCAAGATATCACCAACTCGTAATTTGCTTGAGGAAATGGACAGGGTATTCATTAACTCAGCACAGGATGCAAATCCTGTAATCACCTTTTCCGGTTTTGAACTTAGAAAGTTTAAGGGCGATTTATACCTATTAAAATTAGCATGTCCATTCTTTGGTTCGTTAATAGCACATCCATGTGCTACTACTGATAAAAAATACCGTGATTTAGAGCATAATGATTTGAAGCAGGATATAGTGTGGAAGCCATCATCACCAGTTCTTATTTCAGCCTTGAATATTCAGATTAAATCGATAGCTTCGATTGGTGAAGGCTTAAATAAAGACCTGCTTAATGAATCTTTGAAAATATGTTTTCGCAAGGGAGGTGAAGTTTTTCACCCTGTCGGTCGTTTGCATTCTCAGCGCTTAAAAAAACTGTTCCAGGAAGCGAATATTCCACCGTGGGATAGAAAGTCGATTCCATTAGTTTATTTTAAGGATGAGTTGATTGCTGTTGTTGGGTTATGGGTTTGTAAGCAGTATGCTGTGAGCGGTGATGAAGAGGGTTGGTTGATTGGTGTTGAGGGTTTGTAGTTTGTGCTCATGGTTTCTTGTTCATGACGTTTGCGTGTGGGAATGCATAGCTTTTCTAGTTTTGTTGGTTAATATTTACGACTTACTGTTAGTTAGGCATTGCGGGTCTCGCCCCGCAGGCGAGTTACTCTTTTGTCTGCAGCCAAAAAGAGTAACCAGAAAAAGCCGCCACAATCGTTTGCCCCGAGAAAAACGTTCGGGGTGCCTGAATTCTCAGGTATTGCCTACGAGCCTGCCTTGATGCGCCGTCCGGGCGCACAAGGCTAAATTCGCCCTCCCTGGCGAATTTGCTCTACCAATACCAGAGAATTCAGCAAACGAAAGAGGGAGTTAAAAACAAGTAAAGAAAAAACAAAACTAAAAATAAGCAGAATAAAAAGGCAATATTTTATGTGCTCCGCTTTTGACCTTGTCCACCTCGGCAAGCCATTTAGTCAGTACCGTTATCATGGGTTTTCTGTGCCAGCATGTTTGAGCGTTTTTTGCGAGTTCTGGCGCAGCATGATAACGGTACTGGCTAAATGGGAACCCCTGTGTCTTTTACAGGGGCGTAGCTGACGTGGCGGCCTTTTCTGGTTACTCTTTTGGGCTGTAGCAAAAGAGTTACTCGCCAGCGGGGCGAGACCCGCAATGCCCTAACTAAAAATAAGCCGTAAATGCCAAAAATAAATAACCAATCAATAGCAAATAAACCCAATAAAAAAGCCTCGATAAACGAGGCTTTTTAGATGCTAAATAGATTGATGATTAATCATCGCCAGATAAAGCGCCCAGTATGTGAAGCAAACTTAAGAACAGGTTGTATATACTGATGTATAAAGAAACGGTTGCCATTATGTAGTTAGTTTCACCGCCATGAATGATTTCACTGGTTTGGTACAAAATCATGCCAGACATCAACAGTATAAACATACCTGATACAGCAAGTGACAGTATGGGCATTTGAAATATAAATGCACCCAGACCTGCTAGGAAGGCGACTAAAATACCAACCATCAGGAATCCTCCCATAAAGCTAAAATCTTTACGGCTGGTTAATACATAACCAGACAAAGCAAGGAAGATAGCACCGGTACCGCCCAATGCGGTCATAATCAGTTGACCACCGTTGGTTGTCGCCATGTATGCATTTAATATTGGCCCTAAAGTCAGTCCCATAAAGCCTGTTAGCAGAAAGACAAATAAAATGCCAAGGCTACTATCACGGAATTTAGCGGTTAAAAATAACAGAGCAAAATATCCCACCAATGTAAATAGACCGAAGTGGGGTACATTCATTGTCATGGAAATGCCTGCGGTCACAGCGCTAAACAGCAATGTCAGTGCGAGCAGTGCATAAGTATTCTTTAAAACTTTATTGGTCGCTAGTATCTGTGATTCTGAACGAGCGGTTGATATGGATTGCATAGTATTACCTTTATCAATTTTTTAATGTTATGGATAGGGCAAGTTTAGCACTATTTGTGACATATTGTCATATATCATGGTTCAAATATACGGCTTACCTATCCGGTTTAAATTCAATAGTTATTACTGATTTGTCAGACTTGGTTATTGAGAAAAAGTTGCATTTTTATGTTTCTCAGGAGGTATATATAGTCAATATTTATGGTTTCAAGTATGACATAATGATTACAGGAAACCTGATATTTATCAAGTAACTTCGCTGACATTAGGTCTACAATCCTCAGTGTTGTGAGGAATGACTATACTTGTCTTTTAAAGTGAAGTTTCCTTAATATACATATAATAATAAACTTAAAAGACTTTTCAGTTTTATTACTTTTTGGGAGGATTAAATTATGGCACATATTGTAATCATTGGTGCAGGAACAGGCGGTATGCCCGCAGCTTACGAGATGAAAGCGGTGCTTGGTAGCAAACACGACGTTACCATGGTTAATGAGAGAGACTATTTTCAGTTTGTTCCATCGAATCCCTGGGTAGCGGTGGGGTGGCGTGATCGTGAAGCGATCACCATACCGATTGAAAAATACCTGGCGAAAAAGAAAATTAATTTCATCGCACAACGTGTTGATAAAATTGATGCTGCAAGTAATAAGCTTGAACTGGCTAATGGTGAGACGGTTGATTATGACTATCTGATTATTGCAACGGGTCCACGTCTGGCATTTGAAGAAGTTGAAGGCGCCGGACCTGATGGTTTTACTGAGTCAGTTTGTGTTGTTGATCATGCTGAAAAGGCCTGGGAAAAATACCAGGAACTGCTCAAAAAACCCGGCCCTATCGTTATTGGTGCAATGCCTTTTGCTAGCTGCTTTGGGCCAGCTTACGAGTTCGCTTTTATCGTCGATGCTGATCTTCGCAAACGTAAAATTCGCAATAAATTCCCAATGACATATGTCACTTCCGAACCTTATATTGGACATTTAGGCCTGGGAGGTGTTGGTGATTCACGATCAATGCTGGAAAGCGAGTTACGAAACCACCATATAAAGTGGGTGACCAATGCTAAAACTACAAAAGTAGAAGACGGAAAACTATACGCTGATGAGCTGAATGATAGTGGTGAAACCATAAAACAGCATGAAATTGATTTTGATTTCGCCATGATGCTACCTGCCTTTAAAGGTGTTGATGCTGTTGCCGCTGTGCCGGATTTATGCAACCCACGCGGATTTGTCATTGTTGACGAGTTACACCGTAACCCGACCTACAAAAGTATTTATTCTGCTGGTGTGTGTATTGCTATTCCGCCCGTTGAAGTGACACCTGTGCCAACAGGAACACCAAAAACCGGTTATATGATTGAGTCGATGGTTACCGCTATTGTGCATAATATTGCAGATGAGATAAATGGTAAAACACCGTCAACCACAGCGACATGGAATGCAATTTGCCTGGCGGATATGGGCGATACGGGTGCAGCCTTTGTTGCCATTCCACAGATACCACCCAGGAATGTTGCCTGGTTCAAAAAAGGTAAGTGGGTGCATCTGGCAAAAATTGCTTTTGAAAAATACTTTATTCGTAAAATGAAAAAAGGTACATCAGAGCCAATATATGAAAAATATATTCTTAAACTTTTAGGTATTGAGAAGTTAGAAAAGTAATACAGGATAAATACCCTGAATTATATAAATAAAAAAGCCTGGAAGAAATCCGGGCTTTTTTATTGACACTGTATTTAGCGGTTCTTACCAACGTACTGTAGATTGTATTGTTTAAGTTTCCTATAAAGTGTGCGTTCACTAATGCCTAATTCTTCTGCAACCCTTGCGCGGTGACCATCATGCTGATGCAGTAATGACTCAATATGCGTCGCCTCTACATCGGTTAATGATTGATTAATGCTGGGTGAAGTAGCTTTAAGATTATGAGAAGCCATGCGGCGGTCGGTTAATGGATTAACATACACATTGGAAAAGTTATTTAACTGTAATAAATCAGGCGTTATCAGTCCATCTGTTGACATTGTTACCGCTTTTTGCAAAATATTATGGAGCTCACGAATATTGCCTGGATAATCATAATTTTGCAGCATTACCAGGGCTTCATCAGAAGCACGTCCGGCAAAACCGTTGTGTGTTTTGGCTTTTTTCAGCATGGCTTTGACTAATGGCGTAATATCACTGCGGCGCTCACGCAATGGAGGAATGGTGATTGAGATACCGGCAATTCGGTAATACAGGTCAGCTCTAAATGCGCCATGTTCTACCATCTTGCGTAAGTTGTTATGGGTTGCACAAATAATACGAACGTCAGCATGAAGATCTTCGCGCCCACCCAGGCGTCGATAGTTGCCGGTTTCCAGTGCGCGCAATAAGCGACCCTGTAATGCGAGTGGCACTTCTCCGATTTCATCAAGAAATAATGTGCCACCTTCAGCGGATTCAATTAAGCCATGGCGACGACCCACGCAGCCAGTAAACGCCCCGCGTTCATGGCCAAATAATTCACTTTCAAAAATACCCTCTGAAATGGATGCGCAATCTATCGATATAAACGGCATTGCTCTGCGACTGGATTTGTTATGGATAAATTTTGCAGCCAGCTCTTTACCAACACCACTTTCACCATTGAGTAAAATGGGAATGTCGGATGATGAAGCACCGGACATTTCTTCAATGCAGGCCAAAAATGCAGGAGAGCTACCTAACATACGTTGCTTGTCGCAGCCCAGCTCATCTGATTTGGCTATTGGAAATACCGCTTCACCGAGAAATAATTGACCATCAGTACCATAGATTGGAGAACCTTTGATACGAACATGTTCCTCGTTGTTGTTGAGATCATAGTGAATGTGTAATACCTGATGTGGCTTTCTGGTTTCAAAAACCTTTTTGTGAGGACAGTCTTCACCGTTTAAATGGCAGGGAACATCAGAATGGTGAGACACCTGGTGACATTTGTGGCCTACGATGTCTTCGCTGTTTATGCCATAGGCATTGCAGTATGCATTGTTGGCAGCGACGATTTTGTAATCTTTGTCAATTACAACAAAGCCATTCTCTGATGCATCGATGACGCTTTGCAGATTAAATGGAATACGGTTTGAATATGGCATACGCCTCCCGAGCTGTCAAAATGTCATGCGTTTCGCAATTTTAGTTTAAGCTATAAAATAAATCAATATGTTATAAAACCTGCATAGACGTGTAGTATGACATCGAAAGCATATTTTGGCAGTAATATTTATACTGTGTCTAATAGACTAAAAGTGCAAACAAATGTAATAAAGAAACCTATATAAAATTATTTTTAAGAAGTTATTGAATACTTTATGGAATCACGTAATATACGCGCTTTCTCAGGTACGCGCTTTTTCAGGCATTGAGACTTGGAAGGGTGGCTGAGCGGTTGAAAGCACCAGTCTTGAAAACTGGCAAGGGTTTACGCCCTTCGTGGGTTCAAATCCCACCTCTTCCGCCATACATAAAAAAGCTCCCCAATATATAGATATGGGGGGCTTTTTTATGATGGAAGAACAGGTCGGGTGAAGGCGCTCGCATGATACGCCTGCTCAATTTGAATGGCGAATTGCAGGAAATAGTTGGTAATGGCAGGGTGCCCGGAATAATCCCTATCTCCTTCCGCTAAAAAACTAAAAAGCCCGATTAGGGTTTTTTAATTCTTTATCATATACTTTTTAAGGTATAGCAGTTTCTCATCAAATAAAGTTGATGTGCTTTATTGTTAGTATGCGGGTAACGACGGTACTTTTCATGTTTCACCATTAGGCATCCTGGATGCGTTAAATCTTCGTATTTAATATAGCCCAGGTGATAGGCATCTAAAACCAGCTGTTTAGCAATTAAGTCTGTTGGGTCTTTCTGATCATAAGGTAGTTTTTTTAATTTTTCTACGGCATTATGTAACAGATTATTATCCATGTTGTCGGGCTCTTTAACATAGCTTCGAAGATGCGCTTTTATTCTAAATATTTCTAAAGCGTTGCTTTGTAACTTATATGACTTAAACATAGTAACCTCCAGATGACTTAAACATAGTAACCTCCAGATAATGTTTAGCAAAGCTTACTGGGCTATCTAGTCGTTTAATTGACGATTTGCGCCAACTGATTGACGTATCGGTTGTTTGAAAATACCTCATTTTCAGTTGCTTGAAAAAGGGGTATTTACCCTTATTATCGATAATGTAACTGGACTTTTAATGGAAAGTATATGAGTGAAACAAAACATATTGTATGTCCGTCATGTAATGCAACAAACCGTATTCCAATTAGCAAACTAAATGCGGGCCCGTCGTGTGGTAAGTGCCATAAACCTTTATTTAATAGTAAGCCGCTGACTTTGCACTCGGAAAACTTTCAGCAACACATCAATCGTAATGATATTCCCGTGGTTGTCGATTTCTGGGCGCCGTGGTGTGGTCCCTGTAAGATGATGGCTCCTGCATTTGAGCAGGCTAGCGCTGAACTGTCACCGTCTGTGCGACTGGCAAAGTTAAATACTGAAGATGAGCAGGCAATAGCAGGGCATTTGAATATTCGCAGTATTCCAACAATGGTAATGTTTAATAATGGCAGAGAAATCGCCAGGCAAGCCGGTGCAATGAGTGCTGCAGACATTAAATCCTGGGTGCAAAACTATCTATAAAAGATATCTTTTGATATTTATTGTGGAATTATTTAATTTTTAGCTATTTCCAGTAAAAATCTGATCTATTTAAAATTATATTATGTATATACATTAATTTGGAAGTGACTGTATTTTTTGACAAAATCATTTTTTTCATAGAAACTGTCAGTACCTTTAAGCAAATGCAATAATAAATACGGGATTTATTTAATGGCAGATTTATTCTCTAAGGAATGGGCAGAGTCTTTTAAAGATGCGTGGAATGCTGATGACGAAATCACAGCGTCATTGCAGCGTGCTGGTTTTAGTTCTGTTGTCGCTTTTGGGTTACCAGATACTGATGAGCCATCATTTGTGATGACCATAGAAAATGGTACGGTCTCATCTGTTAACACGGCTATCAAAGATGACATTAAGTGGGATATTCGTGCAACTGCTGATGACTGGTTATCACTCATTGTGAAGCCACCCGGTTTAATGAAATTGGGAATTGCCTACACCTCACGAAAATTGCGTTTTAGAAAAGGTGATTATGCGACCATGATAAGAGATCCGAGTTTGGCTGGTGCATTCGTAAAATCATTTGCCTTGATGGGGAAAGTGCTCTGATAGCTGAATTTATATTTAGAAAAAAGGCTGGTTTAAGACCAGCCTTTTTTATGGAAAAAGCTTTGTTGTAACTAAATTGTCTTCGTGCACAATATAAAAAGTGAATGAACAATAATGCAATCTTATTGTCGGTACATTGTTGATTCTGTAATAATATATTAGATGTCAAAAATACGTAATTTAGTGGTTATAGAGGGTGGTGCAGGTGGGCTGGTGGTGACCAGTGTTGCTGCACAGCCTGGTCTTGATGTTGTATTAATTAACAAAAGTAACTACATTTCGATGAAATATCCGAGTTTAATATACTATGAAAGATACCTTTGATCTATTAGTTAGCACCGATTTCCCAACGATAAAACGTGCGAATCTGGAAACCTTGCAGGTTAATCTTGGTTATTTGTGTAATCAACAGTGTTTGCATTGCCATGTGGATGCCAGTCCGCGTCGTAAAGAAATCATGACGGCAGAAACAGTCACCGATGTGCTTAACTTTTTAAAACAAAAAAACATTAAAACACTGGATTTAACAGGTGGCGCACCAGAAATGAATCCCGAGTTTTTTTCACTGGTTAAGCAAGCTAGTGATATGGGTTTGCATGTTATCGACCGTTGTAATTTAACGGTTCTTTTAGAGCCGGGTTTTGAAAAAACGGCGGCTTTCCTTGCTGAAAATAAGGTAGAGGTGGTTGCTTCTATGCCGTGTTATCTGGAAGAAAATGTTGATGCACAACGAGGCAAAGGTGTATTTAATGACAGCATAAAAGGTTTGCAATTATTAAACCAGTACGGTTATGGAATAGATGAGTCGCTACAGCTTAATCTTGTGTATAACCCGCAGGGCATTAACTTGCCACCGTCGCAAAATGAACTTGAGCCAGCATATAAAAAAGAATTACAACAACGTTTTGCTATTACCTTCAATAATTTGTACACCATAACCAATATGCCTATCAAACGATTTGGTAGTACCCTGCTATCGAAAGGTTTGTTTGATAAATATATGCAGTTGTTGAAAACATC
>CAVWXQ010000026.1:0-30632 GCA_963759005.1 uncultured Gammaproteobacteria bacterium
AGTTCATAGCTGATGATATTACCGTCTATTACAACTGACAGTTGCCAGCCAGCTATTACCAGGCATATCCAGGTGACAACCAGAACCATTAACCAGGGCAGTTTTCCGTTTGGCAGCATGGCTACAATGGGCGCTGCGATTAAGGGTAAGACTACCAGCAGCAGGCTCATATTCTGCTCGATCACAGTGACATATCCTGGTCGTGAATTTCATCTTCTTCGATGGTGCCGTAGGCTTCTTTAATACGAACGACAAGTGCAAGACCAAGCGCAGTCGTTGAGACACCGACAACGATTGCAGTTAGTATCATGACGTGCGGTAAAGGGTTGGAATATTTTGTAAAACCTTCAGCAATAATAGGTGGCGTGCCTTCGCTGACATAACCGATACTGATGTACATTAAAAAAACAGATGTCTGGAAAATGTTAATGCCGGTTATTTTTTTTATCAGGTTGCCGCGGCTGATGACAGTATAAAACCCGGCCATCATTAACATAATGACGATCCAGTAATTATAGTGGCCGATTATGATGTCAATCATGGTCTGCTTGTTTCGGTCTGTCTCTTCCGGCGAAGGCAAAGAAGATCATCAGCATGACTGAACTGACGGTAATACCAACCCCCATCTCAATCACCAATATACCGATATGTTGGCCGTCCACCGGATTAAGCGAGAGAAGATTATAATCAAGGAAATTGCCGCCCATTAGCATGGTTATTACACCTGTACCGGCATAGATCAATACACCTGTGCACATGAGAATGCGTAAAACGTGCGGAGGGATGACTTGCTCCGCTGTTTTCAAACCAAATACTAACTCATAAAAAATGAATGCGACGCTCAGAATGACACCTGCCTGAAAGCCACCGCCAGGACCATAGTCACCGTGAAACTGGACGTAAAGCGCAAACAGGGCAATCACAGGAAAAAGGTATTTGGCGATGAATCTGAGTATTAGATTGTGCTTCATCAATCATCCTCCTGCCTTATTCTGTGTGTGATGCGCCCGCCAATGAGTAGCAAAACACCTACGCCTGCAGTGAAAATGACAGTTAACTCACCCAGCGTATCATAACCACGGTAACTGGCGAGAACGGCGGTAACAATATTTGGCGTGCCGGTTTCTTCTACACCGCGTTCAATGTAGCGGGGTTTGACGTGTTCCTGCGCCGGGGAGTGCGGGTCGCCAAAAGAAGGAATATCATAAGTGCCATAAACCAGAGCGCCACCGGTAATGAGTACAACAAGCAGTGGAATCCTGGCGTGGTGCGCAGGTATTTTTTCCCTGTGGTTTTTTGTCAACGCAAGCGTGGCAAGCATGAGTACTGTCGATATGCCGGCGCCAACGGCCGCTTCGGTAAAGGCAACATCAGCAGCGTCCATAACAACAAACAGACCGGCAGAATGCAGGCTGAAAATACCGAACAGCATGATGACGACGAACAGGTTGCGCATTTTAATAATGGCAATGGCAGTAATGGCGAGAAATGCCAGAAGCGTTACGTCAATAAGTGTGTCTATCATCGCGGTGCTCTTTATTGCTCGTTATCAAGTTCAGGTTTAAGGCCACTAAGCAGCGCAGTGGCTGCAAGCGCATGCGTGGCAGTCGGGTTAATGAAGAATAAAAAAATAAAAATCAGTAGCAGTTTTAGGCTGGCGATACTTACACCTGTTTGCATGCCAAGGCCTATAAGGAAAGCAGCGGCGCACAGTGTATCGGTAATGCCAACAGCATGCAGTCTTGAATAAAAATCCGGAAAACGGTGAATACCAATACCACCAGCAATGCCAAGCAATGCGCCCACAACAATAAAAATCCAGCTGATAATTTCAATAAATATCATTTATTACGGGACCTGTGTTAATCATCTTCGCCAGAAGTATAAAAATTACCCTGTTCGACGAACTTTAATACAGCGACTACCCCGATGAAGTTGATCAGAGCATATGTCAACGCGATATCGAGCATGTCAGTGCGTTCTGAAAGAACTGCAAATACCGCTATTAGTAACACGGTTTTAGTACCGACCATATTAATGGCAAGAATTGTGTCATACACTGTTGGTCCCATAAAAGCACGTGCAAGTGCAAGTGAGATAGTTATAAGAATGGCAAAAGTGGCAACATAAAAAATCACGATTATTCGTCCGCGTAATCTTCAGGTACGGCTTTTGCCATTCGGCCGCTGCGAAGATCGTTTGCAGCTTCCACGCTCAAAGAGTGAACGGTAATGGTTTCCTTGTTGACGTTTACACTGACTGTTCCCGGTGTCATTGTTATGGCATTTGCGTAGATTACACGGGAAATATCCGTTTGCTGTGTCAGTGGCAATTCGAAGAGTTGCGGACTGATATTTTTACCGGGTTTGAAAATGCGTTTCAGAACATCGATATTGGCAATGATGATTTCGCGAAACAGAAATAACCAGAAATCTAACAGCAGAACGGTCATGTGTGAAGGGTATTTCTCGTGGTCAATGGCATCCATGCGGTGGGCAATATAGACTATAAACAATGTCGAAGCGAGCCCCAACGACAGCATTAATATGTTGAGTTGGCCTGACAGTCCAAGCCATAACGAAAATAGTAAGACAGCAAGACTGATTGTATGTTTAACAGGGTAGTTCATTATTCTTCATTTATTCTGACTAGTACTCTATTAATATAATAACACTGTAGATGGTATTCGACATGCTGGATGTTTACAAATAGACAGGACGAGGTCAACCAGCCATCTACCGTGACTTATATTCAGTTATAATTCCATTGCGGCTGGCAAAATGTGATAAATTTTATTTGATTAGAAAATGTTAGATGACAGATTTCTGATAAAGATCTTAAGTCATGTTGTAAAAGGAGTATGGTATTCATATTGTTGATGCAAATGAACCATGTTTTATGGTTTCAAAAGATCTCCTATGGAAGCACATACCTTTTTTCTATACCTGCTAGTTATATTACTTACAGCACGCCTGTTTGCTGAAATTGCTGTACGCCTGCAATCACCATCCGTTATTGGAGAGCTGTTTGCAGGCATTGTCATTGGCCCGAGTTTGTTCGGCTGGATTGAACCGGTAGAAGCACTTAAACTGATGGCTGAAATCGGTATTATTCTTTTGTTGTTCGAAGTCGGGCTGAGTACTGATATAAAACGCCTGATCAGGTCAGGAACAAAATCTACCCTGGTTGCAGTCACGGGTTTTATCGCACCTTTGATATTTGGTTACATCATTGGGCACTGGTTTATCGGTTTAACATTGTTAGAGTCACTATTTATTGGCGGAACGTTGACGGCTACCAGTATAGGTATAACAGTGCGTGTACTCACCGACTTAAAACTTAATAACTCTCATCAGGGACAGGTTGTACTGGGTGCGGCAGTGCTCGATGATGTACTCGGTGTTATGTTACTGGCGTTGTTATATGAATTTTCTATAGGCGGTGGTGTTAACTGGGTCAATGCAGCCAAGGTACTGGTGTTTGTCAGTACCTTTTTTATACTGGCGCCGGTGCTTGCAAAGTTCATGTCCGTCATCATTAAACGATTTTGTGAGGTCACAGAAATACCGGGACTTCTTCCGACTACAATCGTTTCTCTGGTTCTGTTTTTCGCATGGTTGGCACATGAGGTCGGTGCACCAGAACTGCTTGGCGGATTTGCTGCGGGTCTTGCCCTGTCACGGCGATTCTTTCTGCCGCTGGGTGTCACTTTGCATAAGGATGAAGATTTCGCCAAAGATATTGAGCATCAAATGCAACCTATCATTCGTTTATTTACTCCAATCTTTTTTGTTGTTGTCGGTCTGTCGATTAATCTTCGAGAAATTGAGTGGACATCACTTCATGTCTGGGGTTTTTCTCTGGCACTGCTGCTGGTAGCGATTGCTGGAAAAATGATCGGGGCATTATTTATTCGTGAAAGCTGGGCTTCACGTTTGATGATTGGTATGGCGATGGTCCCCAGAGGTGAAGTCGGGCTGATTTTTGCAGAACTTGGTCGTTTCAGTGGGATTTTTAATAATGAAATTCATGCCGGTATGGTCATCGTGATTGTATTGACCACGATTATTCCACCATTTACCATGAAATGGTTCTACAAACATTATTCTCACCTGTTAGTAGATTCTAAATAAAATAGAGCTGCCCTTAAGAAACAGTTTGGATGTATTATTTGATTAGTATCAAGACAAAACATACAAAGCTGATGTTTAATGAAAATGAAGAAATAATATAGTGAGGAGGAACGAAAATGAAATTAACATGGTTAGTTGTTGCTGATAATAGTAAAGCACGTATTTTTTCAGTCGATTCGCGCATGGGTCCAATACAGGAAATTGAAAGCATTGTGCATGCAAAAGCACGCTTGCATGAACAGAACATGACCAGTGATTTGCCCGGTCGCTGCAATGGTAAAGGAGGGGCCGGCGGACACGCTTACCAGGATGAAGTAAACCCTAAAGAACAGGAAAACATAAACTTTGCCAGGGCAATTGCCAATGAACTGGATGCCGCTCGTAAAAACAATAAGTTCAAACAGTTCATGCTGGTTGCAGCACCGGGTTTTTTAGGTAATCTTCGTAACCAGCTAAGCACGCAGACGCAGAAACTGGTCTGTTTTGAACTGGCAAAAAATTTGTCTTATCTTAATGCGAAAGAGATTCGTGAGCATTTGCCCGAACGCCTGCCAAGTTTTTAACATAGCGTACTCGATTACATATTTTGTCAGTATTGGCCAGCTTATGTTTCCACTAGAACCATAAGCTGGTCATCTCATGTTGAGCGTTACGTTTTGTTCTTTTTGACCTGATGTGCCGGGTATTTACTGACGGCGCCAGGGATTTATGGCCACCTGTTTTACTCGTGGTACAGCTTGTATCGTTGCTCAGCGTGAAATTGATGCCAACCTTATCCTGGTCTTTGTGCGGGATCGTACGTTTTATTCCCTGTAGAAGAATATATAATTTAGAACCCCGATAACTTTCTGAACATAAGTTAGCATTAAGATGAATGACAAGTTTATATGGTTACGTATTTTGCTGGTTTCTTCTTCGTACTATTTCTTGTAGAGTTAGAGAAATATTTTGCGCGACAAATTGCCACACAGAATAAGTAGTGAATTCAGGGCAACTCTGAATATGATAATGAGAAGACAACTGTGAATATTGAATATTTGACTGATATTATCATTCTGCTATCTGCGGCAGTGATTGCTGTGCCTTTGTTTCAGTCCCTGGGTCTTGGTGCAATACCGGGATTTGTGGTTGCCGGAGTGGTATTAGGGCCATCTGGACTGGCATATATCGAGAATTACGATGAAATTGGACACCTTGCTGAGTTAGGTGTTGTACTGTTGTTGTTTGTCATTGGTATAGAAATAAATCCAGGCCGACTGTGGAAGATGAAAGGGCTGGTGCTCGGGCTTGGATCGCTTCAGGTGCTAATAACCGGCGGGGTGATCACAGTGGCTGCACACGAGTTGCTTGACTCCTCGTGGGAAATATCGCTTTTAATCGGTTCGGCATTAGCACTTTCTTCAACCGCTTTTGTACTTCAGCTGTTAACGGAAAGGAGGGTGCTCTCTACAGACTATGGAAAAACCTCTGTTGCGGTATTACTGTTACAGGACCTGGCAGTTGTGCCACTTCTGGCTTTTTGTTTCTTTGATTGCTACACCGGAGCTAACAATTGCAGAAGATGTCTTTTTTGCACTGGCTGAAGCACTGATCATTCTTGTACTCATTATTGTGACAACCCGTTATGTTCTAAATCCCCTGCTTAAAATTCTGGTCCGCTTTGGTTCGCCCGAAATCTTTACCGCATCGGCCTTACTTCTGGTATTAGGTACAGCGCAAGCCATGGAGAGTATTGGCTTATCTATGGCTATGGGGGCATTTATCGCCGGCCTGTTAATTGCCGATTCATCTTATCGCCACCAGATTATTGCTGAAATTCAGCCGTTTCGCGGTTTGTTGCTTGGCCTGTTTTTTATGACTATGGGTATGTCATTAAATCTCGGTCGTTTTCTGGAAAATCCTCTTGTGCTTTTAGCTATTGTTATTGCGTTAATGACCCTCAAGTTCCTCGTTCTGTGGCCATTGTCACGCCTGTTTGGCGTAGCGGGTAAAACATCTATTTCGGTAGCCTTGCTGCTGGCCCAGGGCGGCGAATTTGCCCTGGTGCTGTTCGCATTAGCGAAGGGTAAAGGACTACTGGATGAGGTTTTATTTCAACAGCTACTTATTGTTGTTCTACTGAGTATGCTTGCTACGCCGGCACTAGAGAAATTAGCTTTTCGGCTATTTTCGACTTCGCGTATAAGTTTCACTTCACTCCACGATGTTGATGCCAGGACAGGGCAGGATGGCAGGCCGGTCATTCTTGTTGGTTTTGGCCGCATGGGCCATAAAATCGGTTGTATCATGGAGTCAATGAAGGTGCCTTATTTGGCAATCGACAGTGATGTATCTATTGTCGAGCACGAACATGCGGACGGTAAATCGGTGTATTTCGGTGATGCTCAACGACCCGAAGTGTTAAGAGCCGCCGGGGTAGCGGATGCGCTTCTGGTTATCATTTCAATTGATGACTTTGAGGCCACAGTGCGAGTGGTGTCCTTTCTGCATTCTGCCTTTCCTGCTGTCCCCGTTTTTGCACGCGGACACGACCTTGGCAAGTGTCGTGATCTAAAAGCACAGGGTGCACACTTCACCGTTTCCGAGACGCTTGAAGCAAGCGCTGAGCTTGCCCGTGCTGCTCTGCTACATATAGGTGCTGAAGACCCGGAAATAGAGCTTGTGTTAGAACATTTTAGAAATGATTATTACGGACGAATTAATAGATGATTGCAAAGCTCAGCTTCGGTGTGATTAGAGCTGTTCCTTTTTATTATCCTAAGACGCTAGTAAAAACGATGCACTTTCAGTCCACGGTAGGTGAGTCTGGTAGTCCGTTCTCCTCACTGTCAGGATAGTTTCCATTCAGTCTGACAGCAATGTCAGATATTCCTTACAGCATAGATTTACTCCTTAAGTAATATTAACTGTGTAGTAATTGTAAGAACAACCACAAATTTAAAAGATAGCTACAATGAATTATAAAAAAGAGAATAAGAGAGAAATAATCATTATAGAGGCGTCTGCGTGGGCATTTGTTTTAACTGTTGCATTGCTGTTCGCCATGGTGATTTTTTCGTTTTAAAAAATAACACATGACCAAATCAAAGGTAATTTGCTGATCTATTTCAGGCTTTTTACCTCCGGCCAGTGAATATTCATGTAATATGTTTCATTATGTGCGGCCGCTTCACATTGCATACGCCTGAATCACGCATCAGGGAACTATTCCACCTGGGGAATTCTCCCGCTATTGACCTGAAGCCCCGCTACAACATAGCACCTTCACAGGATATTCCTGTTATTCGAGATACAAAGAATAGCCGCGAGATAGTGCTGGCACGTTGGGGATTGGTACCGCACTGGTCAAAAGAACCTGAAACGAAATACTCAACAACCAATGCCAGAATTGAGGGCATTGCAGAAAAACCGACCTACCGTGCCCCGTTCAAACACTCACGCTGTCTGATACCTGCTGACGGATTTTATGAGTGGCAGGTCATCAATAAAAAAAAGGTGCCTCACTATATTCGCATGAGGAAAGGTGATGTCTTTGCATTTGCCGGTATATGGGATCGATGGCAGGGTGACGATATTACCCTCGATAGCTGCAGTATCATCGTCATGCCGGCAAATGGCACAATACAGCCACTTCATGATCGCATGCCAGCTATTATCGCTCCCGCGCATTATGATCTGTGGCTCGATAAAAGGGTTACCGATAAAGATGAAATTATGGGCTTTCTTAATTCAGCTCCCTCGACTAGCTTGATGTTCTATGCTGTGAGTCCGTGGGTAAACACACCTAAACATGAAGATGAGCGCTGCATTCAGCCTATCTAACAAAACCAGCCAGGGCAGGGGAGTGTCAACTACCGTTAAACTGTGATCGCTTGAGGTGCGAGGTTACTTTTTAACAAAAATTAGTTATGTTTCCTGTTGACGGCGTTATTGAATTGAATGATGGGGAGAAGAATTTTTACTTACTGCACTTATGAAAGATGATAAACCGGAGTCAACTGCACAGGCAAAACAGGACGTGCTGCAGGTGTTGACGGCAGAGCGGGATGCAGAACAAGCAATCCGTAATTGCCAGAATGAACTCAGCGGCTTATCAATGATGTGTAAATCAAGGTACAAAGAATTAATGCGCATGCGGATCAGCGTATTACTAATATGGAAATGCGTCATGCTCACAAGCTGAATCAACTAATCAGGGATATTTAAAAGCAAGGCGTTGCAGAACTGGATAACAATACCTACCAGCACTATGACCAGGAAAGGTTGCGAACCGATATTGAAAAGCTGGCGACTGAACTGTGCCTGGGTATAAACAACTCTGCTGATGACACGGGCGCTGAAGAATGACAGGCCAGCTTGATTTTGCCTATGCACAGGTGAGGCTACAATCACATTTCGGTCAGCGTGTAGATCAACATGTGTGGCTTTGACTTCATAATATCCTTGACCTCGCAAGTTATCTGCAGGTTGCTCAACAGACCCGCTGCGTCCCTGGGTTCTTGGCGTCGGTTCTACCCATAGCATCTTAGCGGTAGCCCGGCAGATATTTTCGATAAGGCATTAAGCTGCATCTATGACTGGGAAAAAGAAGTCCAGCCGTATATTCAGCGCCATGATATTGTCAAATATAGGCTTAATGATTTGCGGCTTATGCAAAAATTTCTGAGTGCTGAGGAGACGAAAGGCCTGGACTATAGTCTGCTTTCAACAAGCGGGGCGAATATTTGTGCTCGTTTATTTATGCAGTCAAACAACTGTCGTTTGCAGAACATACCTGCTATGGTCCTATGGCAGGAGTATGCCACCGCTACTGTTTGGTTATATGTTCGGCGATGTCGGCCAGGGATTTATCCTGTTAATGTGCGGCGTGCTTCTGCAAAAACGCTGGCCGTTTTTACGCATCCTTATTGCTAACGGCGCCTCAGCAATGCTGTTTGGTTTTGCATTTGGCAGTATGTTCGGCCGTGAAGATGTGATACCTGCTCTCTGGCTGCACCCGATATCGCAGCCGTTACCCGTTCTTGCCGTGCCACTGCTAGCCGGTGTTTTTATCATCCTGCTGGGTCTGATGCTGTCTGCACTCGAATCGAGCTGGCGTGGTGAGTGGCAGAGCTGGATAAAAATTGATGCGCCCGTTATGGTGCTTTACCTGGCAATTATCTCGTTCGTGCCGGTATTTATCCACCGGTGAAAGTATTGCCCTGCCTGTCACGCCTGATGAAAGATGGCACTGGAGAAGGTTTTACCCATATTGACCACCCGGATCTTTCCAATCAGCTATATGCCGCCTATGCGCGTGCTGTTCATGTGCGGATACTGGCCAGTGTCGTCGGTCGTGATGGTTAACCAGTAGCGACCAGCTATTCCTGGATTTCGGTGAGCAGTTTGAAAAAGAGTTTATTCATCAGGATAAAGAACGTAGCCTGGAGCAAGGTATGGAGGTTGGCTGGCAGCTGCTAAGTCAACTACCGGTCAGTGAACTGATCCGGCTCAATGATAGACAGATTGAACACTACATCAAAGAGAAAGTGGCGGTGGTATGAGCGGACCCGTGCAAACGCCTACCCGTGCAGCTGTGCTAGAAATGAAGAATGAGCAGATGGTGGTCAATGAAGCCTACATTTTTCTCGATGAAAAACGTCTGCTGCTGGCATCGGAACTGTTACGACAGTTGCGCTTATATCAGCAATTGAACAATAAGCTCGATGCCTTGCATGCACAGGCAAAAGAGGCCATGCGGTCAGTTGTAATGTTTCATGGTCTTGAGGGTTTGCAGGTTTACCCGACAGCATCATTCGAGGGTGCCGCATTCAAGCAGAGTACGCGTAACTTTATGGGGGTAACCCTGGTTGAAACCGAATTGTCCACAAAAGATATTGGGGACACAAACATCGTTGCATCGAACCCTTCCGGTATAGCTGAATATTGCAGCAAACTGTTCCATGAAATCGTCATGCAAAGTGCCGTACTTGCCGGATTATCCGGCAACCTTTATCGTTTGCTCCGTGAGTATCGTTTAACCGAACGTCGTTCACGTGCACTGGAAAATGTTATCCTGCCGGAAATCGAGCAGAACCTGCGTGAGATGTTGTTACACCTTGAAGAACTTGATCTTGAAGATGCTATTCGAGTTCATCTGCAATCAGGGTTGCAGCGATAGCCTGCTAGCCAGAGCATTGCCGGCCAGTATCGGTCTGTGCATTTCGAAAATAAGGTGTTCGAGCTAAACGATAGATTGTCTGATTAGTTTTATCTGTTTTCCCGGTTGTGCCTGACTGCCTGCCATACTGTCCTGACATCAACATGCTCATGGTTAGTCAATAGAGTTATAGCGATTTCTTCAATGGCTGCATACAAACAGAACAGGGCGGCTACCCGGAAAGGCCAGTCGAGCAGACCAGAAAAAAGCAAAATATAACTTATAATGGTAATAACAACAGCCAGCTTTACGCTCCAGGTGTGGTAGCTGGTAAAGCGATGGAACTTGATAAAACCGATCAGTGCAGGCAGGGTGAAGCTAAGCACAATAATAATAAAATAAAGACTCTCGCGTTGCAGGATATCTGGCCAGAGTATCCAGGCACATACCGCTATAGTTGAATAGATCACGAAATCACCCCAGCTATCAAGGCGTGAGCCCATCTCTGTTATCTGGTTCAACGTTCTGGCCAAAAAGCCATCAAGCACATCGGTAAATTCTGCAAATAGTAATACCCCGATAAACCAGTACGGTTGCTGTGTGAGAGCAAAGTAAAACAGCACTGGTGCCATCAATATTCTTATGAAGCTAACCAGGTTAGGAAGATTAACTATTTCCTCTTTTATCTGAAGCATAAATCGTAGCCTTAGCAACTATTAATAGGGTTCTCTACGAATCCCATATCTATAAAGTATATGAGAAAGAAGTAATTCTGTAATGATAAAAATCAATACCAGCAGTATTACTGCCGAAATATCCAGGTTAAATACTTCTTTTAGCATAAATGCAGGGAGTAGTGATTCAGGCACCTGGTCCAGTAAAGGCGCCATACTGCTTGGCCGCATCGACAATCTGCGTTTTATAAAACTGGAACCCAGGTCGCCTAGAATTGCATAGACGGCAACCTGCAAACCTGTTTTCGGAGAGTAGCCTGTTAACCATGCGGCAGCCGCTGTGGCAAGCAGTGCAGCTAAAATACCGCGCCATGTTTTCGAAGGACCAAATAGTCGATTTTTGTCGGGCAGTTTTTGACCGAAATCAACTGCAAGCTTAAAACCATCATTTAATAGCAGCCTGATTAATATTGGTGCACCATTTGCGATTATAATTAATAGTAGAAGTAGCAATAATTCAATGGACACTGTGAGACTCTAGAGTTAGCTTAAATGTCTTAGATAAACGTAAAACAGAATAATTCAGGAAAACCATGTCCGACACATCAATTAAAGTTCTTACTTACAATATTCATAAAGGATTCAGCACCGGCAATCGCCGATTTATCCTGCATGACATAAAAGAATCATTACGTCTGGTAGATGCTGATGTGCTGCTTTTGCAGGAAATACATGGTGAGCGTGTCATATCCAACAATCGCTTTGATGACTGGCCAAATAACAGGCAGTTTGAGTTTCTTGCTGACCAGGTTTGGCCTCATCACGCCTACGGTAAAAATGCCATCTATAAGTCCGGCCACCACGGTAATGCCATTTTAAGCAAATATCCGTTTATCCTATGGGATAACATTGATGTTTCCTTTATGCGTTCAGCCAGCCGCAGTCTGTTGCATGGAGTCATTCAGCTACCTTATTTCGAACAAAAAATTCACATTATTTGCGTTCACCTGGGTCTGTTCGGGCGTGAAAGAGCGTCTCAGCTTTCAACCCTGGCTAAACGCATCAATTCTCATGTTTCATCGGATGAGCCATTGGTAATTGCTGGTGACTTCAATGACTGGCGTGGCCTTGCTGAACGTTACTTGCATCAGGGCCTGGGTGTTAAGGAGGTTTTTAAAAGTACACGTGGTTCCTACGCACGTACCTTTCCTGCAGTATTACCCTTATTATCAATGGACCGTATTTATTATCGTGGGCTTGATGCTGTTCACTGCCAGCGCCTGCACGATCAGCCATGGGACCGCCTGTCTGACCATACACCGTTGCTGGCTGAATTTAAATTAATTTAATAACCAGTTCTGTGTAATGCGCAGCACGGTATTTTTAGCTGAAAAGCGATTAATTACGAAGACTACGTGCTAGTGGATAAAGGTGTTCGGTTTCATCCAGTATGCGCTGTAACACTATATCAAACAGTTCATCCGTAGCGTCTAAAAACTGCATGTGATCTTTGATTTTTAAATCGTTGCTGGTTTTTGAGGGACACCATTGCCTGGTAAACTCTTTCAATATTTTTTTCACTTCCACCGAGCCGGACATAAAGTTCTTGGCAACATTGTTGACTTTTTCATCGGGGCTTCCTAGCAGGTCGGGGTACATGTTTTTGTCAACCGTGTCTATGTGCTCTTTCACCAGAGTTACGTAATTGTTGAAAATATTACAGCAAGTTTCTGTGTCACACATAGCGCGATCTTTTAATAGATAACGAAGAACATTTGATAATTCTGTAATATGATGATTCTGTTCGTTAAGTTCTTTATAGGTAATCATTGTTAACTCCCACTCCCAGGGTGAATTTATTGTTATGTCAGTTTTATGATTGACTCTACGCTCATTACATTAAAAAAATGAAATAAATCAATGATGCGAGGAGTTTCGCAATATACATGCTGAATACGACATGCGTATTATATTACTTTAACTGAATTTTATACCAGTATTTATGTAACTCATCTACCACAATCTGCTTCACTAAATCATCAGCGTCTTGCTAACGAACATTAACTAAAGCATATAAAGAATATGCTGATGAGAATTGTTTATTGCTTATTTCATTCTTGAGTGTCTTTATTAACTCCACCGGTGGTTAAATGCAGCTCAATCTGTTTCTTCTGATGCATTATAAAGATAAACCATTGATGTTTGTCTTACTGAGCGTAAAAAAGGCGGGCTGGATTAAGCAGTGATGAATAAAGCGTGTCACAACAAAATAATTTCTTGACCTGGGTCAATTTAATTTGCAAATTTTCTTTTAATATGCACAATATATAGTATCTTTTAATAATAATAATACTATATATGGAATATTGTCGGAAACGGCTAATATACCGTTTTAGCTCAGGAGATTTACTTGATGAGTACCGTTACACAGCACACAAAAGAAACAGATGATCGTATTGATATCCCGTTACAGCCTGCTTCAGAAGACATCTGGCAGCGCAAATATCAGCTTAAAAATAACCGTGGTGAAGCCGTTGATCTGTGTGTGGAAGGCACTTTTACACGTATAGCACGTGCGCTTGCTGATATAGAAAACACACCTGAAAAACAGCAGGACTGGTATGAAAAATTTCTCTGGGCTTTAAAACAGGGCGCAGTACCTGCTGGCCGAATTATTTCTAATGCCGGCGCGCAGCAATATAAGCCGGCAACTTCAACCATCAACTGTACCGTTTCCGGAAAGATTCACGATTCCATGGACGATATATTACAGAAAGTGCATGAGGCGGGCATGACCTTGAAGTCGGGCGCGGGTATTGGTTATGAGTTTTCAACATTGAGACCAAACGATGCTTATGTCTCCGGATCTGGTGCACGAACCTCGGGTCCTCTGTCTTTTATGGATATCTACGACAAGGTCTGTTTCACCATTTCTTCTGCCGGTGGGCGCAGAGGAGCGCAAATGGCGACCTTTGATGTCGGTCATCCGGATGTGCTGGATTTTATCCGTGCTAAACGTGAAGACGGGCGTTTGCGCCAGTTCAATCTGTCTCTGCTGATTACCAGTGAGTTTATGGAAGCAGTAAAAAACGAAACTTCCTGGCCGCTGGCTTTTCCTGTCACCGAAGAAGAGGCCAGAACACATAATATAGATCTGCAGGATCCTGATCAGGTGATCTGGCGTGACTGGCCCATAAAAGATAATTATATTGAAAATGAAGCGGGCAAGGTGGCATGCCGAATTTATCGGACCATCGATGCCGGTAAATTGTGGAATGTCATCATGACTTCGACTTACGAATATGCGGAGCCGGGTTTTATTCTGATTGACCAGTACAATGAAATGAACAACAACTGGTTCTGTGAAAATATCAGAACGACGAATCCATGTGTCACTGCGGATACCTGGGTGCAGACATCTAAAGGACCACAGCAGGTTTCCGATCTTATTGGCAGTTCGTTCAAGGCGCGTGTGGACGGTATTGATTTTGACAGTGGCCAGGAGGGTTTTTTCAAAACAGCGACAAAGGAAATTGTGCAACTGCAAACAACGGAGGGTTACAGTCTGAAACTGACGGCGGATCATAGCGTACGTCGTGTCTCACGTTTTACCCGTTATACCACGGACACAGAATGGTGTGAGGCAGGCAAGCTTCGTGCTGGTGATCGCGTGTTGCTTAACGATCATCGTGCCAATGCAGAATGGCAGGGGAAATACAGCAGCCATGAAGGTTATCTGATGGGGTTTTTACTGGGTGATGGAACCCTGAAAAAAGATGAGGCCGTACTTTCGGTATGGAAAAACCCGGCTGTGGTTAACGGGACATCTGCAGGATATGCGGCGGGAACAGAAGCCGTTATGCAGGCAGCACTGGTCGCTGCAAGCCAGTTGCCGCATCGTGCTGATTTCAAGGGTTGGTCAGAAATTGCTGGCCGCAATGAATACAGGTTGTCGACTGCTGCCATTCGTGATGTTGCCTTTGACCTAGGCATGTCCACAACTAACAAAACAGTGACAGATCGTATTGAACAAACTTCCAGTGACTTCTACAAGGGCTTTCTTCGTGGCCTGTTTGATGCCGATGGTTCCGTTCAGGGTAGCCAGTCCAAAGGTGTATCCATACGTCTTGCACAATCAGACGAAAGTTGCCTGCAGGCAACACAAAGAATGTTACTGCGACTGGGTATAGCTTCGATTATTTATCGTAATCGCAGAGTGGCGGGAATATCACTGCTGCCTGATGGAAAGGGCGGTAAATCTGAATACAAAACATCAGCACAACATGAACTGGTTATCAGCGGAGAAAACCTGCTTCGATACCATGAGATGGTTGGTTTTGCTGATAGCGATAAACTTGAAAAACTGGAGCGCTGCCTGTCTTCATACAAACGGTCACTCAACAAAGAACGCTTTACTGCAAGAGTCTCTTGTATAACAAAAGCAGGTGTTGAAGATGTTTACGATGTTCAGGTGCCGGGTATCAATACATTTGATGCCAATGGTTTGCATGCACACAACTGCGGAGAACAAGGCCTGCCAGAATATGGTGCCTGTCTCTTAGGTTCAATTAATCTTACCCATCTGGTTAAACAGCCCTTTACTAAAAAGGCCAGTTTCGACTGGGATACTTACAGAGAAGTGGTGAAAATATTCACCCGTATGCTGGATAACGTAGTTGAAATAAATGGCCTGCCGCTGGAACAGCAGCGAAATGAAATTGAAAGCAAACGCCGTCATGGTATGGGTTATCTGGGATTAGGTTCTGCCTTAACCATGATGGGTGTTCGCTATGGTTCTGATGAATCACTGGCCTTTACGGAAAAGGTAACACGTGAACTTGCTATGGCAGGTTGGCAGTCCGCGCTTGAACTGGCGAAGGAGAAAGGCCCGGCACCCATTCTCGAACAGGACTTTGAAGTCACCTCAGAAATGCTGAGCCGCCGGCCGGAAATGAAAAAAGATGGCTGGAAGCCTGGCAATAACATCAAAGGCAAAGTGCTACATGCAAAATACAGCCGTTATATGCAGAGGATTGCTGAAGTTAATCCTGAACTTGTTGCCGAGCTGGCTAAAACCGGTGCGCGTTTTACTCATCACAGTTCCATTGCCCCGACTGGTACCATTGCATTGTCTATTGGCAATAACGCCAGCAATGGTATCGAACCCAGTTTTGCGCATCACTACTCGCGTAATATTATCCGCGAAGGAAAAAAGACCAAAGAAAAAGTTGATGTCTGGTCGTTTGAGCTTTTGGCCTATCGTGAATTGATCAATCAACAGGCTATGCCTTTTTCAGAAGAGGAAGGTGAAAAATTACCGGCGTACTTCATTAGTGCAGATGACGTGACGCCAAAACAGCATGTTGATATTCAGTCAGCCGCGCAAAAATGGATCGATTCATCGATATCGAAGACGGCAAATATTCCAACAGACTTTCCTTATGATAAATTCAAGGATATTTATCTTTACGCGTATGAGAAAAAACTGAAAGGCTGTACTACATTCCGATTCAATCCAGAAGTGTTCCAGGGTGTGCTGGTTAAAGAATCGGATCTGGAGAATACAACTTATCGTTTTACACTCGACGATGGCAGTTCTATCATCGCTAAAGGCAATGAGGAAATTGATTACGATGGAGAAAAACATACTGCGGCAAATTTATATGATGCTTTGAAAGAAGGTTATTACGGAAAGTTCTAGGGAATCCACTAATAAAAATAATAAAGAGGTAAAAAATGACTATTGAAATAAAAAATAAAATTGTTAGTTACGAGGTTGTCAATAACGAAGCTGGAGTTAGTGAAGAAAAAACATCTGACAATATGGTGGAAAGTGAGCAAGTAAAAGAAGACATTACCGATAAGGAATCTGCAACAGCAGAAATTATCCAGATGCATGAAAAAATCGAGCGCCCTGAGATGTTGCTTGGTTCAACTTACAAAATAAAAACGCCGCAGTCAGAACATGCGCTTTATGTCACTATAAATGATGTGTTATTAAACCAGGGCACCGAACATGAAATGCGTCGACCTTATGAAATATTTATTAACTCAAAAAACATGGATCACTTTCAATGGATTGTTGCTTTAACTCGAATCATTTCTGCAGTGTTCAGAAAAGGTGGCGACGTAACTTTTCTGGTTGATGAGTTACGCAGTGTCTTTGATCCGCGTGGTGGTTACTTTAAGAAAGGTGGAAAATACAAACCGTCACTGGTGTGTGAAATTGGTGATGCCATTGAATGCCATATGAAAATGATTGGCATGATTGAAGACAATGGCATGGATAACTGCCAAAAACAAATGCTCGATGCCAAAAGAAAAGAATATGAAGCGATTTACTGTACTGACAGTGGTGTTTTCAGTAAAAATGACGGTGATAGAGAGAGTGGTAATGAAACAAATGACTTCCCACCCAATTCTCAATTATGTAAAAAATGTAATACTAAAGCAGTTATCAGTATGGATAGTTGTATGACTTGCCTGAGCTGTGGTGATTCAAAATGCGGATAACTGGCCTGAGTTATGTCCATTTTTAAATCACCGTAGCTCAGACAGTTTCAACTATTAATGTACATATAGACTAACAGTCATGGATTAATAATAACGGACCGTTTATAGTTATAGATAAACTTCCAATGTAAAGCATTTGGTGATAGTGCGATAACGGACCTTCAGTAAAAATATCTAATAGAGTAAAACCGATCCATAGTTCTCGTTGGAAAAACTGAAAAATATTTGTCCACAGATGAACGCAAATGACGCGAATATTTAAAAAAACAAAAATAAATTATCTACAGATTGGGTAGGGCGGGCATTGTGTACAGAGCGGAGACATAATAATATTATATGTATATATTGATTTACGTCTTCAACAATTGAAACCGCTGACAATTATTCGTCTGTCGCGATTGCTGCCAAACCTTTCAATACCAGCGCCCGCGGACTCACGGTACCAAGAAGCTTATTATCCCTTTCAACCAGGACACGTGTCAGGTTGAACGTGGACATTAGGCGCGAACAATATCGAATGTCCATTTCAGGGTCAATACAGACCGCTGGTTTGGTCATTATTTCATAGACATTCACCCGGCTAGCTGCCTTATCCTTGGCCAATACCATACGCGCAATGTCAGACACCAATAGTAGGCCGTATTCGTCATTCTCATTCCTTTTGTTAACGACTAGAACAGCTGTTTGCAGTCTGTTCATCTCGTTTAGGGCTTCCTTGATCGTCGCTTTATCATTAATGGTACCGTAGTTAGACTTCATTATATCTTTTACATAGATACGTTTTTTGTTTGTCATCAAAATGCCTCAAGTCATGAGTGTAGATTACTGCTTTACAGTAGCATAAACATGCAGGTATTTGAATAGAAGCCCAATATGATCCATTCGTATCTAAGGTGCATTCAGACTTTATATTATATAAGCTGACGGTCGGCTCATGGCCGAAACTTCTCTGCTAGTAGCTGCAACCGTAGGTCTGCTTTCGATTGCTTCCTGCTATTTTATTGTAAGTGATTTATACATATGATTTTCCCATCACTTTAAACCAGGCAAGCTCAGGATCTGCTGCCGTAGCCTTAAAAGCCTCTTCAAAACGTTGTCGTTGGTATTCAGTCAACATGTCAGCATATTGACCGGTGTGTGTTATACGTTTTTAGGTGCGCAGTTTATTATGCGAGGAATTCTGTCCATGAAGCAGAATTATTAAAGTGGTGGAACTGGAAAGATTGCAAATAAAATGTATAACAATCGCTTGCGCTCGGGCAAAATAAGGTGCTACTTACGCTACCTGGTTTCACAGATGGAGGAAGCAATATATATTTGTGCTTGATTTTCATTTATTATTCCCTTCGATCTCCCGGTACAGAATTTCATAATCATTTTGTGTGCGCTCACCAAAAATAGGGTCATCTACATAGGGAACAGTGGATCGAATGTTCTCCCAATCTGCTTTTGTTAGTATATGTTGTGCTAAAGGGAATATTTCTATCTCTTCGACATAGATGTGTTGTCGCTGCTTGATAAGAAATGATGACATTTGATATTTAAGCATTTCTTTTGAAAAATCACCCTTTATATATGATTCAAAAGATTCTCTTAACTTACGCGCATCTACCTCCATGTTTGTATGGTCGGCTAGCAGGTCCTGAAGTAGCATAACCTTCTCTTCGCGCTCGAGCAAAATCGAGTAAACCATGTCTTCTAATGGACGGTGTACCTGCTCTGGATACTCCTGAATATAAACAATAATGCTGCGCATCATGGAAAGGTCTGGTGTTCGGTTACGACACAAATCCAGAAATTGCATTTCCAGCAAATTCAGTGTTTTGCGTATGTGATCGTGTTCGATAAGTAGTTTGTTAAGCATGATCTTTAATCGTGATTTTTTATCCCGATAAGACTTTTAACATTTATACTATTTGTTGTATATATTCAAAATGGATGTTCAGGCGTTTAGCTGCCCTTAACTTGTATCTGCTAAACAAGTTTAAGTCTCTCTTCTTGATCTAGATCATTTAGTTTTAATCGTATTTGCAGAAAAATGATTGGTCGCTGATTTCATTGGTAAATATCTTGAACCTTGCGCTATATGTCAACTCCTTCGGTCAAGCCATGCTTGCAGCCTATGGCGAGCGTGTTCATAAGATTGCTATTGATGCCGGTTTTACCTGTCCAAACCGTGATGGCACAATTGGTCGTGGTGGCTGTACTTTTTGCAATAATGTTTCATTTAGTCCACATGGTCGTAAGCCAAAGCTGATTGCTGATCAGATCGAGTCGGGTAGACGGGTCATTCTAAAACGAACCGGGGCAAAAAAATATATCGCCTATTTTCAGGCTTACACAAATACCTATGCTGATGTTTGTGAACTTAGCCGCTTATATGGCGAGGCGCTGAAAGAACCTGATGTCATTGGGCTTGATGTAGGCACACGCCCCGATTGTGTGCCGGATAAGGTGCTTGATTTATTGGCAGATTACCAGCAGCAAGGTTACGAAGTCTGGTTGGAACTGGGTTTACAGTCTGCGTTTGATGCAACATTAAAGCATGTCAACAGAGGACACGGTTTTGCTGAATACCAGCAGACACTATTAAGAGCGCGCAGTCGAGGTATTAAAGTATGCACACATCTTATTCTTGGTCTGCCGGGTGAATCGACCGAGCATCATATGACTTCACTGGAACGTGTGCTCGAGCTGGGTGTCGATGGCCTTAAGTTTCATCCGCTGCATGTCGTTAAAGGCACACAACTTGCCAATGAGTGGCGACGCGGTGAATACCAGCCGCTCACCATGAATGAATATGTCTTCGATGTAGTGGAACTGATTACGCGTACACCAGATGACGTCATCTTTCATCGACTTACTGGAACGGCATCATCAAACGTTTTACTGGCGCCACGGTGGTGTTCAAAAAAATGGCTGGTACTCAATGCTATAACAGCGGCGCTGGCCCAGCAATCGCTCAGGCAGGTAAAACAGATTGATACGGTTGACAGTAAACATAACAGTGAAAATAAAAATGAAGATGATGATTCCACACTACTAAGGCCAGCAAGTATGGCTTGTCCCGCAGTGTAAAAACGTTGACTCGTAAAAATGAATAAAAAAATTGACAAGCCGGATCAAGATAAAAAAAACCAGAATAGACCTGACTACAACAGAAAAGATCACTGGGAACAGGTCTATTCAGATAAAAAATCAACAGAAGTCAGCTGGTATCAACAACATCCAGAGCGTTCACTTGAATTGATTAAAGCGACAGGTATTGGCATGTCGGCGCGTATTATCGACATTGGAGGCGGTGCTTCCACGCTGGTCGATTTTTTGCTGGAGGCTGGTTATAAAAATTTATCGGTGCTGGATATTTCGCATGCTGCAATAAAGCAGGCGAAGTCTCGTCTTGTTGGTCATGAGGGCAGGGTTGAATGGCTTGAACAGGATATAACTGAATTTAAAACAGAGCGTTGTTTTGACCTCTGGCATGACCGTGCAGTCTTTCATTTTCTTATCGATGAAAAAGATCGGACACGTTATGTGCAGGTGTTGTTGTCTGCTTTAAATATCGGCGCGCATGTAATTATTGCTGCCTTTGATGATAATGGACCGAAAAAATGCAGTGGCCTTGAGGTCATGCACTACAGTCCCGAAAAAATGACAGCAGTTTTGGGCGATTCATTTCAACTTATCGAAACCAGTACAGAAAATCATCTAACACCGGTTGGCAGTTCACAAAGTTTTGTTTTTTGTCACTTTATAAGAGTATAGATACTTAGAGATTAGAGATTATGGAACTTGTATGTCCTGCAGGTAATTTACCTTCACTTAAGGCGGCTGTAGATAATGGCGCTAATGCGGTGTACTTGGGGTTTAAAGACGACACCAATGCACGTCATTTTGCCGGGCTCAATTTTGACGATAAGCGCGCACAGGAAGGTATTCGTTATGCTCATGATCGAGGAACAAAAGTTTTTGTCGCCATTAATACCTTTCCTCAACCTTCAGGCTGGACACGCTGGCAGCATGCTGTTGACCACGCAGCTGAGATGGGTGTTGATGCTTTAATCCTGGCAGACATCGGGGTGATGGATTATGCCTGCCACCGCTGGCCGGATCTTCGGCTGCATTTGTCAGTGCAGGGTTCTGCAACCAGTGCGGAAGCAATTAATTTCTATTTTCAGAATTTTGGCATTCAGCGTGTTGTTTTGCCGCGTGTGTTGTCACTCAAACAGGTAAAACAGGTTGCACAAAGCAGTCCGGTGCCTATTGAAGTATTTGGTTTTGGCAGTCTTTGTGTGATGGTGGAAGGGCGCTGCATATTATCTTCTTATGTAACTGGACGTTCCCCCAATACTTTTGGTGCCTGCTCACCGGCCAATGCCGTGAGCTGGAGTGAGACCCCCGACGGGCTTGAAACACGGCTGAATAACATACTTATTGATCGGCATGCAGAAGGTGAATCGGCAGGTTATCCAACCATATGCAAAGGACGTTTTAATGTCAGCGGTAATACTTATTATGCAATTGAAGAACCCATCAGCCTGAATACCCTGGAACTGCTACCTGAGTTACAGTCTGTCGGCGTCGCAGCCATTAAGATTGAAGGCCGACAAAGAAGTCCGGCTCATGTGGCGCAAGTAACAAAAGTATGGCGGGACGCGATTGATAGCTGTGAAAAAAATCCTGAATGTTATCAGGCACAGACTGACTGGATGGCGACACTTGAAAAAGTATCGGAAGGATCGCAGACCACACTGGGAGCTTATCATCGGCCCTGGCAGTAATGACTAGCTATAAGTTGCAAGTTTTAAGTTACTGCTGTCCCGCTAACCATGAGAGACATGGGTTGGCGGCCACCACCTGTGACCGTATGCCGCATGGACGCGGCATCCGAGCGTACATGGAAGTATTTACAGCGTGTCACAGGTGGTGGTTGCCAATTCATGTCTCGGATCGGTTTGATGCCGGTTAATCCTGATACCGTGGTGATTTAAGGCGAATGACAGCAATTTTACCGGGACAGCAGTGTTACCAAGTAATAAAAACTTAAAACATTTAACTTACAACTTAAAACACGTTATATAGAGTTAAATAATGACAACAAAACTACCTAAACTTTCTCTTGGCCCGCTCTTATATTACTGGCCGCGTGATGATGTTTTCAGGTTTTATGAATCTATTGCTGACACCGCCGTAGATATCGTTTATCTGGGTGAAACAGTCTGTTCTAAACGCCGGCTGTTAAGAACAGAAGACTGGCTGCAGCTTGCAGGTTTGTTGCAGGATGCCGGCAAGGAAGTCGTGTTGTCAACATTGACACTGCTTGAGGCGAATTCAGAATTAAGTTCGCTACGAAAAATCTGTGACAATAATCAATATATGGTTGAAGCCAATGATATGAGCGCAGTTCAGCTGATGTCCGGGAAGAAGTCTTTTGTAACCGGGCCTGCGGTTAATATCTATAATTCCCGTACACTTGAAGTACTTGCAGATTCCGGTTTGAAACGCTGGACCCTGCCGGTCGAGCTATCAAAGGAAACGCTGACGGCAATGCATCAAAATAGACCTGTAGGGGTTGAAACAGAAGTTTTTGTTTTTGGTCGGTTGCCTCTGGCTTACTCAGCCAGGTGTTTTACTGCACGTGCACACAAGCTGCCAAAAGATGATTGCAAGTTTCGCTGCCTGGATTATGCTGATGGATTAATGCTTCGCACACGAGAAGATGAATCATTTCTTGTGCTAAACGGTATACAAACTCAATCAGCTAAAACTCAAAATTTAATCGGGGATATAAACGATTTTATTGATCTTAATATCGATGTGTTACGCATCAGTCCGCAGTCTAAAAATACAGAACAGATAATTGATGTTTTTAACAAATGCCTGCGTGGAAAAATATCAGGCTGCAATGCAGAAAAGGCTTTTCAGTCTTACATCATGTCCGGTGAATGTAATGGTTACTGGCATGATAAAGCTGGAATGGAATGTGCAAAACTGGACAGTAAAGAGAGGGAGCATGAATTATGAACGCTGTAAAGAGACAAACGAATAAACAATTTGTTGAGAGTTTTCACCTGGGCAATCCATTTAATCTTGATAATGATAAAGCTTATCAGTTGTGGCGAGAAATCAAGCTTGAGAATTATCCTGAAAATGTTGCAGATTTAATAGTTGAAATCAACAATCCTGCAGTTTTAACGAATGCTGAATTTAATGACCTTCACGCTCGGCTGTTAAAAACCAATATGGCGGTTTATGCAGGCAATACAGGAAATAATGCGGATAAAAATATACCAGTAAAACTGACTGAACAATTTGGCCTGAGTGAACTGGACGCTAATGTGGGTGCAGATGATGGCATTACATCCTTAAAGGTTGTTTCAGGTCGTGAGCGTGGAACATATGTTCCCTATACGAACAATGCCATTCAGTGGCATACAGATGGTTACAATAATGCACTTGATCAGCAGATTTCTGCACTGTTTCTGCATTGCGTATCACCGGCTGCTGATGGTGGCGAGAATGCATTACTGGATCACGAGATTGCCTATATTCATTTACGTGATAAAAATCCGGGTTATATTGAAGCATTGATGGCAAAGGACGTTATGTGTATACCAGCAAACATTGAAAAAAAAGAAGAAATACGACCGGCTCGTACCGGTCCGGTATTTTCAGTAATGCCCGACGGTAACTTGCACATGCGTTATGTCGCGCGTACCCATGGTATCGAATGGAAAAAAGATGATGTAACACAAACAGCTGTTAAAACTCTGAAGACATTTTTAGCCTCGGATTCGCCTTATATTTTTCGGGCAACCTTACAGTCTGGTCAGGGATTAATTAGTAATAATGTTTTACATGATCGCTCAGGTTTTGAAGATGCTGAGGATATAAAAAGATTGTTATATCGATTGCGTTATTACCAACGGCTAGCTAATACATAAAATAGACGTAATGCATATTAGCCCACAGTCTAAAAAGACAGAGCAGATAATTGATATTTTTGATAATTACCTGCGTGAAAGTTGGCCATCAGTGATGCAGAAAAAACACTACTGAAATATCACTGCTGTCCCGTTAACAAAAAGAAATTATCTAAACAGGCTGATGTGGCAAGCCTGGATAAGGGTTGCACTAAGCCGAGACATGAACCGGACGCATCCAACATCGACACGCCGTAAAGCCATCCATGGTGGCTCAACACCCGCAGCCGACCACCACGGACGGTGGAAGTGCAGGTTTTGCAGGAGCAAAAAACCTGCCATGCGGGTGATGGTCGTTGATAAATGTGTCCGCTTCACGTCTCTCGCATTTACGGGACAGCAATGCTGAAATATATAAAAACAGGTGAATGTGACGAGTACTGGCAGGGACAGGCTGGTATGGATGAACCGACAATAAACAAGCAACAGGTGTGAGCATAATGAATTTAATAAAGACAACAAATTATTCCAGTGAAAAATACAAACTGGGTAGTCCTTTCGATCTGGATAATGACACGGCGTACCATGCCTGGCTTGACAACAAGATGGATGATTACCCGCAGACTCTTGAAGATATCATCGTTGAGGTCAATGACCCGAGAAAATTAAGTATAGCGGAGTATAAAATCATTCGTGATCTGGTCAAAAAAACCAATATGGCGATCTATGCGGGCAAAACAGGCGATGACCCTGATAAAGGCATTCCTGATAAATTAGCTCAGCAGTTTGAACTATTTATCCCTGATGACAACAGGGGCGCTGATGATGGTATTACTGCGCTAAGGGTTGCTAACGATGAATGGCGTAGCGAATATATCCCTTACACAAATAAATCTATTCATTGGCACACTGATGGTTATTACAATACCCTGGATCACCAGATCAATGCGTTGTTATTGCACTGCGTTTCTCCGGCCGCCAGCGGTGGTGAGAATGCTTTACTGGATCATGAAATAGCTTATATTCGCCTTCGCCAGGAAAACCCAGATTATATCCGTGTTTTAATGCAGCCGGACGTAATGATGATTCCGGCAAATATTAATAAACAAGGTGAAGTGGTTCGTCCTGATCGATATGGCCCGGTGTTTTCTATTTCGGCTGACGGTGATCTTCATATGCGTTACACTGCGAGAACGCGCAGTATAGCCTGGAAGCAGGATCCGCTAGTGCAGGAGGCAGTAGCGCTTTTGCATGATTACCTGCATACAGACTCACCCTATATCTATCGGGGCACCTTGCAGTCGGGTCAGGGGCTCATCTGCAATAATGTTCTGCATGATCGTTCAGGATTTGAAGAGGATGACGAACACAAACGTCTGCTGTACAGAATGCGTTATTACCAGCGCCTTGCTGATACTTAAATAAACATTATTAGCTAAAAGTTTTATGTTATAAGTTTTAAGTTACAACATAAAATGCAAATTACCGATCCAGGAAGCTGAAAGTTATGTTTGAACTAATGCTAATGCGTCATGCCAAGTCAGACTGGTCTGGTCATACTGCTGATATAGACCGGCCGTTGAATGAAATGGGCGCGCGGGACGCAATTCGCATGGGTGCCCATCTGAATCAGCTGGGCCTGGTGCCAGATAGAATGGTTGTGTCTGCAGCGCAGCGCACACGGGAAACAGCCAGCTTGTTATTAAATAACCTGGCGGTAGATGAAAAAAATATTATTTTTGAGCAGCAGCTTTATCTGGCAGATATGGACACCCTGTGTGAAACCATCGAAATTCATGCGCGTGCCGCCAGTCAACAACCACGGCAACGCTTACTGATCCTGGCGCATAATCCTGGCATGGATTATTTGGTGAGTTATCTTGCCAGTACAGCACCAGCACTATCTAGTAGTGGTAAATTGATGACCACCTGCGCTGTGGCCTGTTTTTCTTTAGCATCACTTGATGCATTAAAAAAACCGGGGCAGGGCGAGCTGCAAAATCTAATCCGGGCTAAAGAAATTATTGATAATGTCTAAAGGCCGCGGTGGTGATCTATAGCTACTGTACTATTGCAGCTATAGATCACGCAGCTGATATAGACTAAGACTGGTATTTGTAGGCTTCTATTGACATGCACAGGCTTACACGGTCATCCACCATTGGTGCAAGAGTAAACATACCAAATTCTGAGCGTTGCACGGTTGTCGTCGCTTTAACAGTCACTGCCTCTTTACCTGGCTCAGTCTCTGTTTTCTTCAACTCAACATAAAATGCCACGGTTTTAGTAACACCGTGCATGGTGAGATCACCTTTGAGTACGCCTTTTTTATCGGTTATCCACTCGATACCGGTACTAACGAAAATAATATCCGGATATTGTTCGGTATCAAAAAAACTCTCGCTTTTCAGCATCATTTTGATAAAGCCTGAATCTGTTTCCACGCTATCGACATCGATACGAACCAATGCCGCACCTTGTCGCTCAAAGTCATTTAGTGCCAGACCACCTTTAAAACTGCGAAACTCTGCTTTGACTTCCCCTGTTGGACCGTTAACGCAAAATCCCATTTTCGATGAATCGGGCTTGATGCGATATAAATCTCCGTCTGTAGCGGCCTTTAACATCAAGGACAACATGCTTTGATTAATATCTGCATCCTTAAATGGTGCGCAGACATCATCATTTTCGGCATGTGCCGGTACAGTTACACCAAGCATAAAAAAGCTCAGTAGAACGGGTTTTATATTGTTTGTGATAATTTTCATAAGAATAATACCTCTCTTAAATATAGGTATATTATAATATACTAATCATTAAAGGTCAATTGATTTATGCCACTTTGTCATGTATGTGCGTTTTGTAGAAGAGAAAGGCGGTGTTTCTCATTGTCAGGCGCTTGAAGTGGCTTACTATCCTGTATCTAGGCTACTTCAGGAAAGGGGTGAGCACTGGATAGTGATGTGATATTTTCTCAAAACGTAAATATTTTTTACGGTTATCTACTTAACCAGTGTTCATGTATTCGTGTATCCTGTGTTAATTCTGGATGGAATGATAATGCCACATGTTTACCAGCGCCTATCATTACAACCTTATTGTCGTAAGTCGCCAATATTTCAACTTCTGGCGAAAGTTCTTCAATACCAGGTGCGCGGATAAAAGGTGCTTTAAACGTGTTGCTATCAAAACACAATTTAATATCCGCGGTAAAACTGTGAACCTGGCGACCGTAAAAATTACGTGTTGCTTTGAATGAGAGTAATCCTAAAGGTGTAACACGTTTATCATCAACTTCGTTTGCCATCATAATCATACCGGCACAAACACCCATAACCGGGTGCTTTTCTGCAAACGATTTAATCGGTTGATAAAAACCGTATTCCTCTATCAGCAAACTTATCGTGGTTGATTCCCCGCCAGGTAAAATCAGCGCAGTACAATCATCCAGCTCGCCAGGTTTACGTATCAGGCGTGATTCAACACCAAGCCGCGAAAGGCTTTCAACATGTTTTTGATAAGCGCCCTGTAAAGCAAGTATGCCTACAGTCTTATTCATGCAGCCTGCACATCAGGGTTTACCAGCCCCTGGCTGCAAGACGTTCTTCTTCGGGAATCTCGGACATCTCTAATCCCCTCATGCCTGGTTGTAAACCACGACTTACGTCCAGTAATACGGCCGGATCGTCATAATGGGTTGTCGCTTTAACAATGGCTACAGCACGAGCGGCAGGGTCATTGAATTTAGAAATACCGGAACCGACGAATACGGCCTGTGCGCCTAATTGTTTGACCAGTGCGGCATCAGCTGGGGTCGCAATGCCGCCTGCTCTGAAAAGTTTGGGTACCGGAAGTTCGCCGTGCTCAGCAACATAACAAACTAAATCGTAAGGAGCACCCATGTCTTTAGCAACACTCATTAGTTGTTCTTTAGCAAGTGTAGTAAGACGTGACATTTCATCTTGCAGTGCGCGCATATGCCGTACCGCTTCAACAATATTGCCGCTGCCAGCTTCACCCTTGGTGCGTATCATGGCAGCACCTTCACCAATACGGCGTAGCGCTTCGCCAAGATTGGTGGCACCGCAGACAAAAGGCACTTTAAAGTCCTTTTTGTATATATGATTAGCTTCATCAGCGGGCGTCAGTACTTCGGATTCATCAATAAAATCAACTTCCAACGCCTGTAATATTTGCGCTTCAGCAAAGTGACCAATACGGCATTTGGCCATCACTGGAATGGAAACGGTATCTTTGATTTTTTGAATCATCTCAGGGATTCAGACATGCGGGCAACACCACCGTCACGTCGAATATCGGATGGAATGCGCTCCAGCGCCATTACTGCACAGGCACCGGCATCCTCGGCAATTTTAGCCTGTTCAGCATTGGTGACATCCATGATGGCACCACCTTTGAGCATTTCAGCCAGGCCGACCTTGACGTCAAAGCCATCGTTGTTTGTATTTGTATTTTTATCGGTATTATTTATCATAAAGGCTCTTCATTAATAATGGCTTGTCAGGCTGTATTGATTTAGCTTGGGACTTGACAATAAACAAAACTTGTATGTTCATCAGTTATCTGGTTTATGTCCATGATTTAGGTCAAAGAGTGGCAAAATAATAAGGACAATGTTGAAGCCCTGGTTTTAGCGGTTTATATTTTTTGCTTTTTGACGTGTGTCATTTGCGTAATTTAATAATGTATGTACTGTTTCATGTCATATTGAACGCAGGCAAGGGTCAAGTGTTTTTATTAATTAGACGTTTTTTAATTAAGGCGATCAGATTCTTCGGGGAATTATAAATTTTATGTTAAACATTGACGGCCAAGTGGTTGATTCAAAAATAACTGATTATGGTCCGCCCGTCTGGCGTTTAGGTTTTCGACCATTCTTTTTGGCGCGGGTGTGTTTGCCATTGTTTCGATGGCCATCTGGATGGCGAGTTATGTCTATTCTGTAGAATTCACATTTGCTGGAATTCCTCCAAATTTATGGCACGCCCATGAAATGATCTTCGGTTATATCATGGCAGTGGTCGCCGGTTTCTTACTGACAGCAATAAAAAACTGGACAGGGTCTGGAAGTACTTCGCGGTAAAGCACTGGCGTTATTATGTTATCACTCTGGCTGCTGGCACGGCTGTTGCGGATTAGCGGCTTGATGCTGCCCTAGAGATGATCGCTGCCGTTGATGTTGCATTTATGTTTATGCTGGTTGTCGTCTGCTTGCGTCCGGTATTGAAAGTCAAACAGTACAAACAGGTTGGCATCATTGCAAAATTATTTTTGTTGCTGCTCTGCAATGTTGTTTTTTACCTGGGTATTACAGGTATTATTGCAGAGGGCGTGCAGTGGGGACTGTATTCGGCGTTATATATGATTATTGCTTTAGTCCTGGTGATGATGCGCCGCGTTATGCCGATGTTTATTAAAAATGGTATTGACGGTGAAGTCGAAATAAAAAATCATGCATGGGTCGATCATTCCAGTCTGGTTTTATTAGTATGTCTATGGATTTGCGATGTGTTTACCGAATATGATACTTTGACTGCTATCTTTGCTGTGCTTTTAGCGTTATTACACACATTACGATTAGCCGGCTGGTATAGCAATAAAATCTGGAGTAAATCACTGGTATGGATTCTGGTCGTAGCATACGTTTCAATTATTCTGGGCTTTGCTTTAACAGCATTATCGATAATTGCAGGTTTTTCACCTTTTTTATCAGTACATGCTTTCACTGCAGGCGGTATAGGTTTGCTTACCCTGGGCATGATGTCGCGTGTTTCGTTGGGACATACCGGTCGTAGCGTTTTTGATCCACCTGCCATCGTTTTCTGGAGTTTCGCTGTATTGTTATTGGCTGTTATCGTACGAGTGATCTTCCCTTTATTTAATATGGACTTATATCTTTACTGGATTGGCATATCGCAGCTGTTATGGATAATAGCGTTCGCTATCTTTGTTTTTGTGTATGCGCCGATGTTGTTGAGTGAACGGGTTGATGGCAGGGATGGGTAAGGGATTTTTGTAGTTACACAAAATCTCATCATTTCGGTATGTTCCTGGCCAAAATTTAGTTCCCGTTCAACCGCGATTGAATGTATCGTTTAATTATTTGCTGGAAATAACGATAACGTACGATCGATATCAATTGTTGAGCATGTGCTCTCGGCCCATAACTGCCATTGATGTGTTTAGTCATGTGTAGTTGCTTACACCGCATAGCAGACGTCTGGGAAAT